>JBFIHF010000160.1:0-13788 GCA_041601915.1 Bradymonadaceae bacterium
GGCGGCCATTCGCTGGGCGCCGACAACGACCCGATCCACAACATGTTCGTGCCCGACACCGTGGGTGCGAACTACGATCTGAAGCTCGCGCTGGAGCCCCTGGGCGAGGAGGGGGTTCAGCAGCACGTGTCAGTCGTGTCGGGCCTCGAGATCGATTGGGCGGGACGCAACGGTGGCGTCGAGCCTGCGGGCGGCCGTCACGACGGCTTCCACCTCGCGTCGATGAGCCCGCTGCTGTCCGGGGTGCGATCCGTGACGGATGGGCGCACGGTGCGCGGTATCACGTCGGACCAGATGGTCGCCGCGGCGAATGGGCAGGACACGATCCACGAGTCTTTGGTCTACCGTGTTCAGGCGTCGTGGTACCTCGACCAGTCCGCGCCGTACGGTCGCGACCTCATCTCGTACCGGGCGGAGAATGACCCGATCGACGCGACCGTCAGCCCCCAACAGGCGTTCAACTCGCTGTTCCAGGGCTTCGTGCCGCCCGATCCAGGTGACGCGGCGGAGCGCGACTTCATGCTGCGCAGCCGCAAGAGCGTGCTCGATCTCGTGCGCGCCAGCTACGAGCGGCTCCATCCGACGCTGGGCGCCTCTGACCGGATTCGCATCGAACGGCACTTCGACGAAGTGCGCGCCCTCGAAGTGCGCGTCAACGCGATCGCGCCCGTCGCCGAGGGCATCTGCATGGTGCCTGGCAATCCGGGCAACGACCCCGCGATCGGCGGCAACAACAGCGTCAACGGCGGCGAAGGCTTCGACATCAACGCTGGCTACTCCGACGAGAACACGCGGGCCGAGGCGTTTACGGACCTCGTGCACATGGCGATGGCGTGCGATCTGACGCGCGTTGGTACGCTGCAGTACACGATGGCTCAGTCGCACATGAACATGTACCCGCTGATCCAGATCCCGTACGACCTGCATGAGATCGGCCACTCCAGCTCGCGCCGCACCGAGGGCGTCAGCACCGCGATCCGGTGGCACATCGGGCACTGGGCGCGCCTCGTGAAACGCTTCGCCGACACGCCCGAGGGGACCGGCGACATGCTCGACAACACCGTGATCGTCTACTTGAACGAAGGCGGCCACGGCTACGACCCCGAAGGGGTCAAGGACGACAGCACGCACTCCACGGAGCGGATGGCGATGCTCGTGGCGGGACGCGTCGGCGGTCTGCAGCCGGGGCGGCACATCGTCACGAACCGCCAGCACCCCGCCAAGGTGCTGGTGACCGCGATGCAAGCGGTGGGCCTGCAGACGGACACGCTGGGCGAAGTCACGGGCACGATTCCCGAACTGCTCGCCTGATCGCGAGCGCGTCTGCTATAGACGGGCTCATGGTGCCTTCGTCCACAGAGCCGGTGCGGCTAGCCGTATTGGCGTCCGGCAGCGGATCGAACTTCGCCGCGATCTGCGACGCGGTCCACGCTGGCACGCTCGATGTCGAGCTGTGTGGCCTCGTCTACAACAACCACGGCGCGTTCGTCGCCGAACGTGCACAGCGTCGCGGCATCGCCACGCGATTCGTGGATCATCGCGAGTTCGACTCGCGGGAGGCGTTCGACGCCGCGGTGGTCCTGGCCCTGCGGGACTTCAACGCCGACTGGGTCGCGATGGCGGGATGGATGCGGATCGCAACGTCGACGCTCCTCGACGCGTTCCCGGGGCGGATCCTGAACATCCACCCCAGCCTGCTGCCGGCATTTCGCGGCTTACACGCCGTCGAGCAAGCGATCGCCGCCGGTGTATCGGTGTCGGGCTGCACGGTGCACATCGTCCAGATGGAGCTCGATGACGGGCCGATCATCGCGCAGGCGCGCGTTCCACTAGAGCCTGGCGACGACGCGGCCTCGTTGCACAAACGCATCCACGCCGCCGAACACGAGCTGTACCCGCGTGCGATCGCGCAGGCTATCGGGCGCCGATCATAGCGGCATCATCAAGCAACGCTTGCGTCTGATCGGTGCGGTACGCATAATTCGGCCGCTCGTCCAAATGTCCAAACGTGGCCACACCATGCGACCATCCGTCTCTCGAATCGCGCTCAGCGTCCTGCTCGTCCTCGCCGCCTCGGCGTGCGGGAACAAGGCAGCCAACAACGCCAACGGCACCTCCAACGGCACGACCGTGGATATGGGGACCGCCGAAGACATGCCGGTCACGAACCCCGACCTCAATCCGGGCGCCGATGACGACGGCGACGGCGTCGCGAACGGCGAGGACAATTGTCCATTGGCCGAGAACACCGATCAGGCCGACGACGACGCGGACGGTGTGGGCAACGTGTGTGACAACTGCCGCATGAAACCCAATGAAGACCAGTCGGACCTCGATGGCGACGGCTTCGGCGATCTGTGCGATTCGTGCATCCCCGGCGGGGATGTCAACTATACCGATGTGTACTTCGAGATCGCGACGGAGACGGACCAGATCGTGATCCGCGACGTCACGACGGGCGACTTCAACGGCGACGGGGTGGGCGACTTCGCGCTGCTCAACTTGCTCGGCCGCGACGGCGTCGCGTTCTTTGCGTCGGTGCTCGATCCACAAGGGGACGCCGAGACGTTCACGCGCATTGATACGGCGCAACCGGGGACCGGACCGCGGGCCCTCGTCGCGTTGGACGCGAACGGCGACGGGTTTTCGGAAGCGGCGGTCATGAACCAGGTCGACATCTCGATCGTGCAGAACGTCGCCGCGGGAAACCGGCGCGATCTGTACGAGGACTCCGACTTCATCTACCCCGCGCCCGGCTCACCGATCGACATCGCGGCCGGCGACTTCGACAACGACGGCGACACGGACCTGTTCGTGCTCGCCGGCGCACCGAATCGCGTGATCGTGTTCGTGAACGACGGCGAAGGAGACTTTCGCGACAGCTTCGACTTCGCGCTCTCGGGCTTCGTGACGCTGCATGCGTTCGCGGTCGCCGACTTCGACGGCACGCCGGGCAGTGATTTCGCGGTGCTCGCCGATGGCAACCGCGTCGCGGTCGTCACGAAGATCACGGGCGCCGACGCCGGGACGGTCGAGCAGTTCACGGTGGCGACGACCGCGCCGAATCAGGCGTACACGAAGCTCGCGGCCGGCAGCATCAACCAGAACGCGATCACGGACCTCGCGTTCCTCGCGCCCCGCACGATGGATCCGGACACGATGCTCGACATCAACCCTGAGATCGCGGTGTGGGCGAACAACGGCCAGGCGAGCTTCTCGGCGTACTACAACGAGGTGATCGGTATCGAGCCCTCGATGCTGCTGTTCGCGGACGTCACGTTCAGCGGCTTCGCCGACATTTTCGTCGGAAGTTACTTCTTCAAGCACGACGGGAACTCGTCCTACGCCAGTGGCCGCGTGCGGGTAGGCCATCAAATGCTGCCGCAGGGTGGCGCGTTCGCGAGCCTCAACGGTGACAGCGGCGGCGACCTCGTGATGTTCGAGGACCACCGTGCGCTCGTCCTCACGCCGAGCTGCGACTGAGTGCGGGCCTCGCTCGTCATCGCTGTGTTGCTGGTGCTCGCGGGATGTCGCACGCCGGCGAATCGCATCAAGGACCCGGCGAACGACCTCGAGACGCCCTACGTCTCGGGGCCCGACGGCAAGCAGCACGACTTGATCGGGCGCGCGAGTTGGTACGGCGAGCGATTCCAGGGGCGCACGACCGCATCCGGTGAGCCGTTCGACATGTACGCGTTCACGGCGGCCCACAAGACGTTGCCGTTCCACACGATCGTGCGCGTCCGCGACCCGGCGTCCAACAAGACGGTGGTGGTGCGCATCACCGATCGCGGCCCGTACTCCAAGGGTCGCGTGATCGACCTGTCATGGGCGGCCGCCCACGATCTGGAGATGGAGCAGCGCGGCGTGATCGACGTGACGCTCACCGTGCTGCAGTGGGGCGACGGAACCTACCTCAAGAAGTGACCCGCTAACCGAGTTCCTGGCTCAGGCGCGAGAGCACGGCGAGGTTGAGGAGGTTCTGCGACAGCGCGCTGTGATCCTTGGCGTCGATCGACTGACGGGTGTCCACGATTGCGCGCACGATGCTGTGCAGCTGGAGTCCGCCGGCAAGCGCCTCGAGCCGGCCCCAACGCTCGGTGCCGCTGATCGCGTGGTCGATGCCGACGAGGATGGCGTCCCCGACCGCCGCGGCGAGCTCGTCGCGTAGCGCGTCCAGCGGGGCCTCCGAAGGGCGGGGTGGCTCGATGCGGACATCGGCCGACTCGAGGTGCGCGTCCATGTCGTCGACCCATGGCTGGACGAGAAATCGGCCTTGCGGCGCATCGAAGACCAGCCCGGTCGGCGAGACGACGAGCCCTGTGGCGGTGAGGCGATACGGCCCCGCGACAAACAACACGCGTTCGGGCGCTCGGATCAGCCAGTTCAGCAGACGCTCGGTCCCGTGACTATTGCGGGTCGTGTAGGGGTGGACGAGCTCGGCCACGTGGCCGTCCGCATCGCGCAACGTCGCTCGAACCGCCTGTTCCCGCGTCGAGAAGCGTGCGTGCTCGACCTCGTGAACCCGCACGACATGCAGATCTTCGCCGATCCGTCGCGGCCGCAGGGACGCTGGCGGCAACTGGGCGAGTCGCGCGCGCACTTCGGCGAAGCTCTCCGCCAGAACCGGCGCGCGCAGCTCTTCCCAGCCGAAGTTCTGGGCATAGACGCTGGCCGTCGACCGCCCCAGCGACAGCCGGTGGTCGGAGTGTAGCTTGCCGGTCTTGATCACGAGCTGGCCGGCTCCGATCGTGGTGAGGTCGCGCCCCTTGACCACGAGCTTGGCGCCGAGGCGCGCGAAACTCTCCGGGTCCGGGATGCGATCGTGGTCGTCGATCTCCGGATCGGGGAAGTGTCGCGTGACCGCGGTGATGGTGCCGCTGGAGTCGTCCTGCATCAGGGCGAGGATCTCGACCGACTTCTGACGGTGGCGAACCCCGCAGCCGAGGCCGATGAGGCGCGACTGGCCGAGCTTTGCCTCCTGGTCGTCGACGTGACCACGCACAAAGAGCGTCGGGACGGGCAACGTGGGTTTCCGCAACGCGTCGAGTCGGATCACGAGCTCGCCGACCAGATCGGTGAGTGCGTCGGCGCTGAACCGCGCATCGTGGGCGTGGTAGTGGTCGTACTGGCGACGCACGTCGAGCAGGATCTCGGCCGGCCACACCACGCCGCCTTCGCGCAGCTTGTTCTCCCACGCCTTCAAGCGATCCATCGCCGCCGCCGCGGTGTGGGCGATACCGACGTCGACAAGCCGGCCGAGGGCCTGCTCGGTGCCGTCCAACAACTGGCTGTCCACGGGCTCCTCCGGCGGGCCGGTGGTCACGATCGCGGCGTCGGCGCCGCCGAGTTCGCGAAACGCCCAGATCGCGAGCACGGTGTGCCGGCAGGGCGCCTTCTCGGCGCAGTCACACTGCGAGTAGCGGGCGTCGCCCGGTACCAGGAAGCGGATCGTGTGGCGCAGCTTGTGAAAGCGAGCCACCGGCTTCGACGACTTGAGCACTTCGACGACGAGCCGGTCGTCGTACAGCGTGCGCAGCGCTGTGAGCGCCCGGGAGCCGAACAGAGCCACGAGCGCCCCGTCGGTGATGTCGCCGGGACTCCAGGGGCCCGTCGCATGGTCCTGGGCAGCCGCGTCGGCCTCGTGCAGCGTCTGGTACGCGAGCACCGCGCGGATGAGGTGTCGGCACACGCCGGTCGCCGGGCAGTCGCAGACGCCGTCTGAGACGGTGTGCCGGGCCGACAGCACCGTCGTCGGACCGTCCGACCACGTCACGCGGATCGTTCCGTCCTGGTCGGTGAGTTCGAACGTGACCTTGCCTTCGTCGAGCTCCTTGGTCGCGCGCTTCACGGTCCCGCGGTTCGAGATGTCGGCGAGGTCGGCGGTCGTCAGCGCCAGCAGGTCTGCGCGGATCATCGGACTTTCTCCGCGACCCAATTGGCGAGTTCACCGGGCGTCATCGCCCCGACGTGGGCACCGAGGCGCACCATCTTGGCCGCGATATCGCGGTCGTAGTTGGGGTTCGCCTGCTCGTCGAGCGCCGCGAGGCCGAGCAATGTCACGCCGCTCTCCACGAGCTGTTGGGTGGCGGCCATCAGGTGGCTCACGATGCCGCCTTCGAAGAAGTCCGTGATGAGAATCACGATCGTGTTCCGGGGGTTCTCGACCAGCCGCTGAGCGTATTGCAGCGCGTTGGCGATATCCGTGCCGCCGCCGAGCTGGACCTTCATCAGCGTCTCCACCGGATCGTCGGCCTCGTGGGAGAGGTCGACGATGCTCGTGTCGAACGCGATCAAGCTCGTCTTGAGCGCCTTCACGCCGCGGAAAATGCTCGCCGTGACCGCGGCGTGGATCACGCTGTCGACCATCGACCCGGACTGATCGACGACGATGATGACGTGCCACCGGTCAACCTGGCGACGGATGCGCGAGTAGAAGAACGGCTCGCGGATGAGAAGGGCACCGCGGGCGCCGTCCCAGTGTTTGAGGTTTCGACGGATCGTCTCGCGGGCGTCGAAGTTCTTCGCGACCTTGAGGAACGAGCGGCGTTGGCGGTCGATCGCGCCGGCGAACGGCTGCCGAATCTTTCGCGCCATGCGCTCCATTAGCTCGTGGACGACCTGCCGCACGAGGCGTCGGGCGATCTCGAGGACCTCGCGGTTCATGAGGTGTTTGGTCCGTAGCACGGCTTTGAGCAGGGTCGGGTTGGGGGTCGCGCGGGCGAGGACGTCCGGTCGCGTCACGATCTCCTCGATCTCGTAGCGGTCGAGCGCGTCCTTCTCCAGCCGCTCGATCGTGCGCTGCGGAAACAGCTCGTGCACGCCGTTGATCCAGTCCGGTACCGACAACTGGGACGGGTCGAGGCTGCCCAGCTGCCCCGATTCGCCGCGCCCACCGCGCACATTGCGGCCGGGTCCGTACTCGCGGTCGTACAGATAGGCGAGCAGGCGATCGCGTTCGGCGGCTTGGCCCTCGAGCCCGCCGAGGCTGTCGTCGGACCCCGCACCGAGGATCAGCCGCCAGCGTTCCTTGCGCTCTTCCGGGGAAAGCGTGTCGCTGCTACGGCTGCCGTCAGCGTCCCCGTCACCGCTGTCGCTCTCGGTGGCCTCACCGTCGTCGCTCGCGTCCGATCGCGGGACATCGCTGGGTTCGGTGGGCTCCGATGGATCGGGCAGGTCGTCGGGCACGCCGCGCAGGCCGAACGCCTCGGCCACGTCTCGGATGCGCGCCTCCAGCGCCGCGCCGTGGGCCGCGGATTGGCCGTCGACGTGGACCGAGTCGGCGCGGGTCGTCTTCTCCCCGAACAACTGGTCGACGAGCTTGTGCTTCTCCTGGGGTGTGAAGAACGTGAACGCCAGCCGCAACCCCGGGAGCACTTCGAGGAACTCCCCGGACTCGAGATCGCAGACGATCTCGTCGAGCAGTTGCAGCAGCCTCGGATCTCGCTGCGCCGCTTCGCGGGCGAGGCTGAAGAATCCGATCAGGAAGTCGCCGACCGCGACGGGGTCGCCGAAGTACCGCATCAGGGCGAGGATTCGATCGGTGTCGACTTCGCGCAGCGAGTACAGCGCGCCCATCGCCGCACCGCGTGTGAGCGGCGGTTGGTCTTCGTCGTTTGCGGCCCTCGTGACGACCTCGACGTACTCGGCGCGGTCGTCGTCGTCGCGCTGGTAGCAGCGCTGGAAGGTCTGGTGGATGTCTCGAATCGCCCCGATCAGCTCGGCGTCGCGGTCTTTGACGCCGCCGAGACTCTCGAAGAGCCACAGCGCGCGCGCGTAGGTCTCGCGCAGCAGGCTTGCGAGGTTCGAGTTGCCGGCCGAGCCGAGGACCTCGTCATGCCCGTACAGGTACAGGACGTGGGCGAGCGCGGCGGTGACTTTGAAGAAGTCGGACTCGTCGCGCACGATCGCTTCGAGCTTCCGGCACAGCGCTTCGGCGATGTCGACGATGCCCATGAGCACGGCGTCGATCGCGATCAGCGCGGCCTTCTTCGCGTCGACGCCAGTCGCCTGAGCGAGCTCCAGTGCGCGGGCAGCGGCGGCTTCCTGCAAGTCCGAGCCGTAGACGGCGGCCTCGATCAACGTCGCTTCGAACTCGGGATTCCAACCGACGCTCCAGTCCTCCCAGACCTCGGAGAGGTCCTCGCGCGTCGCGAAATCGACGCCGCCATCGTAGCGGAAGCCGCCGAGCTGCAGGACGCGGCACTGGTGGAGGATCCGGCTGCGCGTGAGATCGCGCGGATCTTCGAGATCCAGGGAGATGGTCAGGTCGCGGCCGTCGTCACTCCACAGCTCGTACTCGTCGAGCAGGCGCCGCACGTTGCGCACCAGCGGGGGCAACGGGGCCCGCTCGTCGATGCGGCCGCGCTTGGACCCGCGCAGCACGTCGCGCGCGATCTGCAGCACCGGGTGCATGTACTCGGCGTCCTGGGCCTCTTTGACGAGGGCGCTCGAGATCGCGTCGAGCAGGTCGAAGCGCCAGATGTCATCGCGGCCGCGCAGCATCGCGAGTGCGCGCGCCGTGGACTCGATCCCGATCACGTCGGCGGTGCTCGCCACTTGTCCGCGTTCGCGCAAACGGGTCAGGATTTCGTAGAGGAACTGCCGGCTGTCGAGCGCCACCCCGTCGCGGCGGCACTCCCAGACGTACTGGTAGAACGCGGGGCCGTGGACCCCCGATGCGTAACCGGAGAGCTTGTCGATGCGTTCGTACGTGAACGGCGTGAGCGTGATGCCGGAGTCGACGACCGTCGGAGGCTCGGACAGCGGTTCCTCGCCAGCCTCCTCGTCGAGCTCGGTGTCGTTCTGAGGTTCCGTCGCCTCCACGGCAGGTGGCGTGACGTCGAAGACCTCGAGGTCGAGCCCGGCTCGGCGCGCGTACATCCCGATGCTGTGAAACCCGCCCGACACGACGAGCACCGGCCCGCCGAACTCCGCGACGGCGCGGTCGATGTGCTCGACCATGCAGGTCTCGCGCGCCACGTTTTCGGCCGAATCGGGGCCGCCAAACATGCGCAGGTGCCAGCAGAACTCGTGCGCCCGGCGCAGGTACCCTGTCCAGTCCAGCTCCGCGTCGAGCTCGAAGAGGACATCCCACAGCTCGTCGAAGTCGGCGACATTGAGCCGCTCGCACAGCGCGTCGGGGTACGGATTCACCTGAAAGTGTTCGTCGGAGTAGCGATGCTCGCGATCGGAGTGCACGGCCATCTCGGCCCACGGCAGGTCGATGAATCGGAAGGGCAGCTCGCGCTCCCGCGCGATGAGCTGCGCCTGCCATTCCGGGGCGTACTCACTGTAGGGATAGAACGCGCTACGCTTGGTGTCGTCGGACAGTCGCACGTACGAGTACACCGCGATCGGCAGCTCGTGGCCGGACAGCATCAGCTCGTCGATGCGGGCGTTGAAGTCGGACGGGCCCTCGACCAAGATCGCGGTGGGTTGGATCGCGTCGGCGCAGTCCCGCAGCAAGCGAGCGCTGATCGGGCTGTAGTGCCGCACCGGGAAGTACACGACGTCAGCCAACGCGTCGGCGTCGACATCCCACAGCACACGTGCCGAGAGTGCGTCGGTCATTCGCCGTTGAGTTCCTCGACCTTCAGCGAGGCCTCGTAGTACCGCTGCCACGCGGCTTGCTTGCGGCCCTTCGCGACGTGATTGAAGTAGTGGCGCAGCCGCTTGACGTCCTCGGGGTTCTCCTTGAGCGCCGTCCCGACGAGGTTCTCGATGATGTGCAGCGGCTGCACGGTGTCCTCGCCGAAATAGTAGGCATGGAGGGACGCCGCGAACGCGACCGATACGGCCTCGGCGGTGCTCATCACCGTCGACACTTGTTCCAGCGCTTTGCCGCCCTGCGTCTTCCCGCTGCGCAGCTCGTGGAAGGTGGTGACGAGGACCTCGGTGAGGTCCGGCTGCATGCTCATCGGGATCTTGGCCCGCCGCAGCAGCTCGTCGGTCTCACGCTGCACGAGCGCCTGCTCGACCTCGATCTTGCGAATCGGCTGCACGGTCTCGAAGTTGAAGCGCCGTTTCAGCGCCGCCGACATCTCGTTGACCCCGCGGTCGCGCGTGTTGGCCGTGGCGATGACGTTGAAGCCACCGCGCGAGAACAGCGTACGCGACTCGCCTTCGAACTCCGGGACCAGCATCACGCGGTCGCTCATCACGGACAACAGCGTGTCTTGGATCTCGAGCGGACATCGCGTGATCTCCTCGAACCGCACGATCTTGCCCGCCGACATGCCGCGGTACAGCGGGGCGGGGACCAGCGAGCGATCGGTGGGCCCCTCGGCCAGCAGTAGCGCGTAGTTCCACGAGTACTTGATGTCGTCTTCGGTGGTGCCGGCGCTGCCCTGGATCGTGAGCGTCGAGTCGCCGCTGACGCCCGCGGCGATGAGTTCGGACAGGAACGACTTCGCGGTCCCTGGCTCGCCGATCATCATCAAGCCGCGGTTTGTGGCCAGCGCCACGATGCAGCGTTCTACGAATCGACGGGTGCCCACGAACTTCGGCGCGATCTTGAGCGCATCGTCGCCCAACACGAACCGCACGACCGAATCCGGCGTCAGCAGCCATCCGTCGGGGCGCGGCTTGCCCGCATCGCGCGCGGCGAGCTGCTCCAGCTCGTGGGCGTACAGCAGCTCGGCGGGAGGTCGTTGCAGGTGGTCGAGGTCAGCCATCGGGAGTCCGTTCCGGAGACGTTTTCGTTATACCGCACGCGTCGCCGAAGCGATATCGACCGCCGCGCCCCACCACCTCGGCTCACGACGTGCGCCGGATCGGCGAGTCCGGTATCGTGGGGTATCGGAGATACCCATGAAACAGCTCAGCTATGTCGTCCTGGCTCTCGTCGTGGGGTGCTCGACGCCCCCGTCCAAGGAGCCCAATTCGAGCACCAACTCGTCGCCGAACAACCTCAACTCCCAGAACGTCGTGCCGAACAACGGCACCACACCGACGAATTCGCAGACCGGGAACAACGAGACGGTCATCGACCCGGGTGACTTTGACCAGGCGTGCGACTTCGATACGGAGTGCGAGCTGGTCTGGGGCGGCGACGTCTGTGGGTGCGGCGCGATCTGCGGCGACGCGATCGCGGCGTCGGCGGTGCCCGACTTTCGGGCCGCGAAGGATGCGGTCGTGTGCCCCGACAACGCCGAACCGATCGCGTGCCCGGGTGCGGCCTGCCAGGAGCAGATGGCGGTGTGCTCGAGCGGTGATTGTGAAGCCATCACAGCGATCACGATCCAGGCGGACCAGTTCGACCAGAGCTGTGAGATCGACGAAGAGTGTGTCCTGATCACGACCGGCCAGATCTGCTCGTCCTGCGATTGCGGGCGCGGCGCGATCAATCACAACGCGCTCGACGACTACAACGCGGCGCGCGGTGAACCCGACTGCAACCCCGGCCCCAGCGCCTGCGACTGTGCCCCACTCGAGGGAGTGTGGTGCGACACCGGGACCTGCAGCACCCGTTGACCCTCGGCGATGAATAGCGGGCCGCGATGAGCGTCTGTGGGGCCATGAAAACTCTCCTCACAATTCTCATTCTCCTCGCCTTCTGCGCTCCGGCGGCCGCCGAAACGACAGACGCCGAACTTCAACAATTGCTGCTGCGCGCCCAACAAGCGCTCAACTCACCGGGCAACGCCGCGGACAAGCACGCGGCCGCCCACGCGTTGCGGCGTGCGATCGCGGAGCTCGAACGGCACTCCGACGCACACGTCGAACGACACACGCACGCATCAGGTCGCCGCGATGCCTGCGTCGATCTCGGCGCCGCCGCGTACGCCGAAACGTCCTACGAGACGGTGGCGTTCGAGAACGCCGTACGCGCCTGCGGCGCGAAACCGGTCGACCCTCAAGTGCTCGCCGTGGCCTTCGCGGTGTACCGCAAGAACGCGTATCAGAAGCCGGCCTTCGAGGCCGCGCTGCTGATGGCGCAGCGCCGGGAGTTGTTCGGCAAGGTCGGCATGCTGCAGCTCGCGAAAGACGTCTACGCCACGTCGCTGTACGAGCAGACGGCGCTGGACAAGGCCGCGACCCTGGTCGGCAGCGTCCATCGCGGCGGGGAGGCGTGCATTCGCCGCGGCTACGAGCTGTATACCAAGTCGCTGTACCCCGGCACGGCGCTCGAGAAGGCCGTGCAGACCTGCCAACGCGATTAGTACTTTGCGCCGGGTTGGCGCTAGCGCGTGGCGGGCAAGGACGCGAAAAACCGCCAGATATGCTCGTCGCTTCGGAACTGAACGGGAGTTCCATCGCATCCCCGGTCGACGCCGTCGCCTCGCGGCAGAGCTCCGTCCCCCCAAAGTCGTCCCCCCGGGACGTGGCAACTCACGAACGGAGCCTCGCACGGCCAGGCGTAACAGGTGCCATCGTCGACGACCTCGGCTGCCGGCTCGCCCTCACAGTGGTTTTGTTCCTGCCACGCGCGTTCGGCCTCGTCGCGCGACGGGGCGACGCGGCCGTCACAGTCTGGACCGCCGGCGACCGGCAACCAGCGGGTGTCCGAGGGGTCGATGTGCAGGTGCGGGACCGGCCGCGGACTGTCGCCGCATAGCCGGGGTCGGGCGGCGTTGGTCGCGACGGCGGTCACCCAGGGTTCGCACGCGAGAAAGCTGACCGCTTCGGCACCGGCGCCGTGGCCGACGAGAAAGATCTTCGTCGTATCGAGGCAGACCTGCTTCGCGGATTCCTCGATCAGCCACTCGATGTCGGACACCTCGCGCTCGGTTCGCCAAGACCGCTGGGGCTTTTTCGCGCGCGGCAGCAGCACGAACGCCCCGTATTCGTTCGCGATATAGCTAAATCGAGCGTCGACCACGAAGTCTGTCGGATCGTCGGCCTCCGTGTCGTCGTGGAACAGCACGATGACCGGCAGCGCCTTGTCGGGGTCGTACGTGCGGCCGACCTGCGCCTTCCATTCCACGCGCTGGAGGCCATCCAAGGTGCTCAGTTGAATCTTTCCGTCTTGATTCAACGGCTTGCCGCAACCCGCCGAACGCGTGGGGTCTCGGGCCGGCGGGCTGGGTGGATTCGGCGCCGCGATCGGAAGGACCGGTACCGCACGGGCTTCCGGTGGGGGCGAAACCTCTGGCGGAGGCTGCTCGGTCAAAGCACGCAGGGCGAACGCCGCTCCAACCAGCGCAGCGACCGCGAGCAGTGCGCCGGCGACGATCGTGGCTCGCCCAACAGGGCGGGGCGGAGCGGGCGGCTCGGCGATGGTCGCGCGCGGTGACACGTGGTTGGCGCTGGGGCGACCCAACGCGCGCAGCACTTCGGCGGCGGACTGCGGGCGGTCTTGCGGATGAACCGCTGTCATTTTCGTGAGCAGCTCGAGAGTCTGCGGGCGCACGTGGTTCGATCCGCCGACGCCAATCAGGTGGCCGGTCATGAGTCGATCGAACTGATCGGCCCAGCGGCCGCCATGGAGCACCGACCGGCCCAGTAACATTTCAAACCCCACGAGCCCCAACGCGTAGAGGTCGGACGCGGCCGTCAGCGGTTGGTCGCGTAGCTGTTCGGGGGACATGTACCGCGGCGTGCCCAGCAGCTCGCCGGTGCGCGTGAGCGCCGGTTCGGCGTGGTCGCTCGCCTTCGCGATCCCGAAGTCGAGCAGTTTCACCGTCCACGGGTCATCGAGGTGCGTGAAGACGCGGATGTTCTCGGGTTTGACGTCCCGGTGCAGCAGGCCCATTCCGTGCGCCTCGCGCAGAGATTCGAGGACCTGCGACAACACATGGAGGGCGGTCGGTTCGGGCAGCGGGCCATCGACGAGGATCTCGGCGA
>JBFIHF010000161.1:0-13728 GCA_041601915.1 Bradymonadaceae bacterium
GAACGAGAACGAGAACGAGAACGAGAACGAGAACGAGAACGAGAACGAGAACGAGAACGAGAACGAGAACGAGAACGAGAACGAGAACGAGAACGAGAACGAGAACGAGAACGAGAACGAGAACGAGAACGAGTACTGGCAAGAAAGTTTCGCACGCATGTCGATCGCGGGTGGCGTCGTTCGTAGAGACACGAACAAACCAACCCACGGAGTTATGGACATGTCGGAAACAAGCTTTGAAGGACGATTCGTTTGGCGAGAGCTCATGGCGCACGACGCGGATAGCGCGAAAGGCTTCTATGGCGAGCTCTTCAATTGGACGTCGGCGACGATGGCGATGGGGGAGATGGGCGACTACACCCTCCTCAAGCGGGACGACGCCGATCTGGCCGGAATCGCGACGATTCCGAAGGCACACCAGGGCAGCGTTCCGCCGCACTGGGTCGCCTACATCTCGGTCGACGACGTCGCCGCGAAGGTGAAGCAGATCGAGTCGCTGGGCGGCAAAGTTCGCGTGCCGCACACGACGATCCCGGTCGGCGAGTTCGCGATCGTATCGGACCCGCACGGCGCGCCGTTTGCGGTGTTCAAGAGCAACACGCCGGGCGCGACCGACACGGAGTCGCGCCCCGAAGTCGGGCAGTGGTGCTGGCAGCAGCTGATGACGAGCAACGTCAAAGCGGCGGTCGACTTCTACACCGCGGTCTTCGGCTGGACGGCTCAGCCGATGCCGGGCAACGAGGGCACCGTCGTGCTCAGTCGCGGGGAGCAGATGATCGCGACGGCGATGGCGTATCCGGCCGAGGCCGTGGGCATGCCGCCGAGCTGGATCAACTACGTGAGCGTCGCCGACGTTGACGCCTCCACGAAGCGGGCCCAGAAACTGGGCGGCAAGGTGCACAAAGAGCCGACGGACATTCCGGGCATGGGTCGGTTCAGCGTGCTCGCGGACCCGAGCGGTGCCTCGCTGGCGCTGTGGACCCAGGATCCCAACGCTCAGATGTGATCGTTGCCCTTGAGGCGAAAGGTGCCTGTGCACTCGATCGGTACGGTTCTCGTGCCGTCGAGTCGCACCGCCATCGGGTCTGGCTCCCAGTGGTACACCTCGCCATCCAGCATCACCTGTTTCTGCGCGATCGCGCGGGTCAACTCGCCCAGCGGCACGTCGCCCAGGTCTTCGATCAGCTTGAGAAAGCATCCCTGCCGCACGGGATCCACGAACGAGAAGTCCGTCCGTGACGCGTACGCGATATGAAACGCGGCGGGGTGAATCATCACCCCGGCCAGCCCCAG
Source organism: Bradymonadaceae bacterium (assembly GCA_041601915.1). Lineage (GTDB taxonomy): Bacteria > Myxococcota_A > Bradymonadia > Bradymonadales > Bradymonadaceae > JBFIHF01. The sequence continues at coordinate 1,294 of JBFIHF010000161.1, forward strand.
TCGTTTCGCCACGAGGGCGAGAATTTCCGCGGCTTCGCGCGACAACCCAAGGCCCGGAACCTCCTGGTTGGGCAGCGCGGGTCGTCCCTTCGCGAACTGCGCGATCGGATGCCGCAACGTGAGCCAGTTCACGAACAGGTAGGACTCGTCGCCCACGCGCAGGCGGTCCATCACGACCTCGAGCAGCACATGTTCGGCCTGCTCCGCGCGGCCATACAGGCGCATCCGCTCCCCGTCTCCCGACGGCGCCACCTCGACCCGCAGGTCGGAGTAACCCAGCCGCTCGATGTGCTCCAGGACCCCGTACCGAAACAGCGCGTGCTCGATCCACTCCGGCGTGTAGGTATCGAGCAGCCGGAGCCCCCCGGGCGGACGAAAGCCAAGGTCGAGCGACAGGTCGAGGTCCGTCAACAGGTCGCCGTCGTCCCACGGCGGCGCGAGTTCGCGGGCGACGCGCGAGAAACGAGCCCGCAGCGGATCGTAGCCGGCCGGCACGACGAGGTGTCGCTTCAGCGCGACCGCAGCCACGGTGTTGAGCAACACCCGCCAGGCGTCATCGGAGTAGCCGCCCGCGGAAAGCCAGACCGAGCCGACGCCGTGCAACCCTTCGACGACCATCCGGTCGCGCTGGTAGACGCCTTCAATCGTGAGGTTCAGCCCGCCGAAGCGATCGCCGGCGAGCACGTCGCCCCCCGCGACCACAAACGCGATGACGGGGTCCGGCATCCGTTCGAGCAGCCGATGCAGCGCGTTCAGGTACTCGGTGTCCCCTGCCCCAATCAGTACCGTCTCATCGACGTTCGCCAGCTCGCCCCAGTCCGTGCCCGAGATCGAGCCGATCCACACGTCGCCCATCCCGTCGGGGTCCGCATTCACGCAATCGGCGGTACCATCGGGCGGATGGGCGTCCAGATCGAGTACGACCACCTGCCCGAGCAGTCCGTCTTTGCGCAACTCGCGAATCGCGACCGCGATGTCGTTGACGGCGGAGAACCCGCCGCCCCGCTCTGGCGATGCATGGTGGAAACCGCCGAGCAGGTTAACCTGCGGTCCCGCACCGGCCGCCGCGCGTCGTGCCGCGGCGAGCGTCGCACCGCAAGCCAGCCGGATCGTGTTCGTCAGGTTCTCGGCGGGGAGTTCGCTCGCCGTAACCGCAAAGACCTCGGCAAGCCGTTGGGGGTCGCCGAGGGTCTCCAGCAACTTCGGCGTGTGGACCGCGGCGAGCTCGGAGTACCGGACGCGGCGAGGCTTCTCGACCTGCGACGGTTCGATCACGCCGAGGTCCAGCAGGCTCCACAGCACGAAGTCGGCGCGTCGCGTCTCGAGCCCAATCCCCTCGATCGGAATCCGGAAGTCCGGGTGGTACCAGATCGTCGGCCGTCGCTCGCGCCGATGGCGCTGGCGCCGCAGCTTTTGCAACTGTCGCTTGAGGGTCCGGAACACGGCGCCAGTGTCCGCCCAAGGCGCACCCTGTCAATGAGTTTCGACGCATGATGTGCTAGATGAGGTTGATGAGTCCGACTGTAAACCGATTTCGCTGGATCGCCGTCGCCGAGGGGGTGTCGTATCTGCTGCTGCTCGGCGTCGCGATGCCGCTCAAGTATGCGTTCGACATGCCGATGGCCGTACGCGCCGTGGGCTGGATCCACGGGCTGCTGTTCATCGCCTACGGTATCGCGGGACACCTCGCGGCCAGCGAACAGCGGTGGAAGTGGGAGTTTCGAGTCTGGGCGATCGGCGCCTCGCTGATTCCGTTTGCGACGTTCGTGCTGGAGCGCCAGCTACGCACGGTCGGCGACCCGCCGAGCGTGGACGTCACGTGAGCGCGCGACTGGGGCCCAGTGCATTCGTCCTGTTAGCGCTGCTGGCCACGGCCAGCAGCGCCGAGGCCATCGTTCCTTGGGATGAGCTCCCCCCCGACGACCGAGACATTTGGCAGCGGCTCATCGGGCTCGAGGCCGGAATCGCCGCGATGCACTGTGTGCAACCGCTCTCCGCCGCCGCCGGCGAGATCGAGTGGCGACCGAAGCACTTCGTGGCGGTCGCGGGCTGCGCGGTCTACTCCGTGAACACCGTGGGCCTCGTGCTGCGCCAGAAGTGGTCGCTGTGGGTGAATCTGATCGGCCCGCTCGTGGGTATCACGGCGGTGACGACCGGGTGGGTGCTGAACGAAACCGGCGTCATCGACGCCGAGGTTCGACCGGACGTGCCGCAGCTGGTCGGCGGGGTCCTGCAGACGTGGGCGTGGATCGACTCGTTCCGGCTCATGTCGCGGTATCGAAAGCGCGGCGAGTCGCTGCTGCGCCACGCCCGGATCGTGCCGACGCACAACGGGATCGCGCTGATCACCCGGTGGTGACTGCTACGCGCTGCGTCGAGTCTGCGCGGGCGTTGAGCCGATCGGGAGCACGGCCACGAAGTACCTGGACTCCGTCTCCCAGTCCGCGAGGATTCGCGTCGCGAGCGGACTGAGCGTCGCAGCGCGGTAGCGGGCGATCACCTCGTGGAGATCGGCGAGATCGTCGCCGACAGGACCGAACTCGACGCTGGCTTCGTTCAGGCGCTCGGGCAGTGCACGCTCCCGGTCCCAGACGAAGGCGCGACCCCCCGTCATTCCCGCGGCGAAGTTGTAGCCGGTGGGCCCGAGGACCACGACGGTGCCCGCAGTCATGTACTCGCAGCCATGGTCCCCGCATCCTTCGACGACGACCTCGGCGCCGGAGTTGCGCACAGCGAGTCGCTCGCCGGCCGCGCCAGCCGCGAACAGCGAGCCGCCGGTGGCGCCATACGCGCACGTGTTGCCCATGATCACGGAGCCCGCGTGGGCGAGGTCCCAGCTCGCCGGGAACAGCACGACTTCGCCGCCGGCCATGCCTTTGCCGACGTAGTCTTGCGCCTCTCCGGCCAACGTCAGCCGCATCCCGTCGTTGCAGAACGCGCCGAAGCTCTGACCGGACACACCGACGAATCGGAGGTCGAAGAACCGAGCTTTCAAGCGCCGTCCGCGGCGCGCGATCTCGCCGGACAACCGCGCGCCGACGGACCGATCGGCGTTCACGATCGTCCATGTGCGCTCCAAGGGCTGCCAATCGCCGGCACAGGCCTCGAGCACCTCTTCGTCCAGCGGCTTGGGCTCCGGGCGGTCGTTACGTGGGACCTCCCGGCGGCGGGCGACATCCGTGGTCGGTGCCCAGAGCAGCTTGCTGATGTCCACGCGCCGCGCGCGCTCCGGCAGGTCGCTGCGTTGTTCGAGCATCTCCACGCGACCGATGATCTCGTCGAGCGAGCGGACGCCAAGCTCCGCAAGGATCAGGCGCACGTGCTCGGCGATGAACATCATGAATGCGATCACGTGCTCGGGCTTGCCAGGGAATCTCGCGCGCAGGTCTTCGCGCTGGGTGGCCACGCCGACCGGGCACGTGTTCGCATGGCACTGCCGCGCCATCACACATCCAGCCGCGACGAGCGCCGCGGTGCCGAAGCCGAACTCCTCCGCGCCAAGCAGCGCCGCGACGACGACATCCCGGCCCGTCTTGAGGCCCCCGTCGACCCGAAGCGTCACGCGGCCGCGTAGATCGTTGGCGACGAGGCGCTGTTGGACCTCACCGAGTCCCAGTTCCCAGGGAAGCCCGGCGTGTTTGATCGAACCGAGCGGCGAAGCGCCGGTGCCGCCATCATGCCCCGAGATCTGCAGGGCGTCCGCGTAGCCTTTCGCCACGCCGGTGGCGATCGTGCCGACTCCGACAACGGAGACGAGTTTGACCGCGACCGTGGCTTCCTTGTTGATGCGCTTCAGGTCGTAGATCAGCTGCGCGAGGTCTTCGATGGAGTAGATGTCGTGGTGCGGGGGCGGCGAAATGAGCGTCGTGCCGGCCTGCGATCGGCGCGTGCGCGCGATCTCTTCGGTGACCTTGAAGCCCGGAATCTGACCGCCCTCCCCGGGCTTTGAGCCCTGGGCCATCTTGATCTCGAGTTGCTGCGCGGACACGAGGTAGTCCGGCGTCACGCCGAAGCGCCCGGACGCGATCTGTTTGATCGCACTGGTCCCGCTGTCGCCGGCGCCCGGGTGCCACTTCGCCACGCTTCGCTCCGGCGCGTCGGCCGTGTACGGCTTGAGGCGCTCCGGCTCCTCGCCGCCCTCCCCGGAGTTGCTCTTGCCGCCGATGCGGTTCATCGCCACCGCCAGCACTTCGTGTGCCTCGCGAGACAGCGAGCCAAAGCTCATCGCCTGCGTGCAGAACCGCAGCGCAAGTCCCTCGGAACTCTCGACTTCGTCCAACGGAATCGCAGGGCCGGCCGGACGAAACTGCAACAGGTCGCGCATCGTGGTCGGCGGACGCGTATCCACGGCATCGGTATACTTCTTGAACGCGTCCTGATCGTTCTCACGCACCGCCTTGTGCAGCCACTTGAACACGCCGGGATGAAAGGCGTGGTACTCGCCGCCGCGTCGGAACCGGAAGATGCCGAGCTCATGGAGGATATGGTCCGAGCCATGGGCATCAGCGTGAAACGCGATCGCGCATTCGGCGATATCGCGCAGGTTGATGCCGCCGATCCTCGACGGACAGCCGGTGAAGTGGCGGTCGACGGTCGCGGCGTCGACGCCCAGCGCCTCGAAGGCCTGCGCACCGCGGTAGCTGTTGACGTCGGCGATACCGAGCTTCGCCATGATCTTCAGCAAACCCTTGGCGAGCGCCTTTCGATAGTTCTGAACGGCCTCCGCCTCGCTGATTTCGGCGTCCGTCGAACGTCGCGCAATCGCGGCCGCCGACTCGTAGCCGAGCCATGGGTGCACGAGGCTCGCGCCAAAACCGATCAAACACGCGATATCGTGGTCTTCGATCACGTCGCCGGCGTCGCAGACGATCGTGAGCTCCCCGCCCTGTCCCTGACGGATCAGATGATGACGGATGGCGCCGGTCGCGAGCAGCATCGGGATCGGCGCGCGACTGTCGTCCTCGATGCGGTCACTGAGGATCAGGACCCGGGTTCCGGCCGCGACGGCGGCGGTCGCCGCGTCGCACAGCTGCTCGATCGCTTGTTCCAAGCCGGCGAGCCCCACCTTCGCTTCAAACGTGGCCGACAGGGTGAGGCACTCGAGGTTTTCGCGCAGCCACGCGATGTGTCCGGCCGAGATGATCGGCGATTCGAACTCGACGAGCTTCGCGCGCGGCTCCGTGTCGGCAAGCGTCCCCGCCACACTGACGCGGGTCGTCAAAGACATCATGTTGCGTTCGCGCAGCGGGTCGATCGACGGATTCGTGACCTGTGCGAAGCGCTGCATGAAGAACATGTACAGTCGCTGCGGCCGCTCGGACAGCACCGCAAGCGGCGTATCGTCCCCCATCGACCCGATCGGGATCGCGCCCGCGAGCGCCATCGGGGACAGGATGCGGTCGAGGTGCTCACGGCCGTATCCGAACAGTTGCTGCGTCGTGATGAGGCTCTCGTCGTCGAGATCCGGGACATCGACTTCATCGATCGAGCCGACGAGCGACAGGTTCGCGCCGGCCCACGCCGTCCAGTCCTGGCGCGCCGCCAACTCGGCCTTCACCTCATGATTGCGCACGACGCGACCACGCGCCGTATCCACGACGAGCAACTCGCCGGGGCCAAGGCGGCCTTTCTCGATGACCGCTGTCGCACCGACGTCCACGATTCCGGCCTCCGACCCGACGATCACGCGCTCGTCTTCGGTGATCCAGTAGCGCAAGGGCCGCAGCCCGTTGCGATCGAGCGCCGCGCCCGCGATGACCCCGTCGCTGAAGACCAGGCTGGCGGGGCCGTCCCACGGCTCCATCAGTGCGGAGTAGTAGCGAGCAAAGTCGCGACGCGCGTGATCGTCTTGCGGACGGGCCTCGTGCGCCTCAGGGACCAAGATCGCCATCGCTTCCGGCGTGTCGCACCCCATCAAGGCGAGCAGCTCCAGCGCGTTGTCCAGTGCGGCCGAGTCGCTGCCACCCGCTTCGATGATCGGTTGCGAACCGAGCCACGGATACGCCGCGGAGAGCTCGCTCTGACGCGCGGCCATGCGGCTGACGTTCGCGAGCAGGGTATTGATCTCGCCGTTGTGCGCGAGGTAGCGCAGCGGCTGCGCCAGACGCCACGACGGCTGGGTGTTGGTGCTATAGCGCTGATGGAAGAGCGCGATCGCGCTCTCGAACCCAGGATCACTGAGATCGGGGTACAGCTCGGGCAGCAGGCGCGGAAGCACGAGGCCTTTGTAGACGATCGTACGGCGCGACCACGACGGCACCGACACGGACGTGAATCCCGCGTCGCGAGCGGCCTGCATCGCGTTGCGCCGCGCCGCGAAACCCGCCTGATCGAACGCGAGATCCGATTGTCCGGCGCCGCGTCGAACGACCAGTTGCCACGGCTCCGGTCGGCCGCTCACCGCGTCGGGGCCCAGCGCGTTGGCGTCGAACGGCACTTCGCGCCACAGCACGACGTCGAGCCCAGATTCGGCGACCGCGGCCTCGAACAGCTCGCGCTGTGCGGGGACCTGCGCGGGATCGAGAAACAACATCCCCACCGCACACTGATCGGTCTCGCTGAGGGTCGGGGCGATGACGCCCCACGGGATCTGGGTCTGAAGTCCTGCGCCGTCGCTGGTTCGACCGTCTCGACTCACCGCGCCGCGATGCTCCAGGTGGTTGACAGCGCTCAGCGCGTCATCCACGAGTTGTCGGCTCCGACGCCCGCGGATATCGGCAACAAAGCCGGTACCGCATGCGTCGTGCTCGGTGGGGTCGAACAAACCAGGTGCGCGTGAAGGCATAGTGGGTCTCGATGTGAGGCGTCTCGCGGCAGACCGCGGCCGCGAGAGGATCGCGAATATGACGCACCGTGTCAACGCGTCATCCCGCAGACCCTGCAATCCACAGCCATGCGCTGGAGTTCTGGCGGTCGACGAAAGCCTCTCTGGCGACCATGCAACGGGCGACGTGCCGCGACAATTCCGCACCCCGCGCATCTGGCGTTCGACTGGTCTGGCCGCCCGCGATCGGGTAGGTCCCAGTGCGTGACGAGTTTCCATGGAGTGCGGACCAATGACGATCTGGGTCGACGCGGACGCCCTGCCGCGCGCAGCACGCGACATCCTCATCCGCGCCGCAATGCGACGTGAGGTGCATGTCGTGTTCGTCGCGAACGGCTGGTTCCAAAATCCCGATGTGGCGGGCGTCGAGGTGGTGCTCGTCGCGCCCGGCGCCGACGTGGCCGACGATCACATCGCCGAACACGCCGCCGCCGGCGATCTCTGTATCACCTCGGACATTCCACTGGCCGCGCGAGCCGTCGAACGTGGCGCCCACGTCATCACGCCCCACGGACGCGATCTGGATGAAGAGACCGTCGGAGAAGCGCTGAGTTTGCGCGACTTTCATGCCGAGCTGCGCGATGTCGGCATCCAGTCGAAGGGGCCCGAACCCTATGACGATGGTGCGAAGCAACGTTTCGCAAATGCATTAGACCGCTGGATAACGAAGAACGGCTGATGTAAACACATCTGGCCAGCGGGACGGCGTACCCCCCCACGTCGTGTCCTGGGCTTCGGCTACAGGGCCATTCGTCCCGTTGGCACTCGCCCTCCCCCCTCAGCGTGACATCGTCGCCGAGTGGTTCGAAGACGGCCTCATCGGCCTCGGGCTACGCTCCGCTAGTTTCCATGGCCACCGTGAGGATCTCGGTGCCATCGGCGGTCACGACGATCGTGTGCTCAAACTGGGCGCTGATCGAGCCCGGGCTGCCGAGTAGCGTCCACCCATCCTCAGCCTCGTCGACCCATCCTCGCCCCGTGGTCATGAACGGCTCCAGCGCAATCACCTGACCGAGCTCGAACCGACGACGCTCGGAGCGACGGTAGTAGGGGTACAGCTCGCGCGGATTCTCGTGCAGCGCGCGGCCAATCCCGTGCGAGCACAGATTTCGAACGAGGTTGAAGCCGGATTGCCTGGCGACCAGCTCGAAGATCCGCCCGATCCGACTGAACGGCACGCCCGGCCCGATCGCGGCGATCGCTCGATCGCGGGCATCGCGCGTCGCATGCAGAAGCTCGCTCTGTTGCGCCGTCGGCTCGCCGACGGCGCGGCTCCCGCCGTTGTCGGCCCACCAGCCATCCACGACGGCGGAGACGTCGACGTTGACCATGTCGCCGACCTGGATGATGCGTTCGCCGGGCACGCCGTGAGCGACGCCCTCGTTGATGCTGATGCACGTCGAGCCGGGAAAGTCGTACGTCTCACGCGGCGCGGACAGGCCGCCGTAGTGCGCGAGTCGCTGGGCGCCGAAGTCGTCGAGCTCCAACGTCGTCATGCCCGGGCGCACGGCGTCGAGCATCTCGGCGAGCACGGTGGCGACGACCATGCCGGCTCGCCGCATCGCCTCCAACTCTTCTTCGTTCTCGAGGGTCATGCGCGGATCGTACTTGCGGTCCGCGGCACTCGCAAGCGAGCACCGCGCCGCTCGCCCATACGGTCAGTGTCCGAAGTTAATGTTGAACATGAGGGTCGTGATGCCACCCGACGTCTTTCGAATCAACGTGTGGATGAACGGTGAGCCCCACAGAAAGCGGATGTTCATCCCGACGTTCTTGAAGAGGTCGATGCCCATTCCGCCGTACAGGCCGAAGCCGAAGTCGGCCCGGAACTGGGGGTCCGAAAGCCTAAGGTAAAGGTTGAGGTTCATGCCGCCGTCGAAGTACATCGAGGGTACCGTCTTGCCGGTCCAGACGACGAGGCCGAACCCCGTGGTGTAGTTCGCGGCGCCAAACGGGATGAGGATGAGCCCCGGCCACAGCAGCAGCAGCTTCGTTGGCCGGATGTCGTCGCCCGATTCCGTCTCGGCCTCCGCGAAATACCACTCATAGGCGTCGCCCATCGCCCGCCAATCGTGGAAGACGATATCGTTCGTCCATTCGAACCCAAACACGCTGCCGCCCAGCGGAAACGCGGCGCGCGTCTGCAGCGTGAGCGCCGGCGCGACATCGACCTTGTCGTCGACCACATCGTCCGACGGCGGCCAGAACACGACGCCGGTCCCGATCCCGAACGTCTTCTTGCGCACGAGGGGCGGGGGCGGCGGCGGTTCGGTGGGTGCGGTAGTTTTCGTTGCGTCAGGCGGGGTCGCCGCCGGTGGGGGCGCGACCGGTTGCGCGGCGGGCTCGGCGGGCTCGGCGGCCCCCGCGATCTGTGGGATCGCCAGACAGGTCAGCAGCGTCAATGCGCCGAGGAGTGTGCGGTCAAGGCTGACGCCCAAAGACTTGCACGGAGTAGTGGTCATACGCGCTGGACACTTCGTAACCATAACCAATCCCAATATCTTCGTATGTGGGGTTCATGATCGCTTCACAGTGTCCCGACGTCGAGTTCATCCATTGATTCACGATGGCCACCGCCGCGGAGTTGCCGGCCGCGATGTTCTCCGCGATCGCGTTCCACACGTATCCGGCGGCCGTCGCGCGCGCCCCGACGCTGGTGCCCCCGGTGCCAGTGTGGCTGAAGAAGTTGTTGCTGGACATGTCGTAGGCGTGACACCTGGCGGCCTCGCGCAGGCGGGTGTCCGACACCAGGGCCGGTGCCGCGGGGTAGCTGGTGCTGTTGCAGGTTTGCGGGGACGTGCGGCGGCTGTTCGTCTCGTTGAAGATCGCGATCTCGAGGGACGACCATCCGCTGGGCCACGAGGCGGGGTTGGTGCAATCGATCACCGCGGAACAGTCGTTATCGTTGGCGCTGGTGCAGCCGGCCGGGCAGCAGTTGTCCCCGTTCACGCACGCCGTGACGGGGGCGTATGCGCAAGCCGCATTGCAGGTCGCGGCGGCACCGTTGAGCGTGTCCGTGGTGCAGGCGTTGCTGTCATTGCAGGCTGTGGGGCAGGACGCCACCGGATCGCAGGTCTCGCCGGCCTCGACGATGCCGTTGCCGCAGATCGCGCTGCAATCGTCGTCATTCGTCGAGTTACACGCCGCCGGACAGCAGCCGTCTCCGTCGACGCACATCGTGATAGCGGCATACTGGCAGGCGGCGGTGCAGGCCGCCGCGCTGCCCGTCAGCGTGTCGGTGGTGCAGGCGTTGCTGTCATTGCATGACGTCGGGCATGAGGCGACCGGATCACAGGTCTCGCCGGCCTCGACGACGCCATTGCCGCACATCGCGGTGCAGTCGTCGTCATTCGCGGAGGTGCAAGCAGGCGGGCAACATCCGTCGCCGTCGACGCACATCGTGACGGCGGTGTTCTGGCAGGCGGCGGTGCAATTCGCGGCGCTGCCGATCAGGGCGTCCGTGGTGCAGGCGTTGCTGTCGTTGCACGACGTCGGGCACGAGGCCACCGGATCACAGGTCTCGCCGGCCTCGACGATGCCGTTGCCACACATCGCGCTGCAGTCGTCGTCGGTCGTCACATCACAGGCCGCGGGGCAGCAGCCGTCTCCGTCGATGCACATCGTGACGGGGGTGTTCTGGCACGCCGAGGTGCAGCTGGCACGGCTGCCGGTGAGGGTGTCGGTGGTGCAGGCATTGCTATCGTCGCACGACGTCGGACACGAAGGCTTGGGGTCGCAGGTCTCGCCCATCTCGACGACTCCGTTGCCGCAGACCGCGACGCAGTCCGTGTCCGTCGCGGACGTGCACGTCGACGGACAACACCCGTCGCCGCCGATGCACGCGGTGACCGGGTTGTGGGTGCACGCCGCGGTGCAGCTCGCCGCCGAGCCGCTGTAGACGTCGCCGGTGCATGCGTTCATGTCGTTGCAATCGGCGACCGAGGCCGGACACGAGCTCGCCGGGTCGCAGGTCTCGCCGGGTTCGGCGATCGCGTTGCCGCAGACGGCCGCGCAATCGTCGTCGTTGTTCGCGTTGCAGCCGTTCGGGCAACAGCCGTCGCCGTCGGCACAGGCGGTGATCGCGGGGTACAGGCACACGGCGTCGCAGGTCTGGGCGGATCCGACCAACGTGTTGCGGGTGCAGGCGTTCATGTCGTCGCACGCCGTCGGGCAGTCCGCGATCGGATCGCAGACCTCGCCGCCTTCGCGCACGCCGTTGCCGCAGACCGCGTTGCAGTCGTCGTCGTCGGTCGAGTCGCAGCTCGCCGGGCAGCAGCCGTCGCCGTCGACGCAGGCCGTGATCGGTGCGTTCAGACACGCGACGTTGCACATCGCGGGGTTGCCGCTCATCGAATCGGCGGTGCAGGCGACGCCGTCGTCGCAGTCTGGGCAGGCTCCGTCGCAGGTTTCGCCGGTTTCGACGACATCGTTGCCGCAGACGGCCGCGCAATCGTCGTCGTTGAGTTCGTTACAGGTCGCGGGGCAGCAGCCGTCGCCGGACGTGCACGCCGTGATCGCCGTGTTCCGACAGACCGCATCACAACGGTCCGCGCTTCCGCGCAGCTCGTCGGTGGTGCACGCCATGCCATCATCGCAAGCGGCGGGACAGTCGCCGTCGCAGATTTCGCTCCCCTCCACGACGCCATTGCCGCAGACGGCGGCGCAATCGGAGTCCGTCGCCGCGAGGCAGCCGGGGGCGCAACAGCCGTCGCCGTCCACGCACGCGGTGATCGCGGTGGTGCTGCACTCGACGTTGCATTGTTCGGGACTGCCGGTCAGTCGCCCCACCGTGCAGGCATTACCGTCGTCGCACGCGCTCGGACAGTTGCCGTCGCACGTCTCCATCGCGTCGACGACCCCGTCCCCGCACGTCGCGGAGCAATCGGAGTCGGTCTGGGCGTCGCACCCGATCGCACAACAGCCGTCGTCAGACACGCAGGTCGTGATGTCGGCGTGTTCGCAGCTCGCGTCACACGTCGCCGGGTCGCCGGACATCACGTCTGCGGTGCAGGCACTGGCGTCGGCGCAGGTCGTCGGACAACTCCCCTCGCAGGTTTCGCCGGCCGTGATCAGCCCATCGCCGCACACCGGCGTGTCGAGCGAATCCGCTTTTCCCGAATCTGGTTGAGGGGTGGTGTCTGGGACCGGCCCGGCATCGCTGCCACCGGAGTGAAACTGGCCCTCGCAGGAGCTGAGGACGACCAAGACACAAAGAACGAGCACGCGCAGGACAAGTCGGGACATTTCATCGCTCCAGAAACGCAGCGATGTACGGCTGCTCGTTCGACCTGAAGCGTCAGTGTACCGTCGGCGGCTGTCGTTTCAACCGTGCGCACCCAACTTCGAGGTCGTTTGTGCCCAGATCGCGGAGGCAGTCTTTACGCCATCGGTCCGCTGTGCCACGCTCTGCACATGGCGAACTTTCTCGACGCGACCGCAGAAATCGAGCTCCGCATCAATGACTATGCCCTGCGACTGGGGCGCGTCGACGCGCACCTGCGTCGCGGTGAAAAGCGAGCCGCGAAGGCGCAGCTGGACGGGTTTCTTGAAGAACTCGTTGAGTTCTCCAAGGAGATCGAGCTGCCGTTGGAAACGATCGTCGTGGGCGGGCA
>JBFIHF010000162.1:0-13710 GCA_041601915.1 Bradymonadaceae bacterium
CCGTCGTGCACGATCTGGCCGTTGCGGCTCACGAAGTGCACGCACATCTTCTTTCCGGCGCCCTCATGGAGGGCCAGCGCGCGGCGGGCCTGGTCGCGGGTCATCCCGCTGAGGTTGTAGACGGCGTGGTCGCAGCGATCGCAGTGGCGGCGGATGGTGCTGGTGCCCGCGAGGTCGTTCCAGGTCAGGGGGCATTCGAACTTGAGTTTCATGTCGCTCCTCGGTTGTGGGAGGAGGATGACGGGCGGACATGAACCTCGTGTGAAGGCCGGTTGAAACGTTCAGAACACAAGGATGCAGGTGGTCGTGGTGGGCTCAGCGGGCGCGCGCCGGAGGGGCGCGCGCCGTGGTGACTCAGGAGCGCTCGGGCGCGATGACGCCGAACACAGCGCCGGTGGCGTCAGCCGCCGGGAACATGCGGCCCACGCCTTTCATGTCCATCGGCTCCATGAAGCATTTGCCGCCGTTGTTGGTGACGCGCTTGGCCGCGGCGTCGGCATCGTCGACCTCGAACCACGTCATCCACATCGACGGGGCGTCGGGGAACATCTTGGCCATCGCGCCACCGCGCATGTTCTCGCCGTCCTTGAGGATGTAATACTTGGTGTCGTCGGGCATCGGCATCTCGCTGGTCTCGAAGCCGAACACGGCTTGGAGCCATTTGAGGTCGGCGCTGATGTCGGAGCTGTGCAGCTCGACCCAGTGCACGCTGCCGAGGCCACCCGGATGATGCTCGGAGGCCGCTTCGTCCGCCTCGTGGAACAGCGAAATGGTCGCGCCGCTGGGGCTCGAGAGCACGGCAAAGCGGCCAACCGGAATGTCGGTACCGGGCGCGACGACCTTGCCGCCGTGCTTCACGGCGAGCGCCATCGTGGCGTCGACGTCGTCCACGCGCAGGTAGTTGTTCCAGTGCGGCGGAACGCCTTCCATCGGCGGGTTCATGGCATGCGCCATCGGAACATTCGCGGCGGTGAACATCGTGATCTCGCCGCCGTCCATCGGCTGCTTCATGATGCCCTGACCGAGCACTTCGGAGTAGAACGCGGTGGAGCGGTCGATGTCAGGAGTGATGAGTCCGTACCAGCAGAATCGATTGGTTTCGTAAGCCATGGTTCCCTCGTGTGGTTGCAGTTCGCGCACTTGTACGATCGCTGCGGCGAGTGATCCACTGGAAAAACTGCAACGCTCAGAAGATGACCTCGGTCACGACCGCTCGGTTTCCCATCGCCTCCCGGTAGTCGTGGCGTTCGACAGGCTCGGGGCTGAGTTGGGCGGCCACGGCGCGGAAGGGGTCGAAAAACGCGGCGCGCGGGTCATCGGCGAAGGTGAGGAACGCGGCCTGCGCGAGCATCGCGGTGGCGAGGAGGCGACCTGCCCCGCCGCGCTGAGCGCGCAGCTGCGCGATGGGGTCGCCGTCGTGGACGATCTGGCCGTTGCGGCTGACGAAGCGGACGCACAAACCCGCGGCGTCGTCGGCGAGCAGACGCGTCGCCTGGCGGCGAGTCATGCCGCTGAGGTTGTAGACATCGCGGTCACAGTCCGTGCAGTGGCGTCGGGTGTTGCTGGTGCCGTCGAGGTCGTTCCAGCGCAGGTCACATTCGAAGGCGAGTTTCATGGGGGCTCGGTGGTTCCGTGGTCGAGATGGGAGTGTGGCGGAGCGATGTGGACGGGGGATGAACACGGACTGAAACGTGTGCGGGGGCGTGTGGGGGAGCGCGGGGGGGGAGCGCGGGGGAGGCGAGTCTTCGACGCTTCGCGTGGGGGCGCTGTGGCCTGAGGGTGGGCCTTAGTTTGAGTTTGAGCGGGGACCAGCGGACCAGCGGACCAGCGGACCAGCGGAATTGCGAGCGGCGGACTAGCCGATGCCGGCGACGCGCCAGACTTCGGTGAGGGTCGTTTCGCCGTGCGATGCGCGGCGGATGCCGTCGGCGACGAGGGTCGTCATGCCGTCGGCGACGGCGAGCGCCTGTAGCTCGGGGGCGCTTCGGGTGCCGATCGCGTCGCGGAGCGCGGGAGTCATGCGCATTGACTCGGCGATGACGCGCCGGCCCTGGTAGCCCGTGTGCGCACATCGGGAGCAGCCCACGGGCTCGTGCCACGCCTCACCGAGTTGCTCGGGGGAGATGCCGCCCGACGCAGCGGCGTCGACGGCGCGCGCCAGATCCGGCGGCTCGGCCGGGGTTGCGCAGTCACACAGGCGCCGAACCAATTGCTGCGCGATGACGAGGCGCGTGGCCTCGAAGACGGTGTTGGGGTCGAGTCCGAACTCGACCATCCGTTGGACGGCTCCCGCGGCCGTCGAGGCGTGGAGCGCGGTGAGGACCAGATGACCGGTCAGGGCGACGCCGGGGACCAGCTCCAGGGTCGCCTTGTCGCGGATCTCGCTGACCATCAAGACGTCGAGGCCGCAGCGCATCGCCGCTCGGATGGCGGCGGAGAACGTGACGCCGGTCTCCTCGTCGATCGGCACGTGCGCGACCCCGGGAACTCGCCACTCCGTGGTGCCCTCGATCGCGATCGTCTGGCGTTCCGGGGACGCGACCTCGTGGAGGGCGGCGTAGAGGGTGCTGCTCTTTCCGGATCCCGTGGGCCCCGTCACCACGATCATGCCGTACGGGGCGGCGAGCGCCGCGTCGAGGCGCGTGCGGTCTTCGGGGGAGAAGTCGATGCGGTCCAACGAGACGTACTCCGCGACGCGTTTCGGGTCGACGACGGTGACGGAGACCGACTCGCCGAGCACGGTCGGCATCACCGTCACGCGCAACTCCACGACGGTCGCCTCGCCGGTTTGCAGGACGGTTCGACCGTTCTGGATCTCGCGATTCTTGTGCGGATCGCAGCCGCACCAGCGCTTCCAGCCTTCCACGACCGCCGGGATCGACCGCGCTTCGAGCACGGCGTGGGTGGCGAGGCACCCATCGATCCGCATGCGGAGCCACCCCTGGACTCGGCCGTCGGCGGACTGTTGCGGCTCCAGCGACACGTGCGTCGCGCCCGACTCGATCGTGAGTTGGGTCATGAGCATCACGGCGCCCATTGCGGGGGGCATGCTGTCGATGGGCATCGGCTCGGCACCTCTTCCGCGGATCAGCTCCGTGAGTTCGGCACAGAAGGCTTCGACGCCCGGGGGGCTTGCGATCTGGGGGCTTTCGCCGCGCAGAAACCGTTCGACTTCGTCGGGATGCACGCGCCACTGCCGCCCGACCTTCACACCCTTGAGCTGCCCGGTGTGAAGCCAGCGATAGACCGTCGATCGCGAGCTCTGTAGTGCGTCCACCGCTTCGTCGATGCTCAAGAGTTCTACGCTTTCCGTGTTCTCTTCCATGTTTGCCCCTGCTCCTGTGAAAGACCATTATCACCATAGACACTATGGTGATGTTAGCAATCGATTTCCGAAGGGAGAAATTCCGGCCCGTCGCACATTTTCTACAGCGAGGACCGGAGCATTTGTTTGTGGCCAGTCTTTCGCGCAACATGCTCGTGTCCCTTTGGAAAGCGAGTACGTCATGCGAACGAAACCTCCCGGCTTGGCACGGACGCTGGCGCTCTTGGGAGCTGTGCTGACCATGGGCTGCGGTGACGCGCCGGCGAAGCGCAGCCCAAACAACGTGCCCACGAACTCCAGCGCCAACAATGTCACCCTCAACGCGGCGACGAACGCCGTCGCGAACAACAACACGCGGCCGACAGAGCCGTACGAGATCACGGATCTCGAGGAGGGGTGTGACGGGAACCAGAATCTGCGGGGCGCGGTTCTCATCGAGGCGGCGCGGGGCGAAACGCTTGGCGAGCTGTCTTGGACGGAGGGCGGTTCGGCGTCGGTGGTGGTGACGGTCACGATGCCCGAAACCCAGGTCTTCCTGTGTACGCCGGGCTGGGACCCGCCGGCGAATTCGGGGGCCGCATCGTCGCCGGCCACGTTGGCCGTGGGTGGCGCGACGCTTCATCTGGAGACGGACGACGCGCGGCTGAACGACGACTTCGTCGGGACGGCGACGCTGGACGAGTTCGCGGGCGACGGGCTGGTCACGATCTCCGCCGATGTCTCGATCGCCGTGCTCACCGGCGAGTGGCGCCCCGATGGCGAGACACTGCATGCGCAGGCGGTGCACTCGACGCAGGGCGGGTCGTCGGGCGTGGTGGGCGTCAGCGACGAGCCCGTGGGAAGCGTGACGGGATACCGCACGATCGGTTCGTGGTTGCCGTAGGCGCTGGAAACCGCTGGCGATTCGCGCCACAATGGGGATCTACTCCGATTGAGAACCGCTTATGACCCGCTGGCCCTTTTGTGCGCTCGCCCTCCTCGTCTGTGTCGGCTGCAGCGGCGAATCCACCACGAAGAACGACACCGGCCAGGCGCCGGATGCCACGCGGACCGATGTGAGCAGCTCCGCCGACGTCGGCGCGGCGGACAGCGGTGGCGTGAGAGACGATGTCGGCTCGACCGACCTGGGCTCGCTGCCGGACGGCGGCCTGCCGGACATTGCGGTCCCGCCACAGGACGACATGGGGGCTAGCGTGTGCGGAAACGGCGTGCTGGAGGACGGTGAGGTGTGCGACGGCGACTGTCCGGAGCAGTGCTTCTCGGACGCGTGCGCGACGGGCTTGCTGCGTGGCAGTGCGGCAACGTGCGATGCGGTGTGCCAGTCCTCGGTGATCATCGCGTGCAACGACGGTGATGGCTGCTGCGCGGCGGGATGCGCGGTCGCAGACGATGACGATTGCGTGGCCGTATGCGGCAACGGGGTCGTCGAAGGCAATGAGCTGTGCGACGGCAATTGCCCGGCGACGTGCACGGCACCGAACAGCTGCACGACGACCATGCTGGCGGGCGCCGCAGGCACCTGCGACGCGGAGTGCGTGGACACGACAATCACGGCGTGCACAAACGGCGACGGGTGTTGCGCGGCTGGCTGCACGCTGCTGAACGATACGGACTGCGCGGCGATCTGCGGCAATGGCGTGGTGGAGGGCAATGAGACGTGTGACGGGAACTGTCCGGCGACGTGCACGGCGCCGAACGCGTGCACGACATCGACCCGCACGGGCACGAACGCCGCATGTAATGTCCGGTGTGTCGACGCGCCGATCACCGTGTGCACAGGCGGCGACGGGTGTTGTCCGATGGGCTGCACCGACGCGAACGACGCGGACTGCCCGCCGTCGATGACCTGCACCCCGGGCGACTTTGGCACGTTGTTGAAGACCTACACGGTCTCGAACTCGAGCCACTCGGGGCCTGTGTTCTCGGCGCCGCTCAACGATGGTGGCGCGCTGGTCGCGTTCCACAGCGGCGGAACGATCCACGTCGTCGACGTCGGCCCGGACGGATCGCGACGCGGGACGGAGCATACGACGACCGGCACCCGACTGTACGGGCTCGCCGCGCACGCGGGCGGGCGCGCGGTGATGGTCTCGCGCGGCAGCGACATCCTGGCGCTGGTGGCGTGGTCGCCGGCCGGCATGGTGCAGATCGACCAGACGATCCTGGGCGACGTGCCGCACGACGTCGTGAACAACGAGTGGTTCGGCACGTTGCTGCGCGCAGGCCGGGTCGCATGGACCGGGAGCTCGTGGGCGACCTACAACACTGTGCAACGGCTGTGGCCCGACATGGTCGCGCACTACGGCGACACGCTTCGGTACTACGACGCGACGGGCACGCGCCTGGGCGGCGGCTGGGGCTGGGGCTGCAGCCACAGCATGGAGGTGCGCATCTCGCACAACGGCAGCCGGACCGGTCCGGTCTGCTTGTCGGACTGCTACCCGTCGAAGGGGGTGCACTTCAGCCACAACCAGGAGCGTCTGTGGACGGACCCCACCGCCAACTGTGGCGGCGGGTACAGCACACAGCTCGGTGCCAGTGTACCCACATCGGACGGATTCCTGGTGCTGTTCGCCGCGAACGACATGCGCGCATCGCAAGACATCGGCATGGGCAAAATCAACAACGCCGGCGACCTCGTCGGCAACGTGCTCTGGTACACCGGGGACAACGTCGCGGATGCGAGGCCCAACGCGGCGGCCTACGGCACCGAGGTGCTGGTGGGGTGGACGAGTGCGGGGACCGACACCTACCTGCGGGCCAACGCATCGACGGGCGTCGCGATCGGTAGCCCGGCTACTGTCGCAGGCGGCGCACTGTCGACGGCATCAGACTTCTTCGCGTTTCCCAACGGAGACACCGGTTGGGCCTTCAGCGCGACCAACATCGGGCTCGCGGTGATGGAAGCCTGTCCGTAGTACTTGGCCACAGTGATTTTGATTAGTTGACGGCGGTTCTGACCGACGATCTCCTTGCCGTCCTCCTCGACGATACAATAGCATCGTCTGCGTCAGACGGCTTCGACCTCGTCGCCCAGCCCTCGCCGTCAACCGATCAAAATCACTGTGGTCAAGTACTAGAAGCTGTCAAAATAGCCCTGAACGATCGTCGTCGGCTCGGTGTTGATCGGCTCGTCCTCGAACAAGTCGGTGCTAATCCCGATCACGGCGAACGGATCGTAGTAGAAGTCCGACAGCGGCTGGTCCGCGACAATCGCAAACGCCGTCTGGACGAGCATCGCTGCGGCAAGGAGCTTTCCGGCGCCTCGTCGCTGGACTTCGAGTTGGAGGAGCGGGTCACCGGCGTGCAGGATCTCGCCGTTGCGGCTGGCGAAGTGCACGCACAGGCTCCTGCCCTCGTGGCGCGCGATTGTTCGGCGCGCCTGGGCGCGGGTCATCCCGCTGAGGTTGATCACGTCGTGATCGCAGCTGTTGCAATGGCGACGCACGCCGCTCATGCCCTCAAGGTCACTCCAGGTCATCGGACATTCGAACTTCAGTTTCATGCTCACTCCTCGTCTGTGAAGGGAGCATGACTGCCGGCGTTGAACGCCGTGTGAACGACGATTGAAACGAACGCTACGGTGAATCCGTCACGCCGAAGGCGGCGAGCACCTCCGCGGCGGCGCGTTCGCCGGCCTGTAGGGCGCCTTCGAGGTACCCGGGGTACTCGGTGGCGGTCTCGGTGCCGGCCCAGTGGACGCGGCCGTGCGGCTCGCGCAGTGTGCGACCGCTGCGGCTGAGGAGCCCGGGCGGGAAGATCGCGGTGGGACAGCCGCCGATGAAGGGCTCCGCGACCCAGTCGTGTTCGATGATCTCGATCGGGGCGTTCGCCTGTGGACCAAACGCCTGGGCGAGGGCGCGCAGCAGGTCGCGGCGCTGAATGTTGTGTTCGAGGTCGCGCCACTGACGCGCGGCGTCGCCCATGATGAACGCGACGAGGGCGGGCTGCGCCCCGTCGTGGGACGTGTTGTCGAACACGACGCTGAGTGGCGGCTCGTCATAGACGACCTCGCCGGACAAGCCGGCATCGCGCCAGAACGCGCGTTCGTAGAGCACGACGATCTTGATCGCGGCGCCCATCTTCATCCCGTTCTGCAGTGCGACGCGGTGGC
Organism: Bradymonadaceae bacterium; assembly: GCA_041601915.1. GTDB lineage: Bacteria > Myxococcota_A > Bradymonadia > Bradymonadales > Bradymonadaceae > JBFIHF01. The sequence goes on from JBFIHF010000162.1 coordinate 7,440, forward strand.
GCGGGAGGTCCGGCGAGAAGCGCAATGACTTGATCATGGGCGGGGCGAGCGCGATGACGACGTAGGGTGCGGCGAACGTGCGCCGCTTAGTGACCACGGTCACCGGGCCACTCTCATCAATGACCGCGGTCACCGGACGCTTGAGGTGCACGTGATCCTGTCCGAGCCGCGCGGCGAGTTCGAGGGACAGTGCCTGCGCACCGCGGACGAAACGCTCCTCCTGGGCCCCGCCTTCGACCTCGACGAGGTTGAAGAGGCCGCCGCCGGCGCCGGTGTACGACGCAAAGTAGAGCAGCGACATCGCGGACGGTTCTTCGCCGAAGACGGTGCGGACCGCGGCGGTGAACACCGCCTGGGCGTCAGCACCCAGCGGCGCCGCGAACTGTTCGGCGGTGCGCTTGTCGATCTCGCGGGCGGAGCGCGCGTCCCACGGTTCGCCCTCGGCGACGCGACGAGAGAGCAACTCCAGTCGCACGGCGGCGAGCCCGAGTCCCGCGAGTTGCACGAGCGGGATGCGAGGGACGGTGCCGGTGTAGGTGGTCGCCTGGCCCGACGCGACGAGCAGGTTGTTGCCGGTCGAGTGCGTAGGGAAGGTGCGCAGGCCGAGGTCGCGGCCGAGCGCCTGGACGCGGTGCTGTTCGCGGCCGATCCACTGGCCTCCCCGGTCAAAGGTACCCGCCCCCATCGGCTCGCTGAGGGTCCGTCCGCCGACGCGGTTGCGGGCTTCGACAACGTCGACGTCGAGGCCAGCCTGGGTGAGGCGCCAGGCGCAGTAGAGGCCCGAGAGTCCGGCTCCGACAACTACGACATCGCATGCTTTCATCGTGTCATCCTGGGGGTATCCAACCGCCCAACGCTCGCTCGAGCGCCATGGCGGTTGCAATTGTGACGTGGTCCTCGCCGTGGATGCCCACGACCTGCAGACCGAGCGGTACTCCTTTGGTAGGCGACAAACCTAGTGGTACGGCGGTCGACGGCATTTCGAGGGCGTTGAAAACTGCGGTGTAGCCGGCATGAAACGGGATGAGCATCGCGTAGCCATGACGCGGTGCAGGGCGTGAGAAGGTCGGAAACAGCATCACGCCGTGGCTGCCGATCTCGCGCACGAGTTCGTCGCGGAGTTCGGCGCCGAGGGTGCGCGCCGCGGAGACGTCGTCGGGCAGCATGAAGCTGAGTCCCTCGAGGAAAGCGAGGCCGAGGGCCGGCAGGGTGTGGTCGGAGCGGCGCACGATCCACTTGAGAAACTCGGGGCCGACGCGGGCGTCTTGGCCGTCGCCCAGCGCCTCGCGAAACGACGTATCGCCGGCATCTCCGAGCATCTGTGACCAGATGTCGAACGAGCGCTTCAGCCCGTCGAACTTCGCGACACGCACGTTGGCGCCCATGTCGCGCAGTGCTCGTGCGGCGCGGCGATGCGCATCGGCGAGCTCGGGGGTAACCGGCGTCCCGTTGTCGGGCACGTAGAGCACATTGAGTTTGCTGATCTCGACGTCCGCCGGGTCGGCGACGGGCATGTCGACGCACGCGGTGTCGACGCCGTCCGGACCGCGCATCACCTGCAAGAGCGGCCACAGGTCCTCGGCGCGGCGCGTCAGTGGCCCCGTCGCGAGGTACCGTAGCGCCTCGTTTTCGGCGATCGGCCACTGCCCGGTCCCCGGCACCATCCCCCCGGTGGGCTTGTGGCCGAACACGCCGTTGAAGAAAGCCGGCAGTCGGATCGAACCGCCGATGTCCGAACCGAGGCCGAACGGCGACGCACCGGCGCCGATGATGGCGCCCTCCCCGCCCGAACTCCCGCCGACCATGCGGCTGGGGTCGTACGGGTTGTTCGTGCGTCCGTAGACGCGGTTGCTGGACTCGAGCCACATGCAGAGCTCGGACAGATTGGTGACGCCGAGCGGGATCGCGCCGGCCGCGCGCAGGCGCTGCACGGCGGTGGCGTCGGTGTCCGCGATGTGGCCGTCACGGGCGACCAAGCCGCCGGTCTGCGGCATACCCTCGAGCGCGAAGCACTCCTTGATCGTGCAGGGGACGCCGTGAAACGGCGGCAGCTCGTCCTCCGGGTCGGACGCGCGCACGGTGTCATCGGCGAGCTCAGCTTCCGCGCGCGCGAGCTCGAAGCGGTCCCGGACGACAGCGTTCAGCGCTGGATTCACGGCCTCGATCTTTCGGATGTGGGTGTCGACCACGTCGACCGAGGACAGCTCACCGGCGCGGATCAGCGCGGCGAGCCGGGTCGCCGACGCGGTGAGAATGAACTGCTCAGACGTCGGTGCCCCGTGAGGTGACCTCATACCGAACAGCCTATTCGGTGTCAGTCACTGTGTCGACGGGCGAGGACCGAACGCGGCGTCTTTCAAGCGTCTGTGAGGTGCGGTGTGGCGGGCGAGGGGCCACGCCAGGTCCACGCGATCCACGCCAGCGCGGCGGAGTTGCCGAGCACGAACGCGAACACGGCATAGGCCGGTGCCAAGAACGCGGCCAGCGCGAACAGGGCGTAGATGACAATCGCGCCGCGGACCCGGGGGTCGACGAAGATCGCCAGCGTACCGGCAAACATCGCGAACGTGAGGAGTTCCATCGTGAATTGGGCGGAAATGGGGACGCCGAGCAGGATCGAGGCCCCACGGAACACGATCAGGAATCCGCAGATCGCGACCACAGAGAGCGAGATGCGTCGATTGGTCTCTGTGCGGGTCGTGCGGATCCAGCCGACCGGCCAAAACCATGCGACGACCATGAAGGCCATGGTGGCGGCGCATGTGATGAAGGCGACCAGAAAGAAATACAACGGCTTGGTGACCCAGTCCGGCGACCCGAAGGCGAAGCCCAGCGCCATCGGGAGAATCATGCCGCCGACGATCAAGAGGCCGGCTTGGATGGCCCGAACGCGCTGCCCGACGTTGACGTCGAGTTCGTGGTCACGCGCGCGCAACGATTCCAGTTCTTGCTTCTCCTGCGACTGTTCCGCAGCGAGCTGCTGAAGCCGACGGGTGAGTTCCGCATTCGGCCGAAGGAGGTCGGCGAGGAGGGCCTCTGCGGCGAACAGCGAGCCGTGGGAGATCTCCCAGTCCACCATGAGCTCGAGCGTTTGCTGCAGCCCGTCGTGGGCAGCGGGCTGCTCGCTCCATTCCGCGATCGACCGCTCGAAGCCAAAGCGCGCGGCACCGTAGAGTCGATAGACGGCAATGCGCCGCGCGTCGGGGGCCGTGGTGCTGTCGACGATCGCATCACGGAGCTCGGCGAGCTGAGCGGCGGCGTTGCGGGTGAGGTTCGCGGCGCCGCGGTGGTCGAGATAGCGCTGCACGGCGCGGCGCAGCTCATGAGCACAGGTAAACCGGTCGTCCGCGGCGCGACTGGTGGCCTTGTTGCAGATCGCGCCGAGCTCGGGCGGCACGTCGGGCCCGTAGTGGATGGGTTCGGAGCGGTAGGCGTTGAGCATGATCGAGTAGAGGTCGTTGCCGTGATGGCGCGCCTTTCCGGTCAGCAGCTCGTGCAGCATCGCGCCGAGGAGGTAGACGTCGGTGCGCTCGTCGAGCGCCATGTTTCCGCCCGCCGCCATCTCGGGCGCCATGTACGCCGGCGTCCCGACGACACTCGCCACCTGCCCGACGTCCGGCAGTTGTCCCGTCGGATCCGGCAACAGTGTCATCGCGAGCCCCCAGTCCACGACGTAGACGTCGTCGTGGGCGCCGATCATCACGTTGTCCAACTTGATGTCGCGGTGGATGACCCCGCGCCGATGGGCGAAGTGGATCGCGGCGCACACCTGTAAGAAGACGCGCAAGTGCCACTCGAGCGCGTCGTCGACGGCGTCGTCCGGGGGACCGTAGAAGCGCTCGCGCCAGGACTCGCCATCGATGCGCTTCATCACGATGACCGGGGAACCGTCGGCGTCGCGCCCGATCGCGTAGATCGGCACGATGTGCGGATGCTCCAGGCGCCCGGCCGCGATCGCCTCGCGAACCAGCGACAACAGCACGGCATGGTCGTCTGCGCGCTCGTTCCGCACGGTCTTGAGCGCCACCTGACGTCCGAACGGCGCCTGAGTCGCGGCTCGAATGATGCCCATGCCGCCCTCGCCCAGCGTCTTACCAACCTGCAGCTCGGCGCCGCCGAGGTCGGCGTCGGTCATGCGCAGCAACGGAAGCACGCCCAGGGTCTGTGCCGAATCGTTCGTGAGGTCGAGGCGCAGTGTCTCGCCGTGATCGGCAGCCATCACCGTATCGTCGAGTTCGAGGGTCGAGAAGATGCGCGCATAATCGTCTTCCATCGCGCGAGGATACTCGCTGTGCGGCGCCTGAGCGAGCCTCGCGAGATGGGTGCGAGAGTGGTAGAAACCGAACATGACGACACTGCCCGACTTCGACAACAGCTACGCCTCCCTGCCGGACCGCTTCTTCAGCGTGCAACTCCCCGATCCTGTGGTTGCCCCAGCGATCATCCGCGTCAATCACGCGCTGGCGCGCCAGCTCGGCTTCGACGCGACGTGGCTCGAGACGGCCGAGGGCGCACAGGTCGCGGTCGGGAATCAGATACTGGAGGGCGCCACGCCGATCGCGACGGTCTACGCCGGCCACCAGTTTGGCGGGTGGAATCCGCAACTCGGCGACGGCCGCGCGATACTGCTCGGCGAGGTGCTCGACGCCGACGGCGAGCGTTTCGATGTGCAGCTGAAGGGCTCAGGGCGTACGCCCTACTCTCGCGGCGGCGACGGGAGGTCGCCGCTGGGCCCGGTGTTGCGCGAGTACATCGTGAGCGAGGCGATGGCAGCGCTTGGCGTGCCGACGACGCGGTCGCTGGCCGCCGCCAGCACCGGCGAAACGGTCCGGCGCGAGCGAGAGCTTCCGGGCGCGGTGCTGATGCGGGTCGCGCGCAGTCACATTCGCATCGGGACGCTCGAGTACTTCGCGGCGCGTCGAGACACCGACGCGCTGGAGATCCTCGTCGACCACGTGTTGTCGCGACATTACCCGACGGTCGACCGGACGGAGCCGGCCCTGGCCCTGCTCGACGCGGTGATTGGCCGACAGTCGGCACTCGTCGCCCAGTGGCAGCTACTGGGCTTCATCCACGGCGTGATGAACACGGACAACGTCTTGCTGAGCGGCGAGACGATTGACTACGGACCGTGCGCGTTCATGGACGAGTATGACGAGGCGGAGGTGTTCAGCTCGATCGACCATCAGGGCCGCTACGCCTACGGGAACCAGCCCCCGATCATGCACTGGAACATCAGCTCGCTGGCTCGCGCACTGTTGCCCGTGATCGGTGACGACGACGCGGTGCTTCAACGCGCCCAGGACGTGCTGGACAGCTTTCCGGATCGGTTCGACAGCGCGTATCGCACGGGCATGGCCCACAAGCTCGGGCTGACGAGCACCGAGCCGCAGGACGTCGAGCTCGCCGACAGCTTGCTCACGCTGATGCAATCCACGAAGTCGGACTTCACGCTGACGTTTCGGCGGCTCGCCGACCTCGTCGCACCGGACGGGGAGTCGGCCGGATCGGTCGCCGGACTGCTGGAGCTGCCGGGCGAGTTTGCGCAGTGGCTCGAACGGTGGCGCGCACGGCTGGACCGGGATCCGGCCTCGCCGGCGGACCGTTACTCGGCGATGCGACGCGCCAATCCGGCGTTGATCCCGCGGAATCATCTAATCGCGGCGGCGATCGACGACGCGGAGCGCGGCGACTTCGCGGCGTTTCATGCGCTGGTGGATGTGCTGGAGAACCCGTTCGACTACACCGAGGGTCTGGAGAAGTACGCGGTCGGCCCACGACCCGACGAGCGGGTCTGCGCGACGTTCTGCGGGACCTGAGCGGCTGCCACGCCGTGGGGCGCTAGCTGGCCGGAGGCGATAGCGGGAGCGAACAGCGGTATCGCGCCCGCCCGTTCTCGTTCTCGTTCTCGTTCTCGTTCTCGTTCTCGTTCTCGTTCTCGTTCTCGTTCTCGTTCTCGTTCTCGCTCTCGTCCTATCGAGCTCCCTGCCCGACGAGCCGGAATTGGCCGACCGACGAGAGACGAGGCGAGAGGCGAGAGTGGCGGTCGCGCGTTACGAGAACGACACCGAGAGACGAGATGCCGAGACCGCGCCACGGAATCGCGCGCGTAACGTGTTGCGAAAGCATAGCTTTTGATTTCTGATGTCGATTTCCTGCAACGCTGGGAGCTTCGCGTCGACAACGTGCGCTGACGAATGGAACTCAGTGTGACGGAGGCGGGTGATGAAACAGGAGCTGCAGGATGGACTGGCGATGTTCGGGCTGCCGA
>JBFIHF010000163.1:0-13553 GCA_041601915.1 Bradymonadaceae bacterium
CCGCCCAGAAAACCTGACGAATCGAGCCGCGTGGAGGACGAGGAGGCGTGACGACGCGATGCTTCAGCATCGTGGAGGAGCGACGACGAAGTCATCGTCGCGGCTCGTTCGTCAGGCGCCGCGCGAGTTTTCCCGCAGTGTTCTAGTTGGTGTGTGGGTCTTAGTTTGAAATTGACCAGCAGACCAGCGGACCAGCAGACCAGCGGAGCAAAAAGGGCCCCCTGTTAGGTGCGGCTAGTTGTGGTCGTAGATGTCGACGAGGTCGCCGGAGGCGCGGTTGTAGACGCCAAACCAGACGATGTCGGAACCGGGGAAGGTTACGTCGGGGTGCGTGAAGACGCGGTTGTCGTCGAGGCTGTGACCGGACGGGACTTCGTCGGGGTCGGTGACCTCTTCGATGCGCGCCGAGTCGACGGCGAGCAGGGCCTGCGGGCGGGTGTTGCCGCCGCTACCGACGATGTCGGCCTCGTGCTGGCCGTAGTAGCTGATGAGGTGACGGCGGAAGTCGCCGGCGAAGCGCTGAATCCAGACGGGGGTGTCGTCGACGGGCACGTCGGCGAGGCAGGCGGAGACTTCGGCCGCGGTTCCGCACGCTTCGAGGTCATCACGGCTGGTGTCGAAGTCGGCGAGGCAGCGGGTGACCATGGAGGCGCAGTGCTGCGGCGGCCAAGCGACGGTCGGCGCCTGATTGGATACGCCGAGCTTGGAGACCTCGATGTGGATCGGCGCGGTTCGGCGGTATCGGTTGCCCGCGGCGTCGTCGCCGACGAGGTAGAGTGCGTCTTCGGTCGGGTGCGCGGACCAGGCCAGTGTCCCGGGGTACCAGTCGAGCATCCAGTGTGTAGCGTCCTCTTGGGAGGAGATCGGCTCGGAGTCGTCGTCGTTCCAGCCCGCGAGCATCACGATGGAGGCAGGGGTCGTGACGCGGCCGCGGAAGACGCGGTCACGACCGACCATGATCGGCGCGATGTTCTTCCACGGGTAGAGCTTCGATGAACCGGTGGTGTCGACGAACCGGGCTCGCGCGCCGAGCATGATGTTGTAGTGGAGTCCTGAGACGGTTCGGACCGTCACGAACAGCGGGATCTCGGCGAGGTTGTCTTCCATCTGCTTGGCGGTGAGCCGGACTTCGAACTTGCGCGCGCTCACGAGTTTGGCGGGTGCGGCGTCGCCGTTCACGGTCGCACTGACCGCGGTCAGTGAGTGGCTGGTGCGGGCCTGGAACAACCAGGTGTTCTCGGACAGGACGCGCGGCTCGGCCCAGACGGTCATGCCGTCGGCGCGGACGCGCAGTTGTTCGAGGCTGTCGGCGGCGTCATCAGTGAGGTTGATCGTGTCCGTCTCGGGTTGGCCGGGGACCGGCGCCGTGTCGGCGCACGCGGCGAGCAGTAGAGCGGCAATGATGATGACGGGTTGCGTGTTCATGAAGTCCTCGGGGCGACAGCCGGCCGGCGCATCTGCGATCTTCATGCCAAGGCCAGTCGCAGCAACCCCGACGTCTGGAGGCCGCACGGCGCGGGGCGATCAGGAGACAAGGGCGTGCAACGGCGGTCGCCCTCAAGGGTGGCGCCTGCGCCTTCCTGAGCAACGACGGTTGCCAGCTTGGGTGGTGGGAGTAGTCTGAAGTGATGAACAAAGCATTCTCGTTGTTGGACGCCGACATTGTCGCGGCGCATGCCCCCGACCGCGGTAAGCGCGCGAACAATCGGTTGGCGCGCGTCGCGTCCCGAGCGGCGCGCGGGGTCGACAAGGGGGCGCTGCGTCTGATGGAGCGCCTGTTCCTGTCCGGTGAGGTCCCGATCGGTCGGGACTTGAGGGCCGATCTGGACCGATTTCGTGCCGTCTACGCCGTCGACATCAGCAACCTCGCCGAGGTCGCGAAGGTGCTGGCGCCGGGCTCGCTGGTCGAAGATGTCGAGGTGACGGAGCGCAAGGCGCTGCGCGGCGGGTCCCGGATGCGGATGCGGTATCTGAGCCAGTTTCGGACGATGGATCCCGCGATTCAGGACTGGTACTCGAGCTACGACAACAACGAGATGTGTGACGTCCTGGTGTACCGTCACGACGACGCGTCTCGGCCCACGGTGATCTGCCTGCATGCGTGGTGCATGGGGACCCAGTGGCTCGACGACCGCATGTTCGCGGCTCAGACGCTGTATGACCGCGGGTTTCACGTCGTGCTGCCGACCCTGCCGTTTCACGGCACGCGCACGCCGAGTCGCGCGAAGTTCGGCGGACAGCTGTTTCCGAGTCCGCGGCTCGATCGCACGAACGAGGCGGCACGACAGGCGATCGGGGAAGTGCGTGACCTTCGGGCGTACCTCGAAGGCGAGGGCCACGAGGGGCCGTTCGGGCTAATGGGAATCAGCCTTGGGGGCTACCTCAGCGCCACGCTCGCCAGTGTCTGGGACGACTGGGCGTTTGTGGTGCCGATCATCGCGCCGGTGTCATTTGCGGACGTAATCTGGCGCCACGGTGAGAGTCGCTCGGCGCGCGCCGACGCTGAGCAGGCGGGAGTGAGCCTCGGCGCGCTGCGTGAAATCTGGCGGGTGCATACCCCGCTGTCGTACCAGCTGGCCCTCGATCGGTCGGACGTACTGCTCGTCGCGGCGACGGGCGACGAGATCGTGCGTTCCGTGCACGGGCGCACCCTGCATTCGCACTGGAACGAGCCAGAGCTTCGGTGGGTACTTGGTGGTCACATCGCGCAACTGCGCTGGGTGACGGGCAAGCACGTCACGCGACGGGGGCATGTCGACTTCATGGCCGAAGTCCTGCCATTTTTGGACCGGTACCGGTGAGGTGGCTCGCACTGGTAGGCGTCGTGATGGGATGCGAGGCTGCGCCGCCCGCGGCGGAGCGTGCCGCTCCAGCACCACCGCCGGTCGTCGCCGCACCGCGGGTCGATGTCCCGCCGCCGCCGGTCGCGCCAGCGGCTCCCGACTATGAGGACGCGCGTGGTGTCGTGAGACGTTCCGGCGCGGATTGGCTGCTGGAAGTGGAGGGCGGCCGCCCGATTTGCGTGCCGTTCGAGGCGCCCGCCGACGTGCGTCGCGACGGCGCGCAGGTGCGGTTCACCCTGTATCTGGGCGATGGAAACGGGCGCGGCTGCCGGCCCGTGGATCTACTGGTGAGCATGACGGCCGATCGGCTACCAGCCGTCGGTTCCCAGGGAGGGACCGTCGTCGGGTCCGGTCTCGAACCATGACCGGCAGGCCGGGTCGATCCACTTGATGAGAAGCGGGATGCAGATCGGCCAGAAGCAGCATGAGCCCAGTCCCAACGCGATGAGCACCGTCCCAAAGACCCACGCCCACTTCGCACGCGGTAGGAAGAAGGCGTAAGCGAAGACGAGCATGAATGGGAAGCTGAACAGTCCCATGACGAGGCAGGTGAACGTGTCTTCAGCGGCCAACTCGAGCCCCATGAACGGGACGGCGAGGGAAATCAGGACCAGAAAGGCGTACAACGCCGTCATGATCGCCGCGTAAACTTTGAACAGTCCGAGTCCTGCTGGTTCCATGTTTCACCTCGCCGAGTCGGCCCGCAGAGTATCATATCGGGACGGCGATGTTCGACTACGCGATCAGAGGGTCCGCCACCCCGCGGAGGTCCTCCGGAAGGTCACGACTCGCGGCGCGCGGGGCCGGCCGAGCGGTGAGCGGTCGTCAAAGACGAGGTTTCCGAGACTGAACGCGATCAGCGCGCCGCGATAGATCTCCTCGGGTTGCGGCGTGTGCGGTCCATGACCGGCGACCGCGTCGGCTCCGGCGTCGACTAGTGCCCGCGCGAGTTCGCGCTGCCGGGTGGCGGGTTCGGGCGATCGCTCTTTGCCCCAGTGGATGGACACGATCAGGAGCTTGTCGCGGTGCGCGTCGCGGGTGCGTCGGACCAGATGTGTCAGGACCGTCGGATCGGAGAACGCGATGACGTGCTGTCCGACCGAGCGATAAGGCGGCGGGTGCATGGTCGCGCCAACCACGACGACGTCGTCCCGCACGAGCAGGGCGCCTCGTTCGGCGATTCCGGCCGCTGCGATGCCCGCGTCGTCGAGCGCGTTCGCGGTCTGGTCGATCCCGCCAGCGCCGCAATCAAGCGCATGGTTGTTGGCGATGTTCGCCACGTCGACGCCGGCGTCCACGAGCAGATCGAGGCGCTCCGCGGGCGCCCAGAAGAGCGGCAGCCTGCTGCGCTGGCGCCCCTGCGCGCAGATCCCCGTCTCCAGGTTCACGATCGCGACGTCGGCATCGCGCAGCGCGTCGCGCCATTTGGCGAGCTCGGTCGCTGGATGTGGTCGCCAGCCGTCCGGAGTCACGCGGCCAAACATGACGTCTCCGCCCAACGCGACCGTGATCGTGGGGGAGGCCGCGGTCGCGTGGCTGCACAAGAGCAGCGACAGCAGGGGAAACAGACGCTTCATCGATCCTCGATGAAGCTCTTCGTCCATACGGGCCGGGGCGGGAGGGCGTCTTTGTCGACACGATCGGCCCACTGGGCGTCGGTGAGGCGGTCCGACATCGGTGCCGTGAACTCGTAGAACGACAGCGCGCCGCCCTGCGTCAGGCGTTCGCCGACCCCCGACGGTACGATGGCCCAGAGGTTGAAGATGCGACCGATCGCGATGTGCAGCGCCTCGGCGCGTTGACTGTTGGTGTGGATGTCGGTGACGAGTGCGACACCGCGTTGCTGCCGGCCATCGCCGCCCGTACTAAAGGACCAGGCCGTCGGCTCCATCGCGATTGTGAGCTGTTCGAGCCGCCGGCCGATGTACTCGATGAATCTCGCCTGGTCGTCGGTGATCGGCAGACCGTCGACCTCGCGCTTCGCGATCGCGGCGAGGTCATTGGCGAAGTTCAGCGCATTCACGCGGGGATCGCCCTCGGCGGCCCAGCGGTCCGCCGTTGGCCCTGCCGGGTCATCGCCGAGCGTGCGATACGAGCGCTGCGCGAGCGCGGCGAGGGCCTCGTAGAACGCGACGTTCGGCTCGACGAACCCCAACGGTCGCGGCACGAGGGGTTGTTCGACCGCGACGTAGTAGGACGACTCGCCATCGCATTCGACGCCGATGTCTTGCATCGCGTAGAGCACGGCGCTGTGCTTGAGCTGTGTGTACCCGGCGAGCGCGCTGTACAGCTGCCGATCTCGCCACGCGTCGTTGTTGGAAAACTCGATCATCGTCGTATCGGGGACGTCGAACGGCTGGGCGAGCGCGACGAGCGCCGCGAGCCAGCTATGGTAGATGTCCGTGCTCCAGTAGACGCGATCGGCGCCGGGTTGCGGCGTTCGCTTGGACAGGGCATCCAGATTCTTTCGATACGCGTCGGCGAGTTCGGGGGCCGAGGTCGCCGCGTGGACCGCGGCGCGGCGATTGCCGAGCGTCGCGAACACGTCGAGGGCCGTCGGCATGCCTCGCCCTTTGACATCGGGGTGCGTGAGGGCTCGGAAGTACGTGACGTCGAGGCCGACGCGCTTGGGGAACAGCGTCACCGCGATCTTGCGGTCGCCCCCATTCGCATCGCGAATCGGGACCGGTCCGCGGAGGTCTTCCAGTTTGCGCAGGAGTGCCTGCTCGTCGAACGGCGCGTTTCCTTGGAGCTCGTTGACGACGTGTTGCACGGTGGCATCGACGGGGCGACCCATGAACGATCCCACCATCGCGTCGACTCGCGCCCAGGCCTGCAACGCAGTCTTGTCGCCCACGCGGACGGATTGCAGCGCCGACGTGAGTGTGCCAAGCGACGGCGCGATCGGCAGCGGCATGTTGCCGTACCAGTTCATCGCCAGGAAATACGCCCCGAGATCGTTCTCGGCGTAGGCGCCGCGGATCTTGAACTGGCTGAAGTCGATCTTGAACGGCCGCTTTTCGCCGGGGATCTGGACGTCGCGGATCCCCTCGTGGCTTAGCATTTGTGCGACATTCGCCATTACGTCGCTGCGAATCGCGGCCGGGACGGCGGGCCATACGCGGCCGATCTCTTGCGGCAGGCGGTCGGCTACCGGCCGCGTGAGCATGTTTACGCGCGCCTTGAGTTCGACATCGTCGCTGTCGGCGTTCATGCGGACCTCCATGAGGTCCTCACCACTCACGCGCTCCATGGTCGCCGCAGCCTCGAGAGGCGCCCAGGCGGTCGCGAAGAGCACCGCGTAGTAGCGGTCGATCGGTTGCTTGCTCTTCTGCAGCCTCGCGACGTAGTGGTCCATCAGCGCGCGGCTCAAAGCGTGAGTCGAGGTCGCGGCGTCCTTCTCGGCGTGCTCGATGAGGCGCAGAAACTCGTCGCGAAAGACCTGCAACGCGACGTCAGCGGAGATGAACTGCGGTCGCTCAGCGTAGCGCAGCTCGTCGTGCAGGACGTAGAATTCCTTGTGTTTGGCGGGTCGAACGACGAAGCGGTTCTGCTGCAGCAGCGTCGACTGACCGTCGCCGTACAGCTCGGGAAAGCGGTCCAGATTGCGGACGGTCTGCAGGTAGAAGTCGGTGTCGGTCCGCAGGACTTGACCGCCGCTTTCGAAGGCAATCTCGGCGCCCGTCGGGGACCACACGAGTCGTCGAGCGTCCGTCACATCGATCGGCAGCGCGCTCCACGGTGCGCTGGGCGCAAAGCGGGCCCGCATCATGGGAGCGCCCTCGCGGTCCGCGAGCAAGACGGTCTGATTCGCGGAGATGGACGGGCTCGTGATCTGCTCCTCGGTCGTCGAAACCGCCTTGCCGGGATAGGTCGTGTAGCTGCGGGCGAGTTTCGGCAGGCACGCGGCGAAGTCGGCATCCCAGCCGCTGCATTCGGGTGCTGGCTTGGTTTTGACGGTGGCCAGCGCGGCCTGGAACGACTGTTCGTACTTTGCGGCCGCATCGTAGACGGTTCCGTTGCAGACCCACACGGCGGACAAGCCATCGCCCGCGAAGCTCGGATTCGAGCACGATCGACTGTCTGGCGAGACGCGACCCTGGTGGGTGGCGTGGGCGGACGGTTGGACGGGCTGGTCGCGCTGCTCGCCGATGTTGCGCGGCGTTGCGGTCGGTCGCAGCGAAGCAAACCACACCTCGCTGCTGCTGGCGACGCGTCGGGTGAAGAGCACCTTGTGGTACGCGTCGACCGGTGTCCCCGTCGCCTCGCCGCCGCACACCCCATCACGGACTGCGTAGAAGCCGAACGCCACGGCCGCGACGGTGGGCTCGAACTCGTCGCCTTCGAAATCGGTGACCTGCTCGGTCGCGCGCGACGCCGGGTCGAGCACCCACAAGTCGTAGGTGCCGCTGCGGTTCGATGAGAACACGATCCGTCCGTCCGGCGTCCAGGTGGGGTCGATGTCGTCGCTCGGGGAGTCGAAGACGTGGGTCGTCTGATCCGCCAACACGTGGACGGCGACGTTTCGTGCGCCGGGGCCACCGACGGCGTAGACCAGTCGGGTGCCCTCGATGTCGTACTGGGGGCGTGGCCCAGCGGTCGCGGAGCCGATCGTGGCGAGCACGGCGAGGCGTTCGGCGTCCGCCGACGTCGGCGTCGGGGTCGGGCCTGCGCAGCTGAGGGCGGCGGCGGCGAGATAGAGCATCGACGATCGACGGATCATGGTGAATCACAGGGGCGGGAGTGGCTGTTGATGCCTCGGAACCCGAACCCGGTCCAGGCGTACTCGGTCTGAAAACAGTCATCGGCAACGCGCTCGTACGCCACCACATGGCGCACGTTCACGTCGAAGTCTACGAGCGGCCGCGCGAGCGCGCTGCCGCGCCACGCCTCGACGAGTTCTTGGCGGTCGTCGTCCCAGCGCAGGACCCAGATCGTGCGGTGCGGATCCGGTTCATCGTGTCGACGTTGGCTCGACCAGATGCCCAACACGATCTCGCGGGTCCCATCGCCGTCGAGGTCGACGGCATGGGCCTTCCACGCGCGATACACGCGGCTGGTATGGCCGCGGACCTGAACAAATCCGCGGGTCCGCGCCTCGTCGAACCACGCCGAGGCGCCGAGATCCGCGCGAAGCTCCCCGGTCCAATCCGCGGTCGGCTGCGCTCGCGTCGTGGCGGGGACGAGGGTCAACGCCAGGACGGTGAGCGCGCATCTCGCGGCACGCGTATCGTCGAGGAGATCGTTGCTCCGACGCGGCGAGGATGGCTCATGACTTCCGTCGGGTGCCACTAGTTCATGACGCCGCTAAAGCCGCTGTAGATCTCGGTGGCCTCGCAGAAGGCGAGGCCGCGGTGAAGGGCGTCCTCCGCCGCTTCGCGTAGCTTCTGGAATGACACCTGCGCGAACTCGCTGGAGTCTCCCCACGTGTTGATGAGCGCAGCCTCGTTGGCGCGCAGCGCGCCGACAAACTCTTCGACTCTGTCGGCCGGCACCATCGCGCCGACCATGTAGTTCTCGACGATGCCGTTGTGGGCGAAGAACTCGAGATCGAGTGCCCGCAGATGTCCGAGGAGGGCGTGCGGGGCCTCGAACACATCGCCGAGTCGCACCTTGGCAGCGGCGGACCATCCAGACGGCCAGACGTGACCGCGGTCCATCCATCCCGGGCGCAGGTCGGCGGCGAACTTGGTCATGACCCAGATCGCCTCGCGCTCGAGCAGTTCTCGTGGCGGCGCGGTGTCGGCCCCGCCGAGCTGAACCGGTTTTCCCGATGTGAGGTTGTGGACAGCGACGCGCAAGAGATCCATGTTTCGACGCGCCTCGCTACCGATGGCAACGTCGGTGAGGACCTTGTCGTTCTCCGACGGTTGCACGAGGCCCACGAGCTTCGGGTCCAGCACGTCGAGCATCTCGGCGGCGATGAAGTCGACATCGTCGGGGTCTGCCGCCAGATAGCGATCGATCGCGGCGGCGATCTCGGTGGTGCCCTCGGTGGTGATGAAGAACGGTCGCCCCCAGACGAGGAGGTCGGCGGGGAACTCGGTGGCGTGTTCGGTCATGTAGCGACTCGTACCGATCCCCCACGCGTTGGCGCGTGCACGTACTTTCGAGATGCGAACTACATCGGCCACGAGGTCGTCAATTTCGCCCATGCCCAGAATGTAGGGCACGAGCCGCCGCGTGATCAGGTCGACATCGACGGGGTGATGACTTGTATCATAGCCCATGAACTCACCTTTCTTGGATTGTCCGGAACTCAAACGCTCTCGCGACCGCATCCTACAGCGCCGGTGGCGCCAACGCGAGGTGGCTTAGGCGCCGCCGAGGGTCATCTTCGCCGCGGCCAGAGATGCTGCGTCGCCGAGGAGCACCACGGTGTCGCCATCGGCCAATTCGAAGTTGGGCTCGGGGTTGGCGTGCGAGACCCCCTCGCGGAGGACGGCGACCGCGGTCGTCCCGGTCGCGCGACGCAGGTCGAGTTGCGCGAGGGTCATGCCGTCGGCGCCGCTGCCCACGGTGGCTTGCCCGATGTCGACGTTATGGAGGATGTCCTCGAAACGCACACGCTCGATCGGTCGATCGCTCAGCAACGCGTGGTACTGGCGCTCTCGCAGGGTTCGCTTCTCGCGCTGAATCGCGGACTCGGGGGCGCCATAGGCGCGCATCACGCGCGCGACGAGCTCCATCGACGTCTCGAATTCCTCGGGAACGACGCTGTCGGCCCCGAGGGCGAGCAGTGGCGCGATCTCGGCGACGTAGCGCGTCCGGGCGATGATGAGCAGGTTCGGGTTGAGCTGATGGGCGTTCGCGACGAGATCGCGCGTCGCGGCGGCGTCGGCGATACAGGCGACGAGTGCCCTGGCACGGTGCACGTGGAGGTGCTCGAGCAGCGCCGGGCGTGTCGCGTCGCCGAAGACGATCGGCACCCCGAGCGCCTTCTCCTTCACGACCGTGGCGTGGTTCATCTCGACGATGACGAAGCGAACGTTCA
The DNA here is from genome assembly GCA_041601915.1 of Bradymonadaceae bacterium. Taxonomy (GTDB): domain Bacteria; phylum Myxococcota_A; class Bradymonadia; order Bradymonadales; family Bradymonadaceae; genus JBFIHF01. The sequence continues at coordinate 9,838 of JBFIHF010000163.1, forward strand.
GCTGGGTAAGCGCGCGGGCGACGTTGTGGCCGTTGATGCCGTAGCCGACGACGATCACGTGGTCTTCGGTCGGCTCACCATCGTGTTCGGGCATCGGAACGACCGGCGCTTGCTCCCGCAGCGCGCCGCTGGCGAGTGGGACCGCCAGTGGTGTCAGCATCATCGTCACGACCGCGACCGCGATGAGGAGGCTGTGTTGTTCGGCGGTGATCAAATCGAGGATCGCGGCCTCCTGCGCGAGCACGAGTCCGAACTCGCCGACCTGGGCGAGGGCGACGGCGGCGAGGATCGCGGCCCGCGTGTCGAGGCGGAAGACTTTCGCGGTGCCGAAGACGATCGCGCCCTTGAGCAGCAACGAGCCCACGACGAGGCCCACGAGCAGCAGCGCGTTGTCGAGCAATACGGCGCGATCGACGAGCAGACCCACCGACACGAAGAACAGCCCGTTGAGCACGTCGCGAAAGGGCAGCACCTCGGCCGACATCTGGTGCGAGAACTCGGATTCGGAGATCACGAGCCCGGCGAGGAACGCACCCACCGCCAGCGAAAGCCCCGCGGCCTCGGCGATCCACGCTGTCCCGAACACCGCGACGACGCTGGTGAGGAGGAAGACCTCGCGGCTGCGCAGGTCGACGACCCGGCGCAGGACCCATGGAAAGACAAACCGCGCGATGATGACGATTCCCGCCCCGATGACGGACGCGCTGCCGACGGCGAGCAGGATCCCCGTCGCGGCCAGCTCGCCGAGCGCGAGCATCGGTAATAGGAGGATCAGAACAACGACGGCGAAGTCTTGGGACAGCAAGATCGCAAGGGCGAGCTGGCCGTGCGGCAGCCGCAACTCGCCGCGATCACCGAGGAGTCGCAGCACGAGCGCCGTGGAGCTCGCACTGGCAATGAGACCTAACGCCACGGCCGGAAACGGTGCGATGCCGGCGAGCATGCCCACCGCGGCGACGGCCACGGTGGTGAGCCCGATCTGCAAGAGCCCGCCTCCGATGACTCGGCTCGCCATGCGCCCGAGCTCCGCGAGCGAGACCTCGAGGCCGATCGTGAACATCAGCAGCACGATGCCGATCTGGGCCATCACATCGATCGCCTCGCGATCCTGGACGAGCCCGAACCCCACCGGTCCGACGACGAGCCCCGTGATCAGGAAGCCCAGCAACGAGGGCAGCTTGCGCTTGTGCAGCAGCGCGATGATCACCGTGCCCACGGTGAACACCCAGACGAAGTCGGTCAGCAGTTCAGCAATCGGGAGGGTGGAGGCGCCGACAAGCATGCCGCAACCTGCCTGAGCGCGCGCGATTTGCAAAGGGCTATGCGCGAGAGCATCCGCGCGTACGTTGGGGCCTCGAACTGTGAGAGGTACCGATCATGATCAAACTTTTGTTGCGTCTCGTCGCGAACGCCGCGGCGATCTGGGTGGCGGCCCAGCTCGTGGACGGCGTCACGCTCGCTGTTTCTCCGCTGGGCCCGGTGTTGATTGTGGCGCTGGTGTTCGGGGTCGTGAACGCGGTCATCAAGCCGATCGTCAAGTTCTTCGGCTTCCCGTTCATCGTGCTGACACTGGGGATCCTGTCCCTGGTGATCAACGCGGGCTTGTTCGCCCTCGTGGCGTGGTTGACCGACGCGCTCAGCGTCAGCGGATTCTGGCCCGCGTTCTGGGGCAGTATCGTCGTGGGGTTGGTGAGTTGGTTCCTCGGGATCTTTGTCGACGACAAAGATGACGACGACTAATCGTTACCGCGCGGACAGCACGACGAGTGCACCGGCCTTCAGCACATAGAGGTCGGCCCCCCGCGTCCGAACGATCTCGGTTCCGTCGATCGCGACAGGAAGAGTCGCGGTTCCGTGCTGCAGCGTCCCGTGCTCGAAGTGCGACAGGGAACCGTCCGCGCTGACGACGCTGAAGGTTCCGTCGGCGTGCGCAGCGACGTGGCGGGTGGCGGTCGGCATGTCGATGACCGCGGTCATTGAGGTGTCCTCGACGCGAATCACCTGGTGAAGGCGGGCGAAGTTCCATGTCGAGCGGTGAATGAACACGACGCCGTCTGCGCCTTGCAAGAACTCGACGCTGCGATCCGCGGCGCGGTCGCCGAAGCCCTCGGCGGCCATGTCGATGATCATCGCTTCGCGCCACGTGCCGTCGGTCTGTCGGTCGTAGCGGCGGGCCGTCGAACCGACATCCACCCAGACCTGGACGCGACCATCGGCGGCCCGCGTGAACGTCGTCGTTTGCGTTTCGCCCGGGGCGCGTTGACCGTCGAACGGCTTCTTCAGCTCTTCGCGCCAGCCAGCCTCGTGCTGGGCGAGGATGACGAGGCCCTGGGGTGTACCGTCGACGTCGCGGGCCTCAGCGGCGACGAACAGCGTGCCCTGAGCGTCGTACGCGGCGGCGACGGCTCGGTTGAGTGCGGGCGTGGTCGTCGACGTGCCAAACTCGGGGAGCACGTCGCGTCCGCTGCGCGTGACGGTCGTGAGCGACCCATCAGGGAGGGTCGCGAACCAGAGGTCGAGGTCGGCACTGCGGTACGATGTGGTCTCGATCTCGTCGAGGCTGGTGCTGCCTCGAGCGTCGCGGACCGTCGTTCCGCCGGCATGGGCGCGAATCCACCAGGTGGCGTCGTCGGCGATGCCGAGCGCCATCGTGCCGTCGAGCCCGAGGTCGATCTGGCGGACGTCGTAACAGTGGTTTGCATGGCAGATGCCGTCGCCGCACGCCGTATCGACGTCGCAGGTCAGAGGTCGGCGCGCCGCATCGATGAACCCGGCGACGCGTGCGTGGTCGAGCAGACGGACAAAGGCGCGCATTCCGATCCACGGGGTGGCGTCGAGATCGTGCAGGGAGACGAATGGCGTGTCGTCGGCGGCGTCGCCCGGGTTCCGGTCCCGTCGGGCGATGATGTTCGCCGTGGCGCGCTGGTCGAGCCCGACGGTCTGTCGCAAGTCGTGGAAGGAGAAGGTGTTCGCGACTTCGAGGACCGCGACTGCTTCGGCGGATCCTTCCGTCACGGCGAGGCTGTCGGCCTTTCCGTCGTCGCTTCCCATCAGCGCAAGGAACGACTCGTCGCGGCCTTCCACGTCCGAATCGTCGGCGACGCCACACGCCGCCGCGAACGCGACGACGAGTACCAGTACGCTGGTCTGCAGATTGTAGGGGTTCATTCCTAGCTCCATCCTCTCACGATGGATGAAGCGTAGAAAGTGATTAATGAGGCGGCGACGAAAACAGTCTGAAAGGACCTTTCAGGCGGGCTTCTCGGCCCGCAGGGCCGCGATTCGGGCAAGTCCCGCGCACTCGCCGAACACGACGGCGGGGCCCACGAGTAGCTCCCACAGTCCGCCGAGCTCCAGGGCGGCGAAGACCGTCGCGACCGCGAGGACGCTGACCATGCCGAGGGGCAGCGCGATCGAGGCCACCCAGAGCAGGGCGCGCCGGTTGGCCTGCAGAATGAGGGCCGCGACCATCAGCCCCACGATCCAGCTAATGAAGACGAGCGGGAACAGGATCGCGGTGGTGGTGCCGAGACACGCAAAACTGTCGATGGGCGAGGTGCAGTCCATTACGAGGCACCGTGCACGAACTCGAGGGTGTGCGCCACGGCCTCGGCGAGGTTCTGCGCCTCGGTGCGTCCGGACTTCTTCAGCGGAACCAGCGAGTGGTCGCCGGAGTCCAGCCAGATCACCTCGATCGCATCCGACAACGAGTAGCC
>JBFIHF010000164.1:0-13511 GCA_041601915.1 Bradymonadaceae bacterium
CGCGAGGCCGTTGGCGGCCGATGACGGCACATCGAGGCGATTGGGGTACGGTTTGAGCTTGGATGTCATCGGTAGGACAGTCACAAGCCCGGCAGCGCTCGTGTTGAACAATTCGTCGGACACGACCAACGCGGGACGCTTCCCCGCTTGCTCGTGTCCCGTGACCTGGTGGGGTGGGTCGAAGCTGCACCAATAGATCTCCCCCTTCTTCATCTCAGTCGTCTCCGCCAAGCCCGTCCGCGATGGTCTTGTCCCACAACGCACGGTTCTCGACCTCAGCCGCCCAGTCCGCGGGTGAGTCGCGCATCGATTGGTAGCCGGCCGCAACCGCCTCAAGCCACATCCGCCGCCGATACTCACGCACGACCGTGTCCATCGCGGCCGTGAGAGAGACGCCCATCTCGTTGGCGATCTCGTCGAGCTGTCGTTTGGTGTTCGAGGAAACTCGCACGGTCGTGGTGTCTGCGGACATTGCAATTCTCACATCTTCTCCGCAGTTGTGTAGTCAACTACGTCTACAAAACCGTAGACACCGCGTGTGCTGATTGCAACGCCACCCGGTAACGTGACGGCAGCGCGCGAATCCGTTACGACGGGGCTTGAGAGGTGCGGAGGAAACCCGTGGCGACAGACCGCCGAAACATCGACAAGAACGCGCTGTACCACGGGACCCGCCCGGTCCTGACGCCCGGCGCACTGGCCCAGGCCTCCCTCGCTCGGTCCGGCATCGGCCCCGATGACGACTGAAGTTGGTCTGGGGTGGCGGGGTCCATCGTCACCATCACGGCGCCCTGCAGTCCAGACTCGGCCGCCGCGTGGGCATCGGCGATGCGCTCGAGCGGGAACCGCTGGGCAACGAGCGGACGGATGACGCCCGTCGCGAGGTAGTCGCGCAGCTCGATCAGCATCTCGCGGCTCCCCATTGCGATGCCAAACTTCGCCTGGGGCCCAGACGAAAACGAGGTCACGGCCATCTCCCCCAAGACTCGCAGACTGATGAACAACGTCAGGTACCGACCGTGGTCGGTCAGCGACGCTCGGCTCTTGGCGAAGGTGGTCGCACCCGCGATATCGAAGATGACGTCGTACTTTTCACCGTTTCTTGTGAAGTCCTCCGTCGTGTAGTCGATGACGTGGTCCGCTCCGAGCTCGAGGACCAGCGGCAAGTTGCGACGGCTCGCGACCCCCGTGACCTCGGCGCCCATGTGTTTGGCGAGCTGTACTGCGTAGCGGCCCACTCCGCCTGAGGCGCCGAGGATGAGCACTTTGTCGCCCTCCCCGACCTCACCGAGGTCGCGCAGGAACTGAAGCGCGGTCACGCCGCCGTACGGCACATCGGCGGCTTCGTCGTAGCCGATCCCCACCGGTATCTTGGCCATCATCGGCGCGTCGGCCGGCACGGCGAGGTACTCGGCGTAGGCGCCGTGCAGGACGCTGCCGAACACATCATCGCCGATCGAGTACTCGGTGACGGCGCGACCGACGTCCACGACTCGCCCGGCGAACATGGTGCCCAGAACGGCGTGGCGCGGGCCGAAGATGCCCATCATGAGCCGCCCGGGCAGCGCCGAGATGCCGGGAAAGTCTCCGGCCCTCATGCGACGGTCGCCCACGGTGACCGGAGTGGCACGGATCTGCACGAGCACTTCGTCATTGGCAACCGTCGGCGTCGGGATGGAGCGCGTTTCGATGACACTCGAAGGACCGTAGCGGGGGGTGAATGCGGCTTTCATGGGCAGCCTCGTTGCGGGTTCGGAGGTCTCCCTCCTTCAGGTGTCATCAATGTAGCCATGCGAAAGTGGTGTACAATTGACCAAACACGCAGTCGTGATATGCATAAATGCATGAATTGGAGCGCCGTGAGATTCGACTGGAACCGGGCGCGAGCGTTCCTGGTCACCGCCGAGGAGGGATCGTTCTCCGCGGCGGCTCGCGCCCTCGACGTCGCGCAGCCGACCGTCGGAAGGCAGGTTGCGGCGCTCGAAGAAGAACTGGGTGTATCGTTGTTCGAGCGGATCGGCACGCGCCTCGAGTTGACATCGACCGGGCTCGACCTCGTGGAGCACGTGCGCGAGATGAGCGAGGCCGCCAGCCGATTTTCGCTGGCCGCCGCGGGTCAAGCGACATCCGTGGAGGGCACCGTCACGATCACGTCCAGTGAGGCGATCGCGGCGTATCTACTGCCCCCTATCATTGCCAAGCTGCGCCTCGAACTGCCGGGGATCGAGCTGGATGTCGTGGCGTCGAACGTCGCTCAGGATCTGCACCGGCGCGAGGCGGACATCGCGATTCGCAACTTCCAACCCACGCGCGGGGACCTGATCGGCCGCAAAGTGAGAGAAAGCGTCGCGCATCTGTACGCCGCGCGCTCGTACCTCGACCGGGTCGGCCCGGTCACGACGGTCGATGATCTGGTGCGCGTGGAGCTCTTCGCGTTCGACCGCACCGACGTCATGCTTGATGGCTTTCGGGCCATGGGCGTGGAGGTCGCACGGGAGCAGTTCCCCGTCATGGTTGGCAACCACCTGGTGCAGTGGCAGCTGTGCCGGCAAGGGGTGGGCATCTGCGTGATGATGAGCGAGGTCGGCGACGCCGAGCCCGATGTTGAGCGCGTCCTGCCGCAGATCGCGATCCCGGTCCCGATCTGGCTCGTGAGCCACCGCGAGTTGCGGACCAGCCGGCGGATCCGCCTGGTGTTCGACGTTTTGGCGGATCACTTGAGCGGCCCGACTTCGGCCGCGTAACGTTCTTGTTCGGCGAGCCGCGTTGGGTCAGACTTTCCGCTCACGCGACGGAAGATGGTGACGACGATGGGGCGAGCGGTTCAACGTTGCATTCTTGCGGGGGCGATGTTCCTTGGGAGCCTGTTCATGGCCTGCAACGGCTGCAAGTCCGATGACAACAATGACCCGGACGTCGTGCCGTGCGGCGAGGTCGAATGCGCGTCCGCGGCCACGTGTGTGGACGAGGCGTGTGTGTGCAAGCCGGGGTTCGAAGGCGACGGCCAAACGTGCACCGAGATCCGGCTCGCCTGCGACGACGACGACGCCTGCGGTGCCGCGGGCACGTGCACCGAGGGCTACTGCGTGTGCGACGCCGGCTACACGGTCACGACGACGGGATGCGCGGACGCGGACGAATGCGCGGCCGGGATCGACGATTGCGATCCTGCGGCGACGTGCACGAACACCGACGGCGGGTTTTCCTGCGCGTGTCCGGGCAGCGCTCCCGGCGACGGCAGGACCTGCGAACCGTTCGACGAGTGCAGCGCTGGCGCCCACGACTGCGACGGAGAACACGTCGTCTGCGTCGATCTCGATGCGGGCTTCGAATGCGGCTGCGACACGGGCTACACGCGGACCCGCGACAGCTGCTCGCTGTTGGTGGACTGCAACGCGAACCCCGATGCCTGCGACGCGAACGCGTCCTGCACGGACACCCCGGACGGCGCGGCGTGTGTGTGCGACGCGGGGTTCGCCGGTGACGGCGCGACCTGTCGGCAGACCGGCTTCACGACGCTGTCATCGGTCGACGGGCACATCTGCGGACTTCGGCCGGATGGCAAGATCGCGTGCTGGGGCGCTCGGCGGCTCGGCGCGGACGCCACGGAACAGATCTACGGCACGAGTCGGCCGGCGCCCGAGCCCACGGGATCTACCTGGACGACGGTCGACGTTCAGACCGCGGACATGTGCGCCACGCGCGATGACGGCACGATCTGGTGCGGTCCCTACGGGACAATGCTGAACCGGGTCGGCACCGAGTCGGACTGGATCGATGTCCGCACGAGCAACGTCGGCACTCAGGCGCACTATTGCGCGCTGAAGTCCGGAGGCCAGCTGTGGTGCTGGGGCACGAACGCGCACGCTCAGTTGGGCCTGGGGAACGTCGAGACCGTCGATGCGCCGACGCAGGTGGGGACGGCGACCTGGAGCAACTTCGAGATTGGCCACGCGCGGACCTGCGGAGTTCAACCGAACGGCACGCTGTGGTGCTGGGGCGGTGCGGGACTGCTCGGTCCCGAAGTCTGGAGCGATGTGCCCAGGCAAGTCGGCCAGCAGTCGGACTGGGCGAGGGTGCAGATGAGCGGCTTCGATAACTATGCGCTGAAAGTCGACGGAACCGTGCATTACTGGCGAGGCCACGTCGCGACGCCCGCATCGCTTGGGCCTCAGACGTGGACGAGCTTCGGACACACCGACTACGTCGACTGTGGCGTCAAGTCCGACGGCACGCTGTGGTGCAAAGGGGCCAACCAGTTCGGCCTCCTCGGGATCGAAGGCGTCAGCGTCGCGAGCGATTTCATCCAAGTCGGACGCGACGCGGACTGGGGCTCCCTACACATGGGGAGCGCGGTCGGCTGCGCGATCAAGACCAGCGGCGACACGTACTGCTGGGGTCGAAATCAGTGGGGAGAGATCGGCGTGGGCACCCTGCCCTACCGCTTCGAGCCGACGACGATTGCACCAGGCGTCGGCCACAAGGCCGTGGCGATCGCCCAGGACCACAGCTGCGCCGTGCGCTCCACGGGGGAGCTCAGCTGCACGGGCGGCAACCTCCTCGGCGCCGTGGGACTTCCGCGGATGGACGTGTTCGCGCTTCGAACCCATCAGGTCGTCGATCCGGGACCATGGGACGAAGTCGCCGTCGGAACGCAACACACCTGTCTCATCGGCGAGGGCCGGTTGTCCTGCTTCGGAGCGGCTTCGTTGGGACAAACCGGCCTCGGGCCCAACGCGGTGCCATCTCACGTGCCGACGCCCGTGGACGCCGCCACCGACTGGGTGGACGTCGTCGCCAACGCCAGTTCGACGTGCGGCCGAAAAAGCGACGGCTCGCTGTATTGCTGGGGGTACAACCAGCGTGGACAGCTTGGGGTCGGCGACACCGACTCGCGCGACGTGCCGACGCGCGTCGGGACTGAGACCTGGAGCCAGGTCTTCATGGGGGGCCTCGGCGAGCACGTCTGCGCGACGCGGGCGGCGGACGACTCGCTGTGGTGCTGGGGATCCAACGACGAAGGTGCGCTCGGCACCGGGGACACGACATCATCCATGGTCCCGGTCCCCGTGGACGGCTCCGCCTGGCGCTCGGTCTCGATCGGCCACCAATCGACGCTCGGAGTGAAAGCGGACGGGACGCTGTGGCAGTGGGGGTCGCTGACCGCGCTGACCGCCAACGCCGAAACGCTGCTGTCGCCCAGTCGCGTCGGCACGGACTCCAACTGGGCGATGGTCGCGTCCAGCCAACAACACGCTTGCGCGACCCGTGATGACGGCGCGCTGTACTGCTGGGGCCAGCAGTACGGCGGGGCGACCGGGCAGCCCGGCCAGCCCGTCAATGCGCTGTTGGTGCCGACGCGCGTGGGCACCAGCGCAAACTGGGCCCGCGTCTTTGCCACCCAGACGGGCACCTGTGGGTTGCAGACCGGCGGCGCGCTGCTGTGTTGGGGCCGAGACTACGGGGGCAACCTCGGGTTTGGGTCCGCGTGGTACCCGACACCGCAGCGCGTCCGCGACTGACGACCGGACGCGCAAAAGGGTGCCAGACGACCTTCCAACTCGTTGAAATTACGCGTAAACAGCCGATAAATTAGAGATCGCGGCGCGGATTCCAGATGTATTCGCCCCAGCAGGTCTTGGTGCCGTCTTCACGAAGCCCGCAGGTGTGCTTGTCGCCGGCGGAGATCTGCGTGAAGCCCACGTCGGCCGGTGCCTTGCTGACCTCCCCGTTGCCGTCGTAACCCCAACAGACGACGTGATTGTCGGCGGCCCGGATCGCGCACGCGTGTCGCTCGCCGGCTGTCACCGCCGTGAACACGTCGTTGACCGGCGCGTCGCGTGACTGGTCTGCGTCATTGCGTCCCCAGCAATCGACGGCGCCGTCGCTCTCGCGGATGGCGCAGGCGAACGAGTCGCCACCGGCCACGGCCGTGAAGGCGCCGGAGGGTGCGGTGGAGGCGACGCTGAACGAATCGAGACCCCAACAGATCAGGCGCTTGTCGCTGGCGACGATCGCGCAGGTGTGGTTGTTGCCGGCAGCGAGGGCAGTGAGCGGGACGCCCGACGGCGCGCCGCTGAGGTTGCCCCTCGCGTCGCTGCCCCAACACGTGACGGTCTTGTCGTCGCTGCGCATGCCGCACACGTGCCGGAAGCCGATCGAGATGTCGTCGAACCCGACGTTCGCGGGGGTGTTGGCGACCTGTCCGTCGTTGTCGAATCCCCAACACGTCGCCGTACGCCCCGCCGCGGCGATGCCGCACACGTTCGAGGAACCGGCGGCGACCGCGGCGAAGGTGCCCGCAAAGTCCGGATTGCCGACAAGTCCGGACCCCCAGCAGGCGAGCGTGCCGTCGGACTGGACGCCGCAACCGCGTTGGAATGCCGCCGACACCGAGATGTGCGCGGTGTCGGACGGGACGCCGGTCACGGCGCCGTCGGAGTCGTTGCCCCAGCATGCGATGGTGCCATCGGCCCGTTCGCCACAGCTGTGCAGCGGACCGGACGTGATCGCGACGAACGCCCCGGCTGGCGGGGTCGACGCGCCGAACACGTCATCGCCCCAACAGCTCACTGAACCATCAGTCCGCACGCCACAGGTGAGCGCCTGACCGGCGGAGACCGCGACAAACTGGGCCGCTGCGGGTACGCCGGTCGACTGCCCGGCCCCGTCGTCGCCCCAGCACACCATCGTCCGGTCCACCGCGATCGCGCACGTGTGGCGGGCGCCGGCCGCGATCGTCGTGAACGCTCCCGCCGGCGCGGTGCTCACCTGGCCATCGTCATCGTTGCCCCAGCATTGCACCGCCCCGTCACCCGCGCGGATGCCGCACGCATGCACCTGCCCCACCGCGATCGCGTCAAACGCCACGGCCGGCGGAGGCGCGAGCGTCTGCCCACCCTCGCTGCCCCAACACACCACCGTCTGATCACCGGCCTGGATCCCGCAGGTGATGCTGTAGCCGCCAGAGATCGAGCTCAGCGCGACGTCCGGGGCCAGCGTCACCCGGCCCGACGCGTTCGGTCCCCAGCAGATCGGCTTCTGATCGCTGAACCTCAGTGCACAGGTACCCGCGGCGAGCGCCGAGACCTGGTCCACGGGCGCCCCGGTCGCCTGGCGGTCGATGTCGTCGCCCCAACACAGCACGGTGCGATCAGCTTGAATCCCGCACACGTTGCGCGCGCCCGCCGACAGACCGGACAACGCCGGCCGCATCGGCTCCACGCCAACATCTTCGCCGAGATCGGTCCCGACGTCGGGCATTCCGAGGTCTGAAGCCCCGAGATCGCCGCCCGCATCGGCGGCGTCCGACTCGACGGCATCGCTGTCCGGGTCGATCACGGTCGCATCGGTCCCACGGTCCACACCGGCATCGAACGACGGGTCTACGGCGTCCGACCCGCACGACACACCCAACACCGCGCATACAGTGACAAAAACAAACGCAGGACTTCGCATCCGAAGCTCCGTTCAAAGAACTCGGTCTAGTTCAGAAAGGCTTCGAAGTCACCGGCAAGCTGGAAGAGTATGATGATGAGCAAGCTCGACCCGGATGAACTGCGCGCGATGATGGCTCGACCGTGGGATGTGCTCGAGCGGGCAGGCGCGCGCCATTGGGCTGCCGAGCCGCCCGAGGCTCATCTGCGTGCCGCGCAAGAGCTCTACGACCTCGGTCGCCAGCATCACGACTGGCCATCCGCTGAGGAGCGAGCGGCCGACCTCGCCGCACACCAGCGCCTCGCGAGGCTGTTGCAGCGGGCCGATCTCGGATTGGCTCGTCGCTAGGGGCGAGTGCTTGCTGCGAGGAACAGCGCCAGGGCCTGCGTGCGGCGCCTGAGGCTGTCGAGGCTGCACCACTCGTCCTTGGAGTGGTCGCCTTTGCCAAACGGGCCGAGGCCATCGATCGTGGGGATCCCGTGCGCGGCGAGCAGGTTCGAGTCCGAGAAGCCGCCCTGGCGGGGGGCCTCGCCGACCTTCAGGCCGACGGCGGCGGCGTGGCGCTCGTATTCGAGGCGCAGGGCCTCGTTTTCGGCGGTCTTCTCCATCGGTGGGCGCGTGACCTTGCCGGTCAGCTCGAAGCGGACGCCGGTGAGGCGAGCGGGCATCGGCGTGGCGATGATCTCCTCGAATTTTCGCTGCACTTCGGCGACCGTATCGGCTTCCACGAACCGCGCGTCGATGACGATCGAGGCCTGGTCGGGCACGGTGTTCTTGGCGGTGCCGCCCTCGAACACGCCGACGTTGACGGTGATCCCGCGCTCGTAGTCGGTCACGGCTTCGAAGTGCGGCACCAGTAGCGCGAGCGCATGGATCGCGTTGAGACCGTTCGCGTGGTCGTTGCCGGCGTGCACGGCGCGACCATGCGCCACGACGCGGAACGTCCCGCCGCCCTTGCGGCACGTGATGATGCGGTCCTCATCGCGCCCTTTTTCAAACACCAGTGCCGACGAGATCGACGGTGCCAACTGGTCGTAGAGGTCGCGGCTGGTCGGCGAGCCGACCTCCTCGTCGGTGACGCAGACGAGGCGCGCGGCGAGGTTGTCGTAGCTGCCCAGGACGTCTCGGCAGGCGCTCAGCGCAAACAGCGCCGCCGTCAGCCCGGACTTCATGTCCAGCACGCCGGGTCCGCGCGCGGCGACTTCGTCGCGGCTGAAGTCGACGAACCCGGAGCTGCGTGGGTGCACGGTGTCGATGTGGCCGACCAGCGCTACCGCGCGATCCGCGGCGCCGAGTCCCGGCGTCGTGTACACCCGATGGTCCGCAAACTGCGGGTCCGTCGCGCGATGTCGGTGGGACTTGAGGCCGGCCTGTTCGGCGAAGTGATCGAGCAGCGACGACGCTTCCTCGACATCGGCTCGCGCGAACGTGTGGCTGGGTTGATCGACCAGCGCCTGTAGCGCCGACAGCTGCGCCTCGAACGCCGCGTCAACGGCGGCGATGATCTTGTTCTGAAGCTCGTCCATGTCGCCATCATAGCACGAGAAGCCGCCCGATTGGCTAGTGCTCCCGCCCAGAACTCCCCGGCAACCCGCGCTGATCGGCCTGTGCATCGCGGCGCGCCACCATCTGCGCTGCAAGCATCAGCGTCATCGGATAGAGCAGTCCGTGGGGCCCGATCGAGCGATCCGCGAGCTTCGAGCCCTGGAGCGCGCCGAGGCGCATGTGCACTCGGTACGCGGCGCCGTTGGCGCACAGCAGCGGCGCTCGCCCTTCGATCTCGTGCTCACGGAGGCGGGCGCGAAACGCGGCGAGGTCCGCCGGGAGATCGCCGGTGCCCGCGAGCACGTCGCAGCGATCCGATCGGATCCAGGCTGCGACCGCCGAGTCCGCCACCGAGATCAGCGACGTTCCGTCGTCAAACAGCGTGGTGAAGTACACCCGGCGGGTCCGGTCACCGACGACCTCCGCGCGGATCGCGGTGGATCGGTCCACGAGCACGTCCACGCGCTGTTCGATCCGGCCCGCGAGACCGGGATAGCGGAGCCACGCCGTACACAGTGATCGAAAGCCTTCGAAATCCAGCACACCGCACGGCTCGGCGACCTCGAGCTCGACGTCGAGCCGCGCGCAGTGGACGCGTCGCAGCCAATCGGCGGGGGTCGCCAGTAGCCGGTCGGCCGCGGCGGCCGAGCGATCGATCTCGGCCGTCACGATCGGGTGCGGCCGGAAGCCAGGATTCATCGGGGCACGTCGGCTCATCGTCCCTCCGTGGTCGAGGCCAACGCCGATCGTGGACCATGCCGCCGCGCCGTCCAAGTTTTTCGTCGGCGCCTCGTTGTGTGATCGGCTTGCGTGTCTCAGGGGTCGACCCTATAGTCCGCTTCCGTGCTCGCGGGATTCTTTGCCGGTCGTTACTGACCGCGATTCACACATAGACAGACGAAGTCGAAGCGCCCGAGAAATCAGGCGCATTTGGCGTTTTGTTATTTGGCGATAGTCGAGAAGAGACCATGGCGATCAACCAGACGAAGTACGTGTTCATCACCGGTGGGGTCATTTCGAGCCTGGGCAAGGGGCTCACGGCATCGGCGCTGGGCGCGCTCATGGAGAACCGCGGCTTGCGCGTGACCTTCATGAAGCTCGACCCGTACATCAACGTGGATCCGGGCACGATGAGCCCGTTTCAGCACGGCGAGGTCTTCGTCACCGACGACGGCGCGGAGACCGATCTCGACCTCGGTCACTACGAGCGCTTCACGTCGGCGCGCATGAGCCGGAGCAACAACTTCACGACCGGACAGATCTACGACGCGGTGATCAACAAGGAGCGCCGCGGCGAGTACCTCGGCAAGACCGTGCAGGTGATCCCGCACATCACCGACGAGATCAAAGAGCGCGTGCTGGCGGCGACCAAAGGCATCGACATCGCGTTCATCGAAGTCGGCGGCACCGTCGGCGACATCGAGAGCCTGCCGTTTCTGGAGGCAATTCGACAGCTCCTGCTGGAGCTCGGCGATCAGAACGCCGTGTCGGTCCACGTCACGCTGGTCCCCTACATCGCGGCAGCCGGTGAGCTGAAGACGAAGCCCACCCAGCACAGCGTGCGCGCGCTACGCGAGATCGGGATCCAGCCGGACGTGCTCGTGTGCCGGACCGAGCATCCGATCGACGACGAGATGAAGCGCAAGATCGCGCTGTTCTGCAACGTCGCGCCGGGGTCCGTCATCGAGGCGCGCGACGCCGAGACGATCTACGAAGTGCCGATCATGCTGTGGGAGCAAGGCGCCGACCAGCTCATCTCCGAGAAGCTGAACATCTGGTCCCGGGCCAGCGATCTCAAAGACTGGAAGGAGATCGTCAAGCGGATCAAACACCCCAAAAAAGAGGTCACGATCGCGATCGTGGGCAAGTACGTCGACCTCACGGACAGCTACAAGTCGCTGAACGAGGCGCTGCTGCACGGCGGCATCGCCAACTACGCGCGCGTCAAACTCAAGTTCGTGGACTCCGAGGAGCTCGTCGCGGAGAACTTCGAGGAGCAACTGGGCGGCGTGAACGGCATCCTCGTCCCGGGCGGCTTCGGCGAGCGCGGCATCGAGGGCAAAATCCTCGCCATCAAATGGGCCCGCGAGAATCGCGTCCCGTACTTCGGGATCTGCCTCGGCATGCAGCTGATGGCCGTCGAGTTCGCGCGCCACGTCTGCGGCCTCGACAAGGCGAACTCCGTCGAGTTCAACGAGAAGTCGCCGCACCCGATCATCGCGTACATGGCCGACCAGTCTGCGACCGTGGAGAAGGGCGCAACGATGCGCCTCGGCGCCTATCCGTGCGTGCTGGCGAAGGGCTCCAAGGCCGCCGAGATCTACGGCACCAGCGAGGTCAACGAGCGCCACCGCCACCGCCTCGAGTTCAACAACGACTACCGCGAGAAGCTGACCGACAAGGGCATGCTCATCAGCGGCCAGTCCCCGGACGGCAACCTCGTCGAGATGATCGAGCTGCCCGACCACCCCTGGTATGTCGGCTGCCAGTTCCATCCCGAATTCCTGAGCCGTCCGACCGCGGCGCACCCGTTGTTCCGCAGCTACATCGCCGCCGCCATCGCTCACGGGCAGCAAAAATGAACGGGTTGGACGACGCCCAACGCCTGGACGCCGCAGACCCGCTCCGCTCGTTTCGCGATCGCTTTCTGTTCCCCGCGATCCACGGTGAGCACACCGTCTACCTGTGCGGGAACTCGCTGGGGCTTCAGCCCAAGGCGACCCAGCAGCTCGTGCTCGAAGAGCTCGAGGACTGGGCGAATCTCGGCGTCGAGGGTCACTTCGACGGCCGACGCCCCTGGTACGACTACCACGAGATGTTCGCGGAGCCCGCCGCGCACGTCGTCGGCGCCCTGCCCCATGAAGTCGTGATCATGGGCTCACTCACGACGAACCTGCACCTGTTGATGGCGTCGTTCTATCGGCCCACCGCCGACCGCTTCAAGATCATGATCGAGGCGAACGCGTTCCCGTCCGATCGCTACGCGGTGGCGTCTCAGGCGAGCTTCCACGGGTTCGACCCCGCCGACGCGATCGTCGAGTTCGCACCTCGCGACGGCGAGGCGCTCATCCGCACCGAAGACGTCGAGGCATGGCTGGCGGAACACGGCGCATCCGTCGCGTTGGTGATGTTCTCGGGGGTCAACTACTACAGCGGGCAGGCCTACGACATGGCCCGCATCACCGCGGCCGGCCACGCCGCCGGCGCGCGGGTCGGCTTCGACCTCGCCCACGCCGCGGGCAACCTCGAGTTGAAGCTGCACGACTGGGGCTGCGACTTCGCCGCGTGGTGCACGTACAAGTACCTCAACTCGGGCCCCGGCGGGGTCGGCGGTGCCTTCGTCCACGAGCGCTGGGCCCATTCGCCCGAGCTCCCGCGGTTCGCCGGCTGGTGGGGCAACGACCCCAAAACGCGCTTCGAGATGCCCGACCAGTTCGTGCCGCAACCCGGCGCGGCGGGCTGGCAGCTCAGCAACGCGCCAGTCCTCGCGATGGCGGCCCACAAGGCATCGCTCGACCTGTTCGCCGAAGCGACAATGCCCGCCCTGCGTGCCAAATCCATCGCGCTCACGACCTACCTGCTGGACCTCATCGACGCGATCCCGACGGAGCGCTACAAGGTCATCACCCCCCGCGACCCCGCCGCCCGGGGCGGTCAGCTCTCGATCCAGACCGCCCGAGACGGGCGCGAGCTCTTCGAAGCCCTCCAACGCGCCGGCATCGTCTGCGACTTCCGCCAACCCGACGTGATCCGCCTCGGCGTCGCGCCCCTCTACAACAGCTACGAAGACGTCTGGCGCTTCGCCCAGGTCCTTCGCGACGCGACGTGATCGTCGCGATCGACGTGATGTACTCGGACGCCGGCGCCCAGGTCGGTGCCGTCGCCTTCGACGACTGGTCCGCCGAAACCCCCTCGCACGAGTGGCTCACCACGCTCCCTTCCATCGCGGACTACGAGCCGGGGCTCTTCTACAAACGCGAGCTCCCCTGCCTGCTCGCCGCCCTCGACGCGATGGAGCCCCCGCTCCGCGAATCCCTGACCTGCATCGTCGTCGACGGCTACGTCTGGCTCGACGCGTCCGACCGCCCCGGCCTCGGCGCCTACCTCTACCGCGCCCTCGACGAAGCGATCCCCATCATCGGCGTCGCCAAAAACGAGTTCGCCTGCAACCACGCCGCGATCCCCCTGCTCCGCGGCACCAGCCAACGCCCCCTCTTCATCACCGCCGCCGGCCTCGACCCCCAAACCGCCACCCACCACATCGCCCACATGCACGGCCCCTTCCGCAACCCACCCCTCCTCCAACGCGCCGACGCCCTCGCGCGCTTGGCGGCTTCGCCGCCAAGCACGCCGTAGCGAGCGCTTGGCGGCTTCGCCGCCGCGCGCAGGTCACGAGCGCTTTGGCGGCTTCGCCGCCGCGCGCAGGTCGCGAGCGCTTTGGCGGCTTCGCCGCCGCGCGCAGGTCGCGAGCACTTGACGCTTCGCGCCGCGTGCAGGGTCTGCACGACCTGATGACCGCGGAGCGACGC
>JBFIHF010000165.1:0-13452 GCA_041601915.1 Bradymonadaceae bacterium
ACAGTGGCCGCGATTCACGCCGCGCTCGAGGCCCTCGGCCACGACGTGGTGGACCTCGAGGCGACCCCCGAGCTGCTCTCGCTGTTGCCGCCGTCCGAGGTCGATGTCGTCTTCAACATTGCCGAGGGGCTGCGGGGCCGAAACCGTGAGGCACAGATCCCAGCGGTGCTCGAACTCCTCGATATCCCGTACACCGGTTCAGACCCGGCGACGCTGGCGATCACGCTGGACAAGGGGCTCGCGAAACGGCTGGTACGCGAAGCGGGCATGCTGACGCCGCGCGCCCGGTTGGTAGCCTCGGTCGACGCGCTGGACGACTTCGACCTGACATTTCCGGTGATCGCGAAGCCCAATGCCGAGGGCAGCTCCAAGGGCGTCACCCAGGCCAGTGTTTGCGCCGACGTCGCGGAGCTGCGGGAGCGGGTGGCCGACATGACTCAGCGCTACGGGCAGGTCGTGCTCGTCGAGGAGTTCCTACCGGGGCGCGAGTTCACGATCGCGGTGCTCGGCGAGTTTCATCCTCGGACGTTGCCACCGATGGAGATCATTTTCGACAGCACGATGACCAACCCGGTCTACACGTTCGGGCACAAGATCGAGACCGAGATGGGCGTGCGCTACGAAACGCCAGCGCAGGTGTCGTCGGAACTCGGTGCGGCGCTCGCGAAGCTCGCGATCGGCGTGTTCGAAACCCTCGGTTGTCGCGATGTCGCACGGATCGACGCGCGACTCGATGCGCAGGGCAGACCGCAGTTCATCGAGTGCAATCCGCTGCCGGGGCTGACCCCGGGTTGGTCGGACCTGTGCCTGATCGCATCGGCGGCGGGCATCGATTACACCAGTCTGATTGGCGAGATTCTCGCCCCGGCGTTGCGTCGTCTGCAGGCACAGTCGGGTGCGTATCATGAGTGAGCGCAAGCGATTTCGGGACCTCGGCCGACAACTCGGCGTCTACCGAACGGGACCCTTCAACGCCATCACGGACGTCGCGGGCGTGCACGTGGGCCACAGCACGATCGTGCGCGGTGAGGGCCCGCTGAACCGCGGGTCGGGGCCCGTCCGCACGGGCGTCACCGCGATTTTGCCCAACGCGGGGGCGATCTTCACCGAACGCCTCATCGGCGGTGCGTTCGTGCTGAACGGCGCCGGCGAGATCTCCGGGCTCACGCAGGTCGTCGAATGGGGGCTCGTCGAAACGCCGATCTTGCTCACCAACACGTTGTCGATCGGGACGTGTTCGGAAGCGCTCGTGGAGTGGATGGTGGAGAAGCACATCGGCATCGGCAATGAGCACGACGTCGTGATCCCACTCGTCGGCGAGTGTGATGACTCGTGGCTGAGCGATGCCGCGGGTCGCCACGTGCGGGCCGAGCACGTGTTCGCCGCATTGGAGGACGCGAGGTCCGGCCCCGTGGCGGAGGGCAACGTCGGCGGCGGGACCGGCATGGTCACGTGCGACCTCGCCGGCGGGATTGGTACGTCGTCGCGCGAGGTGCAGATCGACGACACCCACGTCTACACCGTCGGGGTGCTCGTGATGTCGAATTTTGGCTATCTCGAAGACTTGCGCGTCGACGGTGAGGCGGTCGGTCGACGGCTCGGCGCCGAGTGGGGCAAGGAGATCCAGCGTCGCGTGTCCTACGGCAGCATCATCGCGATCGTGGCGACGGACGCGCCACTGAACTCCCAGCAGCTCTCCCGCCTGTCCAAGCGCGCGGCGCTGGGGATTGGCCGCTGCGGATCCATGGCCGCCCACGGCAGTGGTGAGATCGTCCTCGCGTTTTCGACGGGCAACGCGGTCCCGCGCGCCTTCGAGAAAAAGCTGTACCAGATCGATGTCTTGGGCGATCCGTTCATCAATCCGCTCTACGAAGCCACGATTGACGCGACCCAGGAAGCGATTCTCAAC
Source organism: Bradymonadaceae bacterium (assembly GCA_041601915.1). GTDB lineage: Bacteria > Myxococcota_A > Bradymonadia > Bradymonadales > Bradymonadaceae > JBFIHF01. Next base: position 1,910 of record JBFIHF010000165.1, read on the forward strand.
GCCCTGTGCATGGCGCAACCCGTGACGGGCCGCGACGGCCATCACGCCCGTGCGCTGCCGCTCGACGTGCTGATGCCGGGTCCGGCGCACCCCCGGACCTAACACAAAATCATACATAATCACTCAATCCGCTGGTCCGCTGGTCCGCTGGTCTGCTGGTCTGCTGGTCAACTTCAAACTCAAACTGGACCCGCGCTCCGGCCACGGAGCCACCACGCGAAGCGTCGAGCAGCCCGGCTCCGCAGGTCAGCGAGGGGCTCACGACGCTGCGCGTGGTGGCATCTTCGTCGGAGGGCGGGTCCAGTTTGAGTTTGAAGTTGACCAGCAGACCAGCAGACCAGCGGACCAGCGGAGCACAACGGCCCACCAATGTGTTGAGTACGCCTCGAGATCCTACCTATGGGCGTCTAGCACCGAGCCCGATCCCGGACGCTTCGTGGCATGTGTTGGTTTGTGATGTGCGAAAACTGAGCAAGTAGTTGCGGGCCACCGTAACCCGACCATAATGGTACGGTGGATAAGCCCGTCAGAGAGTCCGAGTCAACGAAGCTGACCCCGAAGGCGATCGCCGGCCGGTTCAAGATCGTGCGTGAGCTCGGTCGCGGCGGAGCGGGGATTGTCTACGAGGGCGTCCAGCTGTCCGTGGACCGGCGCGTCGCGATCAAGGTTCTGCTGGCGGACCATCAGGCCAAAGACGACCACGTCGAGCGTTTCGAGCGCGAGGCCAAGGCCATCGCGCGCCTGAGCCATACCAACTGCATCACCCTGTTCGACTTCGGCTACAGCGACGAGTTTCGCGCGAACTACATGGTGATGGAGTACATCGAAGGCGAGGAGCTGTTCGCGATCACGCGCGACCGAAAGCTGCCGCTCGAGATCGCGCTGCGCATCGCGATTCAGCTGGCCGAGGCGATCGCCCACGCCCACAAACACGGCATTCTGCATCGCGATCTCAAGCCGGAGAACGTGCTCGTCACGACGGATTGGGAGGTCAAGGTCCTTGATTTCGGGCTCGCCCGATTGCTGGATCTGTTCGCGGCGGACAGCGGAGGGCGACGCTTGACCGCCGAGGGAGCGATTTTCGGCACGCCCGCCTACATGAGCCCCGAGCAATGTTCGGGTGATCTGGACGTCACGGTGCGCTCCGACATCTACTCCCTGGGCATCGTGCTCTACGAGCTGTTCGAGGGACAACTACCGTTCCAGGGCAAAGAGGTGGTCAAGATCCTGGTGCAGCATGCCAAGGATCCGCCGCCGCCGATGCAGGGCGACATCCCCCAGGATGTGAAGGCGTTGGTGATGCAGATGCTGGCCAAGGATCCGCACTCGCGACCGCGAACGGGCACCCAGGTCGCGGACCGCCTGCGCGCCGCGCTGATCCATCTGGCGAACGAGTCGCCGGAGCTGAGCGCGGACGTATCCCAGGAGATCCAGCGCTCCTTACTGCGCGGAATCGACCGGACGAATCAGACCGGCGAGATCATCCGCATCACCGAGGACGGCCTCGAGACGGGCACCGAGCCGATGGACGACGAGCTCGACCTCGTGGAGCCGGGCATCCGTGTGCCCACGATGGAGCTCGGAGGGCGAAAGCTGCAGGACTACGCCCTGGGGGCGCTGATCGCCGAGGGACCGAACTGCAGCGTGTTCCGAGGCACGAGTCCCACGGCCGGAGACGTCGCGATCCGCGTGTACAACGACGAGATCCCGCCCGCCGTTCGCGGCTCGAATGAATTTGCGCAACGCCTGGCGGCGCTCCAGCGGTTGCGCGGACCGACGGTTGCGGCCGTGCTGGATAGTGGCCACGACCCGCAGGCGGATCGGTTCTACACCGTTGGCGAGTTCGTCAACGGAGACGATCTACGTGCGATTTGTGCCGCGGGACGTGCCCCGATCGAACTCGCGGTGCTGATCGCGCGCGACGTCGCGATGGCCCTGAACGTCGCACATACCAACGGGATCGTGCATCGCGGCCTCACGCCGTCGAATGTGATGCTTTCGCCGGGGGCCGAAGGTCGTCCGCGCGCCAAAGTTCTCGATTTCGGCGTCGCCGCCATCGCTGAAGTGCGTCCCCCGACTTATGAAGGTGCGGCGCCGGAGAGCCTGCACTACACCGCCCCCGAACAGCTGCGCGGAGACGAGACCACGACCGCATCAGACCTCTACGCGTTTGGTGTGATCCTGTATCAGTTGCTCAGTGGGCACACGCCGTTCGAGGCGAAAGGGCACACCGAGCTGGCCACCCAGATCCTCACGAGCACCTCGCCGCCGCTTGCGGAGTACGTGCGCGAGGTGCCGGAGCCGTTGTCGGAGCTCGTCGCGCAGATGATGAACAAGAACCCCGCAAAGCGCCCGCCGACGGCGCAGGAAGTCCTCACGCGCCTCAACGCGATTCAGGCGAACGCTCAGGTTCGTGAAGTGCGCGTCGACCACCAGGGCAAATCCACGGATGTCGTCGGCGCATGGCGGCTGAGGCGAAGCGTGCAGGCGCCCGCACCGGGCGGTCAGACCGTGAGACAACGTTCCACGTCACAGGAGCACGCGATCCCCGATGACGACGAGTTCGTCGCGCCATCTCGCGCGGGCGCGATCGTGTTGGCGATGGCCGTCGCGGCGGCGCTCGTTGTGCTCGCCTACGTGCTGCTGGATCTATCGTAGCGTTCGGTCAGCAACCCAACGTCGAGTTGCCGCGAGGGCCGCAGATCGGGCCCCCCGAGCGCTTTGGCGAGCTCCCACGCTGCGCGCCCCAGTTCCGAGCCATGCTCTAGCGCCGCTCGCGCCGCGATCACGGCGATGCCGGCGAGTTCCTGGTCACGGACGTCTTGCGTCGCGAGCTTCTCGCGAGCCGTCGTGATCGCGCGCTCGTACTCCGGCCAGTTACCCTGCGCGGCCCAACACGCGGCGAGGCCGAGATCGACCAGCGGAGTGAAGCCGTGCATGCCCACGGCGGGGAACTGATCCTTGAGCTCGAGGAGGTGCTCGAACGGCGCCTCGAGGTCCCCGGATTCGAGGTCGACGAGGCAGTAGTTCAGCCCCACGAGCAACCGATTCTTGCCGCCGAGGGCGTCAAACAACTCGCCGCAGGTGCGGTAGTGACCGCGCGCTTCGTCGTAGCGCTCGGTGGCTCGCGCGAGCTCGGCGGACTCCATCGCCGCCAGCGCCAGCGCTTCGCGGCTTCCGACATCGGCGGTCCATAGCGCCGCCTCTTCCATCGTCGCGTACGCCTCGTCGAATTCGCCGGCGACGCGCAACGCGCCGGCGAGTTCGCAGAGCCCCGAGAAGTAGTAATCTGGCCGATCGTCCTTGAGGCGTCCATAGTACCGCACCGACGTTCGGGCGGCGTCGACCCCCGCGGCGTGTCGTCCCATCGAGCACAGGATCCGCGACCGAATCTTCGACGCCCATCCGGCGGAGACCGCATCATCGACGGCGACCGCGAGGTCCCCAGCGATCTCCAGCAGTTCGTTGGCCCGCGCGAGGTCGTTCTCGTTTTCGTAGACCATGATCGCTTCCTCGGTGAGGAGGCTCGCGAGGATCGGGTTGCGATCCGGGTCCGGATGGGTCGCGAAGTCGGTCGCGGCGCGGCCTTCGCACATCGTTTCCCAACCCGTGTCGATGAACTCGCGGGCCTGGTCGACATCACCGAGGTGGCGCAGCGCGGTGGCGACGTTGAGCAACAGCGCTCCCACCTCGTGCGCCACCGGCACGGTTTGGCCGACGAGGTCGAGTGCTCGCCGCGCGATGCGGAGAATCGCCGAATGTTCGGCGACCTCACGATGGCCCAGCACGGAGGCGAACAGCACGTCGAACGCGCGTTGCGGTTCGCCGGCCGAGACCCAATGGCCGGCAATGCGTTCCGCCCGTCGCGGCGTGAACGGCGCTTCGGCGGTGCGCTCGAGTGCCTGCGCGCACGCGCTCTCCAGCGCGGGTCGTTCGTCGTCGTGCACGGAGTGCAGCAGACTCTCGCGGAGCAGGCCGTGAACAAACGCGATCCCGGGACTCTCGCGCAGGACGAGTCCCGCGGCCACGAGGCGCGAGATGAAACTCGGCATCGCGTCGGCGAGCCCCACGCCGAGCGCGTCAAGGGCCGCGGCCCACTCCCCCGCGTCCACGGTGCTCCCGAGCGCCGCTGCGAGCACCAACGCCCGCTGAGCCGAGGTCGGGTCGTCAAAGCGACTCACGAACTCCGTCACGCGTCGCGTCCACGTCGTGTGGACGTCATCGGGAAGCTGCAACGCCTCGTCGCCGGCGACGGCGAAGCCGTCGGCGGTCAGACGCAGCGCTCCGCGAGAGACCCAGTCTTCGACAATCTGGACCGCGAAGAGCGGGTTGCCTGCCGTGCGCTCGACGACGAGCGCTGCGAGTTGGGGGTCCAACCCCAGCATCCGTCCGACCAGATCGGACATCTCTTCGTCGCCGAGCGGACCCAGTGCCACGGTCTCGACGTTGGGGAGCGACGCGATCCCGCGAAGCTGGGCGGCAGCATCGGCGGACTCCGGTGCGTCGATGAGGTCGGGGCACGTCACAACGACCATCACGGGGTAGCTCTCGTCGTCCTCGCCGCCCAGCACGTAGCGCGCGAACTCGAGCGATTCCTCGCCCCAGTGGACGTCATCGAGCCACAGCAGGACCGGGCGTTCTCGCGTCAGGCCGCCCATGAGCCGATACAGCGCGGAGAACCACTCGCGCCGGCTCTGAAAACGTGGACCACCGGCTTTCTCCGGGTTGCGTCCGAGGATGCGCTCCGTCAGTGCCACAGCGTCGAACAGCGCCTCCTCGCCCTTCAGGTCGAGATCGCTGTACAGGGCGCGGACGCGCATGATCACGTTCTCGAACGGAAGTCCGCGCGTCCGAGTGAACCTCGCCATCATCGGGACGAGGCCGTCGGAGCCAATCATGGCGCCGGAATGCGTGGCGCGAAAGACTACGGCGCCGCCCACTTCCTCGGCCCGCTCGGCCAGCCATTCGACGATCCGGCTCTTGCCGGCGCCCGGTACGCCCGTGACCACGGCGCCGTGGGGGCCGCGCGAGCGGTGCACGTTGCGTAACACGTCCCAGAGCACGGTGCGCTCGGCGTCGCGACCGACCACCGGCACCGGTCGCAAGCCGAAGAGGCCTAGTCCGGCGCCCGCGAGCATCCGCCGATCGCCTTCGTCGCCGCGTCGCCAATCCGCCGGGATCGGTGGGGCGAGGCCGGCCTTGCGAACCGCGCCGCGGGCGCGCAACTCGATCACGGAGTCGGGGGAGGCCAATGAACCGGTCAGGCCCTCGAGGGTCGGGCCCGGAGCGGCCATGATCGGGCGTAGCCTGCGCGTCGTCGCCCGCGGCTCGTCGACGTCGGGCAAGTGCATCAGCGCCCAGGCGGCATCCGCTGCGCGCCGAAATCGCTGCGTGAGATCCTTGTCGAGGAGTCGTCGGACCCAGGGCTCGAAGTCGTCCGGGACGTCGATGTGCGGCACGAATACCGGCAGATCGGCCATCAGGTGGGCGCGCAAGACTTCGCCGGTGTTGCCGGCGAACGGTACGGAGCCCGTCGTCAGATGCCACGCCAGCGCGCCGAGCGCGTAGACATCCGTCCACGGGCCCTCGTCGCGCCAGCGCCCCATCACGTGCTCGGGTGCCATGTAATAGGGCGTCCCGGCGACGCGCTGCGGCTCGTCTTCCGCGGCTTCTTCGGGCTGCGTGTCCATCGCCCGCGCGATCCCAAAGTCGGTCAGCATCGGCACGTACCGGCCTTCGCGCTTCAGGCACAGCACGTTGGCGGGCTTGAGGTCGCGGTGCACGATCCCCAGCGCGTGGGCGTGGGCCAGCGCATCCAGTAGCTGCAGCAGAATGTCGCGAAGCTCGGACCACGCCAGCGTTCCGACCTCATCCTCCAGGGTGCCGGCGTCGACGAACTCCATCACGAGGAACGCGGTGCGAGGCCGCAGGTTGAGGGCGACGGCGCCCAACTCGTCGACCTCGCCGATGTCGTAGACGCCGACGATGTTGGGGTGATGCAGGCGTGCTGCCGACTGGGCTTCGCGGACGAACGCGTCACGGAACCGCGGGTTGTCGCCGTCGGGCGGCGTCACGAACTTGATCGCCACAGCGACGGGCGCACCGGGTCCCCGGTAGATACCGCGGTGAACGACACCCATGCCGCCTTTACCGACGGCTTCATGGATCTCGAATGGTCCGATGCGAACGGGTTTCATGATGGGACTTGGCTCCGTCGGCCCCGACGATACAGAGCAGGCGACGTCTCGGCAACGAGCAGGCCATCGGCGGTCGGGCTCAGCCGGTGAAGATTTCGCCGGATCCGGCCCCGAAGAACCACTGGCCGTCGGGGGCGACGGCTAGCACCTCCAGCTTGGCGCCGACGTCGACGTGGGCGACCACTTCGAACGTCGAGGTGTCGTAGATCTCCACCATCGAGCCGGCCGTTGCGTACAGCTGGCTGGCGTCCGCGTTTGCGGCGATCGGGTACCGCGTCCCTGGGAGCGTCGCCTTTCGCAGCACCGCGCCATTCGATGCGTCGAGCACGACGATCGTCTTGTCCCAACGCGCGACGAACAAACGGTCGCTCGCGATCGCGATGCCGCAGATGCCGCCGCGCTCCGACGGGGGCAGGTCCCACGTCTCGAGCAGCTCCCGCGACGCCAAGTCCCACACGAACAGCTTGTGATCGTCGTAGCCGGCGACCGCGAGTCGGCGCGCGTCGAGCCGAGCCCAGCGAAAGATGAAGCTGTTGGCGAACGCGCCGGACTGATGCACGACCTCGCCGGTCTGGCGGTCCAACCACCAGAGCTCGTTGTAGCTGGCCACGACGACCGCGTCGTCGGTGACCGCGAGCGCCTCCGAGCGCGCGGGTTTCGCGCTCCAGATGAGCTTGCCGCCCAGCGTGAAGCAGCCGGCGAAGTCCGGCCCCGTCACATAGACATGAGCGCCGTCGACGGTCACGTCAGACAGCCGGCCCTGCGGGCTTCGGTAGACGGCGAGCGCATCGCCGTCGGCGGACCAGCGAATCGCCGTCTGGTCATCGGACGACGTCAAGATCTCGGTCCCCGAGAACGCAATCGATGAGATCTCGTCGGTGTGAAACGCACGATCTTCGGTGAGCGGCTCGCCGTGGGCCGTCCATCGGGCGACTACCCCTGGCCGGCCCCCCGCGTAGACATCGCCCGACGCCGGGCGCAGATCGAGCGCGAAGCTCGGGGCGCGGTGGCCGGACAGATGTTCGCGATCTCCGCCGTCGTACGGGACGAACGACACTCCGGCCCCTTCGCCCTCCCACGACGTCGCGACCAGCTCGTCGGTCCGCAGCCGAATCCGCGTCACGGCGTCGGACGCCAGATCGTCGGAGCGCCGCTCGGACAGGTCGAGACCGAAGGCTCGCAGGTGTCCGGCCGCGCCGACGTAGATCCGCTCCAGCGCTCGACTGACGCGAACTTCGGCGACCTTGCTGCAGCTCTGCGAGTCGACCTCGTCCCCGCTGGTCGAGATGAGTCGCAGCATTCGATCGGTACCGATCACGACGAGGTCTTCGGTCACCCAGTCGACGGCGTTCACGTCGGCGGGATCCTCCCAAACCATCGTGCATTCGCGGCTCGCGACGTTCCAGATTCGCAAGGAACGGTCGTCCGAGACGCTGGCGAGTTGGTCTCCCGAACGGGAGAAGCTCACGCGCCTCACGCCGCAAGGCACGCCGCTGTGTCCCTTGAGGGTGGCCACGACGGAGCCCGTCTCGGGATCGAGCAACCACAGGTGGCCGGCGTGTGCTCCCGCAGCGATCAACGTGCCGTCCGGGTGGAACGCGACGTCGTACACCCAGGCACCGTTCACATCGGCAAACGCGCGCACCACGTCCCCGTCTGGTCCGAAGAGCTTGACGCCGCCTTCGCCACCGACCGCGAGTTGCTCGCCGTCGGGGGACCATGCGAGCCCGTTGACGCAGCCGCCGAACACCCACGGCGAGCGGACGAACAACTCCGGCCGCCGGCGTGGTGCGGCGGGCGGGGCGTTCGCGGCGCGGGCCGCCTCGACCTCCTCCACGTAGGGCTGAAGGCGCGACTGGATGTCGTCCCGGTCGTACTTGAGCACATCGGCGTCGGCGTACAGCACGTTCCCGCCCCGCCAGAGCTGACAGAGCAGCCGGTCGGCCTCCTCGGTGCCGACGTGGGCGAGTGCCTCGATGACCGCGTGCGTCACCACCGACGCATCTTGGAGGTAGCCGTTGGTGTAGTCGGTGAAGCGGCACACCAGCCGCACCAGCGCGCACGCTTCGGCAGAAACGTCGGCGCCGACACCCTCGTCGATCGCCTTGCGCAGCGCGTTGTGCCGGAACACGGCGCGCGGATCCGCGAGCGCCGAACGCAGGCCTTCCACGCCCTCGGCGGCGAAAAGTGCGTCGACGGCGGGCCGATCCAACCAACGCAGACGCGGCGAGTCATCGCCGATCGAGAGCGCGGCGAGGGCCGCGTCTCGGACGATCGGCCGGTCATCGTGCAGATACTCGCCGATCAACGCGACGGCGGCGTCGCGCTCCGGATCGGCGTGCAGCAGGTGGATGAGCGTCAGGTGGAACTCGAGATCGTCGTAGCGGTTCGCCTCGACGACCCGCGTGAGTCGCCTCACCAGCGCCCAGTCGGCCTCGTCGCCGGCGTGGTGCGCCGCGAGTTGTGCCATCGCGTGCTCGTAGGCGAGCTGCGTCAGCGGCCCCGCGAGCGTCGCGAGGTGAGCGTCGACGGCCGTACGCGCGGCATCCGAGCCGATGTGCGCGAGTGCGAAGAGTGCCGGCCGCGTGGCGGTGCCGAGGTGCCCAATGATCGCATCCACGGTCGTCGGGTCCCCGAGGATCCCCAGCGCTCGCAGCGTGCGCGGCCGAACCTTCGCGAGGTCGGTGTCCAGCAGGCGTAGAAGCGCGTCCCGCGCGTCGTCTCCGCCGAGCTCGCCCAGCGCTTCGATGACTGCCAGCAACGCGTCACTGCGCTGTATTTGAGCGATGTGGTCGTCGCGATCCCAGCGGATCTCGTCCAGCAGCTCAATCAGCGCCGCCGTCTGGTCGGTCGCGCCCATCGCGGCGAGGCCCTCCGCGGCCGCCTTGGCCCCGCGCCAGTACTTGTCGCGACTCGCCAGCGCCGAGACCAGGGCCGGTTTCATCCGCAAGCCCGCGGCTCGAGCGGCCATCGGCAGATCGTAGGGCTCGCTGGGATCCGCGTAGAGCGGGGCGATGATCGCGCCATCGCGTGCGATCACTTCACGCACCTCATCGTCCTCGAACGAGTAGGACCGGCCCTCGCGCGTCGATCCGGCGTTCGACAGGAACTCGGCCCTGCGGATCCACAGGCCCACGGCGGGATCTTCGTGTTCGAGGAACTCGTACAGGACTTCGAGCACGTCCGGCTGATCCGTGAACTCCCACGCCGCCTCACGGACCGTCTCGACGCTGCCGCTGGCGATGATGCGGTGCGCCTTCTCCAACTGTTCGGCGAGCTCGACTTCGGCCCGGCGAGTCGCCTCCGCCTCCTCCTCGGCGCGCGCTTCCGCGCGGTCAGGGTCCAGGTCGAGAGCCAGGAACTCATCGCGTCGCGCAAAGATATCCTCGATCTCCCCGAGGCTCTTCCTTCCCGATTGGAACTCCCGAATGAGCGCCGTGCAGTCGCGAACGATCGGCGAGGCATGCTCGGCGGTGACCGCGAGGCACGACTCGAGCTCGGGCTTGTCGAACCACCACAGTCGCCAGATCCAGTACAGGGCCGTCACCGGCGCGCTTCGCAAGTACGGGCTGTTCAGCGCGTCCTGAAAACGCAGCCCCGCGTGGATGTCGGCGTAGTACACATCTTCGATGTCCTCGACGCCCATGCGGTTGGGGCGCAGCAACTGGTCGAGCCAGATCGCGCGATAGAAGTAGAAGATCCCGCGCGACTTGCCCTCGAAGCTCGGTTCGAGGCCCAGCTCGTCCTCGAGCGCGCTGTAATGCCAGGACGGTTGGGTCCGATCTTCGATCAGGCCAAAGTCTGCGGACAGTTGCTCGTGATCAAAGTCCTCGTCATCGAGGTTCAGGTAGCACCGGTTGAGCCACGCCAGCGAGGAGAGCGAGTCCGCGATGAAGCACTCGGGGTTGTGGGTCTCGTGGTCGAAGAACACGATCTCGGCGCGATCCGGGTCGCCATGGTCGGGATGTGCGAAGTATTGATCGCCGTTGCCCGCCGACCCGACAAACACCCAGCCCGCGAAATGCTCCATCATCGCGGTTCCGAGGTAGTTCTGTTGGTCGCTCACGACGAGCTGTTCGAACAGGTTGCCGTGCGCCGCTTCCGGTAGCCAGCGGTCCGCGTCCCAGATGCGCCACTCTCCGTAGTTGCAGTAGCCGAAGTCGTGCGTCGACCGCCAACCCAGGAACTGGTCGAGCTCGGGCGGCAGCTCCGCCGCCAGATACTCGCGCCAGAGGTCGCGGTAGGGGTTCGGCTCGCCGGGGGCGACCCCCATCGATTTCCAGTGGTCGAGGAGCTCTTCGGCGTAGAACGTCGCGATGCGAGGATCCGGCTTGTAGCGCTCATCGGGGGCGAGGGACTGGGTGTAGCCCGCGGCGATGATCGGCATGACCAGCGCGCGCAGCTCGGCAACGGCTTCATCGACGTCGTCGAAGTCCATCGTCTGCGTGTCGCGTTCGCCGCCCACTACGCCGGTGACCAGCGTGACCACGCCGTCTTCGAACTTGGCGTCCCAGAATTGCCTGGGCTCGTCGGAACTCTCGAAATACCAGCGCATATCCGTCCTGATCTGAAGCGATGGGGGCGTTGGGGCCTTAGCGGCGAACCACGAACTCGACGGACTGGGCCGCGATCGGGCTCGAGATCCAGATGTACGGCGCCGCAACGCGATACGAGGGACCGGCTAAGAGCTCCGCTTCGCTCGCCACAGCCGCGATCTGCGTTCCGTCGACCGTCACGGCAGCGACGGCGTCGTCGAACCGCAGCCGCACGACCAGCGGGCGAGCGGCGCGCGAGGCCGTGAAGACGACGTCGGCGCCACGGTCTTGGGTGGCGTGGGTCGTGGTCTGCCCATCCGGGTCGTGCGCGACGAACGTGCTGGGAGCGATATCGGGCCAGGCGAGCACGACATCGGCCGCCCCGAGTCCGCCCTGGGTGAGACCGGCGATGGCCGACTCGCTGGCGATCGGCACGACGGCGCCCGATTTCACGAGCAACGGGATTCGGCGCAGGTCGGCCGCGTAATCGAACGAGGTGGTCGCGCCGCCCGAGACGACCTGCTCATCCCACCAGTCGTAGTAGGTCCCTGGCGGCACCGCGACATCGCGGATGCCCGTTCCGTCGAGGATCGGCGCGACGAGGAAGGCGTCGCCCAACATGTAGCGGTAGTCGCCGGCCCAGCTTGCCTCCACGCCCAACGGGCGAATGATGCCGTCCTGATTCCCGGCGTAGGACTCTTGCGCGAGGCTGTACCAGAAGGGGACCAGCTCGGCGTGCACGTGCGACCAGTACCGGTAGTGGTCCACCGACGCGTCCGGGTCCGGGTCGTCCGGCAGGGTCCATGGCGTC
>JBFIHF010000166.1:0-13329 GCA_041601915.1 Bradymonadaceae bacterium
GCGAAGCGCCCCCGGCGCGAAGCGCCCCCGGCGCGAAGCGCCCCCGGCGCGAAGCGCCCCGCCTTCCCTGCGCGAAGCGCTCGCCACCTGCGCGAAGCGCTCGCCACCTGCGCGGCGCGAAGCGCCAAGCTCGCCACCTGCGCGCGGCGGCGAAGCCGCCAAGCGCTCGCCACCAGCGCGCGGCGGCGAAGCCGCCAAGCGCTTCAGAGCCGTTCGATGACGCTAGACGCGAGTGTGAGGACGAGCATGAAGCCGCACATGTCGGTGACCGTGGTCAGTAAGGGTCCCGAGGCGAGGGCGGGGTCGAGGCGGAAGCGGCGCAGGATGAGGGGGATCGCGCCGCCGATCGCGACTGCAATCACGGTGTTCACGGCGAGTGCGCCGCCGACGACGATGCCCAACCACGGGTTGCTCTTCCAGAGGCCGGCGGCCACGCCGAGCAGCGTGCCGAGCACCATCCCGTTGACGATGCCGACGGACAGCTCTTTGACGATCACGCGACCGATCTCGCGCGGGCGCACGACGCCGAGGGTCAACTCGCGCAGCGAGACCGCGACGGCCTGATTGCCGCTGCAGCCGGACATGTCGCTGATCATCGGCAAGAACACGGCGAGCACGATCGCGGCCTGCAGCGTGTCCTGGTGTGCGGCGATGATGCTGGCGGCGAGAATGTTCAAGACGATGTTCGTCGACAGCCACGACAACCGCCGCACCGCTCGCTCCCGAAGCGGCATGCTGCGCAGCTCGTCGCCGCCGATGATGCCGCTCAGACGTTGGTACAAGCGGTTCATCTGGCGGCGCATCGCCTCTTCCACCGCGAAACGACGCACCACGCCGACCAGGCGATCGTCGGCGTCCAGCACCGGGGCGCCGACAAATCCATGTTCGTCGAAGAACTCATGCATCGACGACAGCGTCGCGTCGACACGGACGAACGCCGGCCCCGGGATCATCACGTCGGTGACCTGCTGGGCTGGCTGCGCAAAGAGCAGGTCGCGCTGCCGGAGCACCCCCAACAACGCGCCGTCGGCATCGACGACGTAGGCGTACTGGACGTTGTAGTCGCCATACGTGTCTGCGCCCTCCCGCAGATCGTCGAGCACATCGCGGACGGTCACGCCGCTCTGGAACCGGAGGACCTCCGTCACCATCAAACCGCCCGCGGTGTCGGCCGGGTAGGCCAGCAGCGTTCGCGTCTCGGAGGCCTGGTCGGGCTGCAAGAAGGTGAGGATGCGCTCGGTGTCGTCGGTGTCGAGCATCGCGAGCAGGTCGGCTCGCTCGGCGCTCTCGAGCTCGAGCACGATGCGCGCCGCCTCTTCGGGCTCGAGATCCTCGATGACGCCCGCGGCCTGCTCTTCGCCGAGACCGTGCACGAATTCAGCGGCGACCCGCGCCGGCAACGCGCCGACGAGGCTCGACCGCGTCTCGGCATCCATGTGGGCGAACAGCCACGCACGGTCGTTGGGCCCGAGCTCGTCGAGCAGCTCCGCCGCCTCGGCGGTCTTGCCACTCTCGGCGAGTTCTAGGGCACGTTCGACGGTTCCGTCGTTGTCACCTTCGTCAGACTCAAGCATGGAGGGAATCCCGAACACAAGACAGGCAGAGCCACGACAGGGCGCGGCGGGCGCTTCTTAACACGCCGCGCGCGGCGAAGACCATGATCGGCGAGTCGTGATTACTCGTAGCCCACGTTCCCGATCACGTTCATGAGAATCGGTGAGGACTGCGAGTCGACGAAGATGTCGACCTGCGCATTGTTGTCGAACATCGAGTTGCGGATCGTCAGCGCGCTCCCCGTGTTGGCGAGCGTCACCCCGCCGCGCTGCCCAAACGCGTTCTCGCCGGCGAAGTCGAGCCGGATGTTGTTCAGCACCGAGCCGTTCGCCGTCCCACTCGCGAAATTGAGCCCCAGCCAGCTACCTGGCGCTGGCGTCGGTTGTTTCGATGTGAATCGCACGACGTCGGCCGCGGTCCCGTTCGCCATGATGCCGCCGGCCCCGTTCGCACCGATGCGCAACCATTGGCCGGCCGCGAAGCGGAACTCGTTGCCCGCCTCGATCGTCAGGATCGGCGTGGTGGTGGTGCTGTTCACGTCGACCGAATCCGTGACCTCCCATGGCACGCCCTGGTTCGCCCACGTCGAGGTCTTGCCGAGCGTCCCGCCACGCAGGTGGTTCGCGGGGACCCCGGCGTAGGTCTGCGTGCCGTCGATCGACGCGATCGCGCTGGGGGGCACGGCGAAGCCATACGGCGTGTCGCGGAAGGTGTTTCCGCTGGCGGCGCGAAACTCGAAGCCCTGAGCGGCAGCGCCGATCGCCGCGATCCCGCACTGTTCGAACAGCGAGTTCGTCACGCCGATCCGGCCCGGTTCCGACGTCGCGATCGACACGCAGCCCCCGGTGGCGAAGCCCTCGCGTCCGGCGTGACGGATCGTCAGATAGTCGATCTCGGTACCCCCCAACACATCACCCTCGAAAGCAATGCCGAGCCAGTCGCCGGCGGCCGGGGCGGCCTGCGAACTCTGCAGCACCACGGGACGCGCCGCCGTGCCCTGCACCACGAGTCGCGCGGGACCGAGACTGCCGATTCGCAACCACTCGCCGCCGGTGAAGCGCAACTCGACGCCAGCCTCCAGCGTCAGTTGCGGCAGGTCCTGCCCGCCGACATCGATCGATCCCGTCACGTTCCACGGCACGTCCTGGGCAACCCAGGTGCCCGGACGCTCGATCGAGGCTCCCCGAATCCGGTTCGCGAGCACGCCGTCGTACGTCTGGGGTCCGACCGTCGACACGGCGTTGGGCGGCAGGTGCATACCAAACGCCGAGGTTCGGAACGTGTTGCCGGTAAACGCCGTGAAGCCGAAGCTGGGCGCGTCGGCGGCGACGCCGGCGCCCGCACACTGCTCGAACCGCGAGTCCGTGATCGCGATCCGATCGGACGCTGACGTCGCAATGCTGACACAACCCAGTGTGCCAAAACCTTCCTGACCGGCGTGGCGTACGATCACGGAGGAGAGCGAGGTGCCCGTGATCACCGCCCCGTCGAACCGTACCCCGAGCCATGCCCCGCTGGCATCGGTCGTCGAGTTGCTCTCCAGGATCACGGGCCTCGCCGCGGTTCCCGCGGCAATGAGGCCACCGTCGCCGTTCGCCCCGACGCGCAGCCATTGCGAGGTGCCGAACTGCAAGTGAACACCCGGCTCGAGCCTCAACACCGGATCGAGATCGCTGGCGACATCGATCGACGTCGCGACACGATACGGGATGCCCTGACTGATCCAGGTCGCACTCTTGGTCACCGGTTCCGTCGAGATGCGGTTGTAACTCACGCCGTCGTAGCTGAAGGCTTCAGTGACGCTGCCGACGGCATCGGCACCGAGCGCCACGCCAAACCCGTCGATGTTCTCGAACACCAGACCCGAGATCGCGGTGAAGACTGCGTCCGCTGAGGCGAGACCGCCCCGCGCACACTGCGAGAATGTGACGTCCGTGAGGCTCAGACGCCCGGCACGTCCCGGCTCGACCGTCAGGCACGCCTCGGTGCCGAAGCCCTCCTGACCGCCATACTCGATCACGGCATGAGACAGCACGTTGCCGCTCTCCGCGCCCGGCGAGATTCGCAGGCCCAGCCAGCTGCCAGGGCCGGGGCTCGACTCCGTGCTCGTGAAGACGATCGGGTCGTCGGCCTCCCCTTGTGCCACGATCTTTCCGCCGTCGACCCGCAGCCACTCGCCGGCCGGGACGCGGACCTCGACGCCGGCATCGATCGTCAGCGTCGCCCCGTCGCTCACTTCGATACTGGTGTTGGCGATGTACGGGCTGCAGGCCTTGATGAACCGACGGCTCGAGTTCACGCGCCAGTCGTCGTACTGGAACTCGGCGGTGCACTCCCCGGGCACGTTGTTGGTCGTGTTGTTGGTCGTGTTGTTGGTGGGCGTCGTCGTGTTGTTGGTCGCGTTGTTCGTCGGCGTATCGGGGGGTCCATCGTCACTCGAGCAACTCACGCAGACAAGCGATGCAAGCGTCAGAACAACCCCAATTTTCCGATACACGTCGATCCTCCACGATGAGCGTTAGAAATAACGCTACGCCGGTCCAATTCGCTTTGAAATGGCATCCGTCAAGAATCGTACAAGGCACGCGCTCTCAGCGGCTTTTGGAGGGGATACCGTCTCGCCTCAGCTCCTCCGCCGTGGCCACGCGGGCCGTGGTGCCCGTGGGATTTTTGTACCAGCCTGGATCGCCATACCCGCTCACCTCGTCGCGAACCTTCAGAATCGTGAACATCCCGCCCATGTCGATGAAGCCGAATGGCCCCTTGCCACCCTTCATCGGGATCGAGTTGTCCGGATTGCTCATCTGCATCTCGCCCATTCCGCCCATCCCCGTGGTGCCCATCACCATGTAACCGGGCACGAGGTCGCGGACCGCGGCCTCCGTCTTGGCGAGCTTTGCGCCGAGCAGATTCGGCAGCCCGTGCCCCATCTGGTTCATGATGTGGTGCGTCATGTGGCAATGCATTGCCCAGTCGCCGGGGACATTTGCGACAAACTCGACCACGCGGCACGAGCCGACCGGTACCAGCACCGTCGTCTCGGGCCAGCGCGCCGACGCGGGCACATCCCCACCATCAGTCTGGGTGACTTCGAAGGCGTACCCGTGCAGGTGAATCGGGTGGTGTTCCATCGCAGACAGATTGCCAAAGCGCAGACGAATGCGTTCCCCCGTCTTGGCCACCAGGGGTTCGGTGGACGGGAACACCGCGCTGTTAATGGTCAGGATGTTGAAGCCGGAGTCCGCGTTCGGATCGGGGCGACTCGTCCCTGGCTCGACCCGCCACTGATGCAACATCATGCAGTAGTCGCGATCGACCTTGGGGCCGCGCTGCTTGCGGGGGTGCACGACGATCATGCCGACCATTCCCATCGCCATTTGCGTCATTTCGTCGGCGTGCGGGTGGTACATGAACGTACCGGCCTCGCGGAACGTAAACTCGTACACGAACGTCTCGCCGGGCTTGATGACAGGCTGACTCAAGCCGCCGACCCCGTCCATGCCGCTCGGCAGAAAGACGCCGTGCCAGTGCACGGTCGTGGCCTCGGGCAGCTCGTTGCTCACGTAGAAGCGACAGCGGTCTCCCTGGGTGACCTCGATCGTCGGGCCGGGCGTCAACCCGTTCCACCCCCAGCACGTGAGCGTGAGGCCCGGCGTAAACTCGCGTTCGAACTCGTGTGCGCGCAGATGGAACACCTTGACGCCGTCCACAACGGTGTAGTTCGCCGTCGCGCCGTTCGGCGTGTAGACGCGTCCATCGGGCGCCTTGCCCGTGTGATCGGTCTCCAGCGCCAACGCGTCCGTGGAGCGCAACAACGCGGCAGTGCCCGCCAGTGCTGCGCCTCCGAGCAATACGTCGCGCCGCGTCAGGAGAGGCTGTTGGGGTTCATCGGTCATCGCAGACTCCTCAGTGTGACTCGGCGCCGGACGGTGCGCCCGGTGAGCTCATCGTGGGTACGGGCATCGAAGCCGGCATGCCTCCTGCGACCGCGAGGTCCACCTGCGCTCGCGCGGTCCAGTAGTCACGAACAGCCTCGATCCACATGACATTCGTCTCGATCTCATCGCGTTTGGCCTGCAGCAGTTCAAAGACACCGATGTACATGCCGTTGTAATGTTTCAACGTTTCGCGTGTGACCTCCCGGCGCAGCGGCAACAGCACATCCTGCAGCAGGCGCGCTCGCTGAGCCGCCTGGACCAGCGTCGCGCGGGCGCCGCGCGCGGCGGACCGCACCTCGACCTCGCGCTGGGCGTTGTCGTGTCGCACCGCGACGAGTTCGGCGTCGGCCGCCGCGATGTCCCCACGCCCAAACCGCAGGATCGGCAGCTCCAGCTCCAGTGCCGGCCCCACACCCACGGTGCCCTCGCGGGGCTCGATCTCGGCGAACACCCCGAGGGCTAGATGCGGCCAGGCCGACGCGCGGGCGGCGCCGCGCCGTGCCGTCGCGGCCTGCAGGGCCAATCGCCCGTCTTCGAGCTGCAGACTGGCAGATGCCGTCTGCTCTTCGAACGCATCGGACGTGCCGGTCACAGGCTTCGGCAACTCGGGCAGTGCGCCCTTGATCTCCCACGTCGACGCGGCGTCGGCGGACAGGCTCATCAATCGTGTCACGCGCTCCCGCGCCCCGAGCAACCGCTGCGCGGCGACGCGCTCCGCGAGCACGGCTTCCTCGCGCGCCGCCTGGCGCCTCATCATGTCGAGCTGGCTGATGTTGCCCGCCGCGCGCAGTTCCTCGGCGATCTCGCTGCTCGAACCGGCAGCGTCCTTCGACTGGGTGCGCAACTCAAGCACCGCTCGCGCCGCGAGGTAGTCGTACGCGGCGGCACGGGCTTGCGCGGACAGACTGAGGATCGACTCCGCGACACTCAACTTAGTGCGCTCCAGCTGCGCGTGCGCGACGTTTCGGCGGTGCCTGCGGATCACGAAGTCGTTGAGCTCCTGGAGCACCCCGACTTCCAGCGAAAACGGGCGATCGCCAGCGGCGGGGAAGAACGTCATGACCTCGGCGGTCGGGTTCGACACCGTGCCCGCGGCCAACAGCTCTCCCGTACTGACTCCGACCCTCGATAGCTGTGCACGCAGTGTTTCGTTGTTCTCCAGCGTCGCGGCAACCACGTCGTCGACCGACATCGCGGTGCCGACGCGGCCGGCGCTGGCTCCCCGGCTCGGATCGGTCGCCGACCGCGGCAGGCTCGTGAACCCTCGATCGGACAGCCGAGCTTCGATGTCGCGGTAGTGCGGTTGTGGTGACGTGGCGCAGCCGGCCGCGAGCACACACAGCGCAAGGAAAGGAAGCCATCGCACGTTCATCTAGCGCCGCCCATTGTTGGAAGAAAGTCCGAACGATCCTCTAACTGGACCGCGCCGATTTGGAAAGTGCAGCGTTGTGTGCAGGAACCGGCACTCAATTGCCGAAGCTTCGCCGTTACACATGCAAGGAGGTCGCGACTAGTTTCAAGAGCAGACAAGGCGAGGAGCACCCGATGAGCAAACTCGAACAAAAGATCCGAAAAGTCCTCAGCACCCCGATCACGTTTGGAAAGCCGGAAAAGTCCGAACCGGTCAAGCAGGTTCCGCAACGCCGAAAGCGGCCGACCTACGATGACGTGCTCGCCGAGGTCCTCGCCGAGATCTCGGAGTCCGAATAGATCGCGCCCCCGCCGCCGTGGTACACCGCGACGGACAGACACCCCACCGGAGACGACAAATGACGAGTTACTACAAAGAGATCGACGGAAAGAAGTACGACCGCGAAATCCTCGACCTCGCCGACAAGCTCACCGCTGGCGCCGGCGACGGACGGCTGTCCAAGGACGACGCCGGCAAGCTGCTCGCCGCCGTCAAGGACGGGGGCGGCTACACCGACATCGAGAAAGACACCGTCAAGTACGTGCGCGAGAACTACAAGTGGACCGATGCGGCCGACGAGTGGTTCCGCAGCGAGATCCGCAGCTGGGCCGCCACGAAGTAAGCGGCGCTACTTGCGCAGGACCCACGGTTCGAGGCCCGAGAACGGATCGTTTGCCACCTCGAAGACCGCGTAGTCCATTCTCATCCCCACATCCAGCCCGATGACCCGCGGAATCGACATCGGTTCGGCGAAGCTGCGCACGATGGCACGGCTCTCGGAGGTCAGGTTCACGGTCATCAGGTTCACGTTCGCATCGATGTCGGTCGACGTGTAGACGAGCCGCCCGTCCATCATCAGCATCGGCTCGTACCGGGCCCCGTCGTCGAGCAGGTCGGCCGCGGAACCGTTCGTCAGATACAGCTGATCGCCATTGCCGTTCGACGAGACCCAGTATGCAAACTGGTCCCCTCTCGCGACGATCTTCGGCACCTCCATCAGCGGCGCATTCGGCAGCAGGTCGAGCGTGTTGGGGGCCGTCCCGTCGGTGCTCAGGATCACGTACGGGTCGGACGCCTGGCGGCGATGCACGACCAGCACGTGATCGCCGAATGGGACCTTCGCGAAGAAGTTCGTTCCGGCGGCGCCCAGCACGATGTCCTTGACCATCCGCGCGCCACCGGCGAGGTCCCACGTCCACAGCTCTCGGCCGGACGTCACGTCGTCGCCCTCGAACAGGATCTGGTCGGTCCCGAATGCGACGAGTTCGCGCGGATACACGCTCACCGGCGCCAGCTCGGTGATCGTGACGCAATCCGTCGACATGAGCGTGTAGTTGCCGGCCAGAAACTCGCCGGTGAAGACGTAGGCACCGCCCACAAAGGCGCCGTCATCGGTGTTCCCGCGATGGGACCCCACGAGCACCGTTCCCGCGGCCGTTCCGTCGGTGCAGTAGAGGTCCGATCCCGATCCCGGAGGCCCGATCACCGAGAACATCGACTTCGAGCCGTCCGGCCACGAAATCGGGACGCGCCCTAGCGACTGCGGGGTCAGATAATCCATGAGCTCGACGGTGCCTGCGACGGTGCCATCGGTCACGAAGACGTGGTGGCGATTCACCATGGGGGTGACGGTCTCGATGGACTGGAAGAACGCGTGGGCGCCGCCTCGCGCGACGCGCGGCTCCGCGAGCATCCTCGGCGCGAACGTGCTCAGCTGTACGGTCCCCGTGTCGGTGCCGTCGGTGCTCCAAATCCCGTCATTCGCACCGCCCTCTGCGACAACGAGACCGCGGTCGCGCACTTTCATGCCGGCGGGATTGATGAAGCCCGTCATGCCCCGCAGCCCGTCTGCGATGCCGGGATTGAACGCCCGCAAGAGCCGCGTGCCGCCCGCCGTCCCGTCGCTCACGAACAGTTCGCGGCCCTCCGCCGAGGTGTCAGCGATGAACACGAACTTGTCGCCGCCCACATAGACGCCTTCGTACTGCGAGGTGGCATCCTGCGCGCCGGGATTCAGCTCGCCGAGTCCTTCGAAAGCCGACGGATCGTCGCATGATCCGCCGTCGCGCCATGTCCACTCCACCCACTCGCTGAACGAGCAGATCTCGAGCACGAAGCCAGCCCCAAACGCCCCGCAGGCCGTGGCGCTTGGGCGAGATTCGTCCTCGGTGCAAAGCCCCGTACACTCCTCGGTCTCCTCCCACTGCCCGTCGACGCACTCGGTCTCGAGCAGCCCGGCGTCCCCCGGGCCGCATGGCGTCTCGCTGTTCGAGAGCTCGCCGTCTGTGCACGCATCGATGTCGTCGCAGGTCGCCGTCTCCACCCACGCGCCGGCCGTGCAGCGCTCGACGAGCGTACCGCGGCCGTTGAGGCCACAAGGACCGCCCGGACGCGTCTCGTCGGAGACACAGTCCGCTGCGCCCTCGTCCGGCGCGCTGTCCGGCGACCCCATGTCTGCGACGTTATTGTCGTCGTTGTTGTTGGGCGTGGGACTTGACCCGTTTCCACATCCTACGAGCAAGCTCAACAAGACAATCGGCTTCAATGCGTTCATGGGTACTCTCGCTACGCAGACGAAGTTAAGGAAGGCAGAGACCGGGCTGGCAGGTCGGTGTCCCGTCAGCATCGTGATCCGCGCATTGCCCCGACGCGCACTCGAGACCGCGCCAACACGTCGCTCCGAGAGGCTGGGCCGGCGCGCAACTGTCGCCGGGGTTCGCGTCCGGCTCGATCTGATCACAACTCGCGTCGTCCTGCGCACAGTGGCAACTCAGGCCGGGCGCGCACGAGATCGGCCAGATCGGATTGCACGCCTCACCCGACGCTCCACGCGCCACGCAGGTCTTCGTGGTGCGGCTGCAGAACAGTTCCGACGCACACGTTTCAATCGTGTTGCTGCAGGGGTCGTTCAGCTCGCCCCGCGCGCGACACGCACCATCGACGCAGTACAAGTCGTCGAGGCAACTCCCGTTGACGGCGGCGGAGCCATACCCGTGAGAACACGCGGAGCCTGCGGCCCCCAGCGCCGTGCACACTCCATCGTCGTTGACGACTTCGTGGCGGCACCACGCGCCCGCAGCGCAAAAGGAGCGATCTTCACACGGCATCCCGATCGCGGGCCGCGACGCGCAAACCCCGCCTACACACGCAAAGCCGGCCGCGCAATCGGTCGGTGCGGCGTAACACGTCGCGCCGCCGGTACCGCGCGGCGCGCAAACGCCCGATGCCATCCCCGAGAAGACCTCCGGGCCGAGGCACGTTTCGCCGTCCGCACAGTTCAGATAGCTGCGGCACGGCTCACCGGTGGCGACGCGGGTCTGGCAGGTCCCGCCCGAACAGAAGGTGCCGCTCTCGCACAGGTCCGCCGCCTCGCTGCACGCCTGACCCAGTGCGATCGCCGCCGTGCACACGCTGCTCAGGCACTCGAGCCCGCTCTGGCACTGTGTGCCGCTGACGCAGGGTTGACCGTCTGCAGAGTAGGACCGGCAGGTACTCGCCGCGTAGTCGCACCACGTCGACGCGGGGTCGCACTCGCCGCCCGCATCGCCGCATGGTTCGTCGGCCTGGTTGAAGGGCTGGCAGCTGCCCGGACAGGCATCCGTCGAGCACCAACCGTCCGCGCACTCCCGGGCGATCGCGAAGTAGTTACCGGCCGTGGCGTAGCACGAGTCACTCAGCGCCTGAGCGCCGGTCGTGACCCCCACGCATTCGGGGGTTCGGGTAAAGAACACAAACCGATCACATGTCGCGCCGTCGAGCGCGGCCAGACAACGGGTCGCCTGCTCGTCGTCATAGCTGATGCGTCCCGCGGCCGCCGACGGCGCGCTGACCAGACACTGCTCGGCGAACCGCGCGAGCAAGATCTCGTCGGTCGGATCGTAGTTCGCAGCGCCATAGCACTGCGACAGCCACCGCGCGTAGTGCACGGCGAGCCCCGTGCAGAAGTCCTCAAACGCGGTCGGCACCACGTTGGGGAGATCCGGGGCGTCGGCGTCGAACCCGACGTCGGGCGACGAAGCGTCACGCGGCGGTGGGCCATCGTCGGCCATGCGCCCCTCATCGGCTCCGACATCGGCCGAGGCGCGGGTATCGGCGCCCACGTCGGTGGCCGCGGGCGGCGAGCTGCACGAAGCGAGCGCGATCACGGTGAGCAGCCCCACAACTTTCATGAGATCTCAGAGCAGGAGTCTCGGCATCGTACGAGACTCTGCCCTCGCTTCCAACCCCGAGCAGCGCGACCCGAGTTCCGTGCCCCCGCGAACGGTCAGCCGCGAAGCTGCGCGAGTCGACTCACCGTGCGCTGCCATGTCGCGCGATGGGCGATCTGATCGGTGTGCATCTCAAGCCGCGGCCACGCCGACAACGACACCCCCAGCGATGGCAACTTCATCAGCGGTATCTCCAGCCAGTCCGCGGGCGACGGCTCGTCGTGCACCCGCGCGTCCACCTCGTCGAGGCAGCGCTCCATCCGCGCCAGCGCCTGCGGCTCCCGCCGCACCAGCGCCAACAGGGCGGGCCGCACGGCTTTGACGTGGAACCCGATCGCGGCAACGAGCTCCTCGTACTCCCGGTCGTTGAGGTCACGACCCATCTCGAGCAACGCGTCGTCGAGCCCCACCAGTGTCTTGCCCTCATCGTGGAGGATGGGACCCACGGAGTCGTACTGTTGGAGAAGATAACCAGTAGGTCGAACGGTCAGTTCGACGGCGAGACCAAGCTCCTCCGCTGCAAACAACAAGACGGGCACGCGCGGGCAAAGAGCGGTCGTTTCGATGTGCAGATGTCGCTTTTCCATATCGAAACACTGGCAGTTCGGATCGGGGTCCGCGATACTCCGATCGGAGTACACGCGGCGGAACCGCGCCTATGACTCACGATCGGCTGATCGCAGCCGCTGTCGCCTCGATGTCGGGGGGCGCAGACGTGGCAACCACCCTCGCCGTGGTCGCGCGTGAGACGAGCTTGTACGTCCCCCGAAGCCTTGTCGGCATCGCCCTGCAGGACGTCACACTCGCCGCATTTCGAAACGGCGTCGCGGTCGAGTTGCCCAGCGAAGAGCTGCTCCGCCTCTTCACCACCGGCCGCTTGCCGTACAATCCACTGCACGTTCCCGCGGTCCACCGGAACCGATGGGTCGAACCGATCGGCTCGCTGGTCGATCCCGCCCGATACGCGGCGAGCCCCGTCGGACTGATCATGGCGGAGTTCGACGTCTTCTGGTTCGGACGCTATCTCGTCTGCGAGGATGAACACGTCGTCGCCGTGATCATGGTCTGGTTGCCGACCGGTGAGGCGGGATTTCACCCCGAAGAGCGTACGCTCCTCGCGACGGCGGCCGCCGCCGTCGCGCCACTCGTGCAACTGTTGGCGATCGCCTCGCGCGCGATTGGCTACGAAGCGATCGCCAGCGAGATCCTCGACAACGCCGCGGGCGCGAGCTTTGTCCTCGGGCCTCAGGGAAAGCTACAGTCGTACTCACAGGCCGGGCAGACGATGCTCGAAAACCGGCCCGCGCTGCGCGGCCATCTCGAGCGGCTTCGCCCGCGACCGCCCTTCACGGTCGTGGAGAAGACCTATCCCGCGCTCGGGTTCCGCCTCACCGCGCGCAAGGTACCGTCCCCGCTCGGAGCGCACATCGTGACCACCGCCACCCCGATCACCGGCAACGGCGGAGTCACGCTGACGACGCGCCAGAACGAGCTGCTCGACTACGTGGAGCAGGGGTTGACCAACGCCCAGATCGGCCAGGTGATGGGCATCGCGTCGAGCACGGTGAAGACGATGCTCCAACGGCTGTACGCGCGCACCGGCACGGCCGGGCGGGCGGAACTCGTCCACTGGCGAGCGACGGAGACCTAGAGCGGCGCGGCGGGCAGTCGAATGACGAAACACGCCGACGAGGGGTCGACGAGATCGATCGAGCCGCCGTGGGCTTCCAGCAGCGCTCGCACGATCGACAAGCCGAGGCCCGTGCCCCCGTGATCGCGCGCGGTCGTGAAGAACTCTTCGAAGATTCGATCCACGTGGGACGCGTCGATCCCCGGGCCGTCGTCCGAAACGCGGACCTCGATCCG
This sequence comes from Bradymonadaceae bacterium, assembly GCA_041601915.1. Taxonomy (GTDB): domain Bacteria; phylum Myxococcota_A; class Bradymonadia; order Bradymonadales; family Bradymonadaceae; genus JBFIHF01. The sequence continues at coordinate 12,978 of JBFIHF010000166.1, forward strand.
ATCACCGGCCGTCGAGATGTCCACGAGAGCGCGCGCTGCACCGTGCTCCCGCGCGTTCCCGAGCAGGTTGGAGATGATCGACTCCAGCGTCTCGACCGACATCGCGGCGATGCCGCCTGAATCGCTCGCCGTGACCTCGACATCGAACGTCGCGCTCGTCAGTGACTCCGCGATCGAGGTGATCACGGCGTGGACATCCGCCGACTCCGCTCCGGGACGTAGCACGTCCGCGCGGGCGAGCTCCAGCAGCCCGCCCACCAGGCGGTCGAGCCGCTCGCAGTCCTTCGCCACGACCTCCAGAAACTCGTCCCGCTCGCCGACGTCCATCTCGTCGAGGTGATCCTGCAGCAAC
>JBFIHF010000167.1:0-12991 GCA_041601915.1 Bradymonadaceae bacterium
TGGCAGGCCACGGTCCGCCACCCGTCGGGGCGGAAGCTGACCAAGACGGACGCGCTCAAGCGAGTCGTCGAGGCGTGGGCGGATGAGACCGAGTCGGCGATGCGCAACGGTGAGATCCGGTCCGAACGCGGGCGGGGAGTCACCGTCCAGCAGTGGCACGACCGGTGGATCAAGGCACGCAACGTGGCCGCCACCACCGCGCACGAGGAGAACCTTCGCCTCGCCCGCTACGTCCTGCCGCACTGGGGGGCGTGGCCGCTGCGGTCGATCGGGCGCATCGACGTCCAGTCGTGGGTCACCCAACTGGGCAGGGAACGCGGCGGGCACGTCACGGCGGGCTGTTATCACGTGCTGCACAAGATGCTGGGGGACGCCGAGCTCGAGGGCATCCTGCCCGCCAGCCCGTGCCGCAAGATCGACCTGCCGAAGCTGGAGCGGCCGGCGCCCCGCTGGCTGAGCCGTGACGAGTACGACCGGCTGCTGCTGGCGTTCGACGGTGCGCCGCAGGGGGAGCAGTGGCGGGCGATGGTTGCCGTGGCCTGTCACTCGGGGCTGCGGTCCGGGGAGCTGGCCGGGCTGGACGTCGGGGCCGTGGACTTCGAGCGCGGGCTGATCCGCGTCGACCAGGTGATGACGAAGTTCGGGCTGCGGTCCTACCCCAAGAGTGAGGCGTCGCGGCGCATGGCCCCGGTGCACCCGGACGCGCTGGCGATGCTGTGGCCGACGGTGGCCGACCGGCTGCCCGACAGTCCCGTGTTCCCTGCGCCGCGGGGTGGCCGGCTGGATCAGTCGAACTTCCTCAAGACGGTGTGGCATCCGGCGCTGGAGCGTGCGGGCATCGAGCCGGTCCGGGCCTACGTCACCCGGCACACGTTCGCGTCCTGGATGGTGCAGGACGGGGTGCCACTGTGGGACATCGCGCAGGCGCTGGGGCACTCGTCGCTGACGTTCGTCAACCGGTACGCGTTCCTGCAGCCGGACGCGCACGACTCCATCCGTGCGGCATGGACTAAACGCCGTGGCGCATCAGTGGCGCAACGGGCACCGGCCCTGACCCCGCCGGATGTCGAAACCGCAGGCCAGATGGGGAGTCAGGACGCTGAGATGTGAGGATCACCGACACCTCCGACCTGTGTTTCGCCCTATCCGTTGACCTGCGGTTCTTCTCTGACCTGCACTGATTACCGGCGACGTAGACGATAGACACGGCTGGTTGTGAATCTCGTGGCGCACTGGTGGCGCAACAAGATCGCCTAGAACTCGCCCGCCCGGAGCGGAGGCTCCCTAGGTGTGGGGGTGTGGGACGATGAGATATGCGTTGGCACAGCCGTAGGGGCGAGATCCAGCAACTAATCCCGGAGCACGAGACGGCTCGTGACGCCCGGTTCGCTGAGCTGGGAGCGGAGATCGACTCGACGTTCAGCCGACTGGATCAGCGACTCGCTCTAATCAGCGAAGGCATGGCGGAGCTCGAGGAGCTTGCCGCCCGGATAGCGCGAGAGGTCTAGCCGCACCCTCGCCCGGCGAGGGTGCGGGGAACACGACAAGATCGCCTAGAACGCCGAAACGGCCCCGACCGCCGTCGTGATGACAGCGGCCGGGGCCAGGTCGTGCGGGGTGGGACTACAGGGCGTAGATCGCGGCCTTCCGGACGTAGATGATGCCGCCTGCCGCGGCACTGCCACCAGCGGCGGCGAACGACACCAGACCGCCAGCGGTGACCCCCGTGTCCGTGGTGACGAACGAGTTCTGCGGCAGCTCGGCCTCGTCCTCGGGCCAGTAGTTCCACGACACGGTGGAGCCCTGGACCCGCAGCCGGAACCAGTACCGCGACCCCGACGCGAACGTCAGGCTGTTGAGGACGTGCAGGTTCGTCTTCACCCCGCCCACCCACTTGTTGAGCTGGATGTAGCCGCCGGAACCGGACGTCTCCAGCCCGTAGCCTGAGCCGCCGGGGAAGTACGCCGCCGAGCCGCGCACCCCCGCCCAGAAGTAGGACTCCACTGCCGGGTTGCCGTACTCGAGCTGGAACAGCAGGTCCACGTCGGCGAGGGTGGCGGGCAGTGCGGAGGCGACGGTGACCCGGTCGCTGGCCGAGTAGCCGCCCGTAGCGCCGGCGGTGATCCGCAGACGGTTGGTGTTGATGACTGCCGCCGCGCCGCTGCCGCCCCCGGTGGTGACTGTCCACCGGGCGGCTGCCGGTGCCGACCCGTCGGTGCCGAGGAACGAGTCGTACAGGTCCGGGGGTAGCGCCGGGGCCTGACCGAGGATGCGGGAGGTGGTGGTGGCGCTGGTATCGAAGGTGAGGGTGCCGAGGATGGTGGTCTCGGTGAGGTCGCCGACGATGTCGGCTGCGATGCGGTGCGAGGAGTTGCCGCCCTGCACGTGCAGCCCGGAGATGTAGGACACCGCCCCGGCGACGGACACGTCAACGCCGTTCATGACGTTGTCGAGGCCGGTCGCCCCGGAGTTGAACGCCTTGCAGCCGACCAGCCGCGCGCCCTGCCCGGCCATGTGGAACCCGGTGCCCTTGGCGGTGTCGGCGATGCACCCGATGTAGGCGTTGCCGGCGGCGGTCGAGGTTTCCTGGAAGCAGTAGGTGGGGTTGTTGGAGGTGGTCAGGACGCCGCTGATGGTGCCGTAGTTCCACGGGTGGACGCCGACGAACGTGTTGCCGCCGGTCTCGGCCTTGACCCCGATGTCGTAGCCGTTGACTGACCCGGAGATGACGGTGCAGTCGGTGGCGTTGGAGATGTGGATGCCGACGCTGGTGGCGGGCACGGTCTGGTCGTTGGGTCGCCACAGGAACGGCTCGACGACGTGCGCCTCGTAGGACACCGAGGAGGACGCCGGGTCGCCGAGGACGATGCCCCGCTGGGTGGGCGAGTAGATGCGCGGGGTGCGGATGCGGAAGGTGGCGAACGTCCGCGCGTAGATGCCGTGGGTGGCGAGGTTGTTGCAGTCGATGATGCCCTGGCAGTCGATCGTCTGGTCCTGGGCGAGAACGTCGAGCGCGGTGTCGAACACGGCACCCATCGACGAGGCGACGCGGATCATGGCGCCGGGCTTGATGATGACGTCGACGCCCTGGGGGATCGTGGCGGTCGCGGTGACCGAGTAGATGCCCTCGTCGAAGATGACGGCCTGCTTGCGCGGCCGGGCGGTGCCGGCCGTGTAGGCGTCGGGGATGGTGGTGATTTGCGCGGCGGCGGTGAACGCTGCCGCGATGGCGGTGCTGTCGGCGCCGTAGCTGTTGACGTGGATGGCTCCGGCGCCGCGGACGGCGGCGTCGAGCGCCGTGTAGTGGGCGTACCAGTTGGTGGAGCCGGATGCGGGCAGCGAGGGGAGGGTCATGCGACGTAGATCCGTTCGACCTTCTCGGCGTCGACTTCGGCGGTGTCGGTGACCCGTATCCACAGGTCGGCGCCGGCTGCGGGGATGACGAGTGCGCCGGTCGGGTCGGCGTCGGGGCCGGCGAGGAGGATGGTGGCGACCCCGGCCGCGTAGGTGGCGGCGGTCCAGGTGGTGGCGCTTGTCGGGGTGGTGCCGCGTGCCAGTAGTGCCACGTCGGCGCCGTCGATGGTGGCGGGCCCTCCGTCGCGGAGGGTGGCCGTCACGTCGTAGTCGCGGTATAGGCGGTCGATGCGGGACAGGGTGAATGCCACGGCTCTACTCCCGGGGGTTGGCGGCGAGGGTGCGGGATGCGCCGACGGCGGCTAGGTGCCGCGCCGATCCCTGTTCGGTGGCGAGGTCCCGGGATTGTCCGGAGGCGCGGAGTGTTCTCGAGGTGCCGGCGGCGGTGAGCAGTCGTGACCGTCCGGCGCTGATGGTGAGGGTGATGTCGCGGGGTTCCCCGGGTGGGGGTGACCCGGTCAGTTCCGGCTCGTAGACGGCCGCCGAGGTTTCGATCGTGTCGGGTCCGAGGGTGACGGTGGCGACGATGACCGGCCCGTAGGCGGTGGTGATGGCGGCGGTGCCGTCGGGCTGCAGGGTGACGGTCCCGGCGACTTCGGGGGCGAACGTGGCCGCGGTGGCGACGGCCATGGCCGGGCCGACGGTGACTGTGGCGGCGACTTCCGGCGCGTGGGTGGCGGGGGTGCTGGTGGCGAGGTCGGGGGCGACGGTGACCGTGGTGGTCACTGTGGGCGCGTAGGTGTCCGGGGCTGACGACGCGACGTCGGGGGTGACTGTGACCGTGGCGGTCAGGGTCGGGGAGTGCGCCGCCGGGGTGGACGTGACCAGGTCGGGGCTGACGGTGGTCACGGGGGAGCCGGCGGTCAGCGTCGGCTCGTAGACGGTGGGGGTGGTCCCGGCCACGGGGTACCCGATGCCGAGCGGGGACGTCCCCAGGGGCTGCGACCCGAGCCCATCCCCGGGGGTGACGGTGACGTTCGCCGAGACGGCGGGTGCTGATGCCGTCGGCGCCGAGCTCGCCACACCGGGGCTGACCGTGACGACCGCCGAAAGGACGGGCGCCGAAGCGGTGGGAGCCGAGGCCGCGACGCCTGGGCTGACGGTGACGACCGACGAGACCGTGGGTGCCGATGTGGTGGGCGTCGAAACCGCCACACCGGGGCTGACGGTGACACCGGAGGTTGCGGCGGGGCGCAGTGCCACCGACATTGCCAGCGACCGCACGGAGGCGTTCGATGAGGTGAACGAGGGCGTGAACGACCCCGACCCGGACCACAGTTCCTGGCCCAGCCCGGTGACGCTGTTCGCGTTCGCGGTCTGCGAGCTGACCTGCGCGAGGATCTGATCCAGGTTCGACGAGGTGAGCGTCGTGTTGGTGACACCCGCCGCGACGTTGAAAGCGAGCGCGCCCAGAATCCAGGCCCCCGCCGTTGCCGGGGTGATCGCCGGGAAGTTGAAGCTCGTGGTGCCCGTGCCCACTGCCGGTGTGGTGACGTCCACGGGTGTGGAGGTGTCCACGCCCGACAGCGAGACCATGATCGACGACCAGCGCGCCGTGACCGTGGCCGTGTAGCTCGCAGGTTCGGACGACGACGCCCGCCAGGCGATGGACACGCCAGCGGCGGTCGTTGTCCCCGACCGGATCACTGTCCAGCCGGCCGGGATGGTCGGCACTGTGGCCGAGCCTGCGATCCCGACGAGCCAGACCAGGACATCCCCCGCCGCCGTGGTGGGGACGGTCTGAACGGCGGAGCTGCTGGCGCCGTGTGCGGTCAGTGCGGCGCGGAGTGCGATCGCCACGGGGCTAGATGCTGAAGATCCCGGAGGCGTTCCAGGCCACCGCGACGTCGCCCCCGTTGAGGGTTATGGGCAGGTTGGTTCCGGTGTCCAGCCAGCAGATGACCCGCTGCGCGCTGGCGGCCACGTCCGCGCCGCCTGCGACCGCGGAGGACTGGAACACGAGCAGCGAGTGGTTGGAGCCGTTCGCGGCGGGTGCGGTGAACGTGACGTCTGCGGCGTCGGCGGTTCCGGAGGTGACGGTCTTGGAGGTGAGGGCGGCGGAGGTGGCGCCGAGGACACCGCCCGCACCGGTCACATCGGACACGAACTTGTGCGCGGCGCTGACCGTGTACGAGCGGACGAGGGCGACCTTGATGACCGCCGTGTCCCAGTCGATCTCGCCTGCCAAGAATCCCTCACGGGCCGGGTTGAAGACGGTGTTTGCCATGGGTCAAGGGCTCCTCGAGCTAGGTGGGCGGTGCCGGGGTGGCGGTCAGGCGGGCAGAACGTGGACTGTGTCGTCGCCGTGGACTTTCGCCCCGGGCTCCGCGTACACAGCCCACGGGGAGCCGTCGGGGGTGAGCAGGTTCGAGGCGCGCAACGTGGCCCCGGCTTTGACGAGGACCACCGGACGGTCGGCGGGCACGCCGTTCGCGCGGGTGTGCCACACGGTGTCGAGCAGCAGGGTGCCGCGCTCCACGACGATCGACGCGCCACGGTCGGTGCTCGTCGGCTTGTCCGCGTAGTTGAGCCGCGAATGGGAGACGGCCAGGGTGCCGCCGCGCAGACGCAGCAGGTCCCGCCGGCAGGGCTGCCCGGCGTTGCGGCCCTCGATGGTCGACAGGCTGATCGTGTCCAGGTGGTCACTGGCCGAGTTGGCGACCAGCACCCCGGACGCGTCGCCCTCGACGGTGAAGTACAGGCCGGTGACGTCCTGCTTCTGCGACGACATGAGCGCCAGCAGGTAGGCGTTGGCGGCGGCGAACCCGGTGCGGTCGAGGCTGCCGACGTCGTGGGCGAACCGGGTGAACGCGAACGGGCTGTCAGAGCCGCCCATGGTGATCTGCTGGCCGCGCGAGTTGTTGCAGTTCCACCGCCCGTCGAACGTGACGAGGGTGTGCAGGAACTTCTCGGCGGGGGTGCCGAGCAGGTGATGGAACCCGTGCAGCCCGAGGTCACGCAGGACGCTCGTCCACAGCACGTGGCCGCGGGTGCGGAAGAAGGTGCCGCCCGAGTTGGCCTGGACGGTGAGCCCGATCAGGTTGACGTCGAACGTGGTGTGGTCGATCTGGAACATGGGCTCGGTCGGGTCGCTCGTGGCACGCGACCAGCGGATGTCGGTGGACGAGGAGCGCGCCGACCGCTGGAACGAACCGGGCGCGAGGGCGATCAGGCTGAACCCGTCCGGGATTGTGAACGTGCCCGTGAGGTCGATGCGCTGACCGGCCGGTACGAGGATGGGCGGCGCGGACCCGGCGGACTTCTTGACGGCGGCAACCTGGGCGATCGCGGCCTTGAGTGCCGCCGTCCAGTTGCCGGAGCCCTTGAGCGCGGCGAGGTCGATGAAGCCGCTGACACCGCCGCTGCCGGAGCCGACCCCGGGTGGCCCAGGTTCGCCCTGAGCGCCCCGTGGGCCTTCCGGTCCTGCCGGTCCGGGTTCACCCTGCGGGCCACGCTCCCCGGGCGGGCCCTGGGGTCCTGGCGGGCCAGCGACGGGCACCGGGGCGGGCACCGGCTCGCCCACGTTGATCACGGCGCCGACCGACAGCGCGTTCTCGTCCATGCCCGGGTTCCATGCGCGCAGCTGGGCGACCGTCACCCCGTACTGGCGTGCGATCGCCCAGTACGTGTCGCCGGGGGCAACCCGGTGCGTCATCAGGGGGAGGGCTCTACAGCAGTGGTCAGGGAGGCGGTGCCCGAGTGGCCCGCGTTGTAGGAGACGACGGACGACAGCAGCGACAGGACGACGGTGCCCGCCGACACGGACAGGGCCTGGCCCCAGTCGGCGTTCAGCACGTCGAGGGCGTCGGCGCCGAAGAAGGCGAGCAGGGTCTGAGCGGCGGTCTTGGCGGCGCGCTCGAGGGCATCGCGAACGAAGCTGGACATTGGGACTCCTCAGATGGCGGGGGTGGGCTCAGGGGAAGTCGTGGGGGGTGTTCGGCTTCGGGCGCGTGACGCCGGGCGTCGCGGGCGAACCCACCGGCGGCGGGAGGATCGCGGCGGACTCCGGTGACGGCGTGGACCGAGGACCGAGCCGCGCCCGCTCCTCCGGGGTCAACAGGCCGATCGGGATACCCGGCCCGCACTGGTACTTGTCCCGGGCGCGCTGCAGTGACGGCACACCCTCGGGGAACGTGTCCAGCAGGTCGCACATCGCGGCCCGTGTGCGCTCCACGTTCTCGGCCTCGGCGCGTGCCTGCTCACGATCCCGGTACTCGCCGCGACCCTCGATGTACTGCTGCTGCTGATAGACGAACGTCGCCATCAGCCCGACACCCACGGCCAGCAGGAACACGGCGCCGACGAGACCGAACAGGCTTACCCGCACCCACCGTGGCAGGCGGCAGGGGTGGAGCGTGACCGGCTCGTCGGTCATGTCATCGGACCAGCCGATGCGGGACCGTCGCGGCGTCGTCACCTGTGCCGCCAATCTGGCATGTCAGCGTCCAGCACGCGCTCGATCCGGTCGAGGCGCTTGTCCTGCATGTCGAGGGCCTCGTCGGTGTCGTCGGCCCGCTGGTTCAGGACAGCGGTGCGCTCATACAGGACGTGCTCATCAACCGAGGTCGGAGGCGGCGGGGTGGTCGAGCGGTTCTTCGAGTTGACGATCGCCACCAGCACGCCACCCAACGCCACAATCGCCGCCGTGATCACGCCGCCGACCATGATGATCAGTTGGTCTGAGACGACCGCAGGCGACGGCGCCTCTGCCGTTAGGAGGAGCCACAAAGGTCACCGCTTCCCCAGCGCCATGCGAACGGCAGCGATAGCCCAGGGGCCATAAAGGAACGGCCACACCGTGAGCCCGATCGCGTTACCCCGCCCGTCGGCAACAGCCAGGGCGAACGCGGTCAGCCACACCCCGCCCAACGGCAGGACGGTGAACCACGTCAGGAACTGCACCAGCGCGGTCTGCCGGTACAGCAGGGCCATGCACAGCAGCCCGGCGGCAAGGAACAGCCCGGCCCACACGTAGCGGGATGCGATCTCGAACACCGGCGCCGTGCCGGCGGTGACGATCTGCCCGCGGGGTGCGAACGCCAGCGGTAGCGCGGTGGCGAGGTGGAACACCGCGCACCAGCCGATGAGGAACTTGTCCCATTCGAACCGCCGCCACCGCTTGACCACGTCCAACAGGGCCACCTCGTCCTGGGTCGGGAGATGTCCTAGCAAGGAAGTTTCGCCTTGCACGTCTTGCACGTCGCGTACCCGTAGGCGTTGCACGGGTTGAAGCCCGGCGGGTTGGGGTGCAGGCATTGGACGGCCTGCGGGCTCGTGTCCGGGGTGCGCCCAAACAGGCGGGCCAGCAGGACGCGCAGCCACGAGATCACGGCGCAGGCTTCAGCTTGGCGAGGTCGGCGCGGATCTCGTCGAGGACGGCGTGGATGCCGGCGGCCTGCTCGTTCTCCTGCAGCCACAGGTCGGCGAGACGGTCACGGCCCTGCGCGTCATCCGGGCGGGCGCCGACCAGGATGCTGATGATGCTGTCGAGCTTGTCGAGGGTCCGCTGCAGGCTGTCGTTGTTGAAGGTGGTGTCGCCGCGCAGGCGGTCACCGATGGTCCTGAGCAGCGCGCGGTCTGCGGGCTCGAACATGTCGTCCTCCTCGGACTGGGGCGGGGGGGTTTGGCCGTTCGCGTATGCGCTGGCCTTGGCGAGCACGACGTCGTACGGGAAGTCGGGGCCCGGGTCCCAGTGGGTGCCGTCGGAGTAGCCGACCGTGTGATCGTGGTGGCCGATCACCCCGGCGCGTCCCGCCGCGTACTCCTTGGGGGACAGTTTCACCAGTGGGATGCCACGGGCGACGGCGCGCTCACCCAGCCAGCGGGCGCAGGCGTCGAGCAGCTTGGGGCGGGCCAGCCAGTCGTGGCGTTTCCACTTGGCGAACCCGCACAGTTCGATGTTCTCCGACCACGGGTTGCCGTTGCGCAGGGTCCATGACGCCTGCGAGTAGTCGACGAAGCCGTCCCGCGCCCCGGCGAGCAGCACCCCGGTTTCGTCGGCGGCGGCGTGCGAGGAGCCGGGCCACGACGTCCAGGCGCGGAGGTCGGCGGCCCGCATGATGCCCTCAGTTGTATGGACCGCTAGGACTCGAACCTTGGCCTTGTTGCGGCTCGAGGACTTCATCGGGTCGCCTCGGGCGTGCCGGGGTGGATCAGCCAGACGTCACCAGCGATAAGGGGTCCCTCGTAGCAGCGCCAGGGTTCCGAAGCCGGGAGATCCGCCGCGCGACCACGGCACACGTGCCCGTCGATCGGGTACTCGTGGAACGGCGCCTGCTCGGACATCGGGTCGCCCTCTCTGTCACGGGATGCGGGAGGATTCGGGCATGGAGATCGGGTGACTGCGCTCGACGAACTGCTCGCCGAGCCGGTCGATACCGAGCGGCGTCGGGGTCGATCGCTGCCCGCCGTGGTGCATGGCGTGCTGCTGCCGGTGGAGACGTCGTGCGGCATTGTGAGCCGGTCCGCGCAACAGGCCTCGTGGGCGGTCGAGCGGGCGCGACGGTGGATCGACCGTCGGCATCCCGGACTCGAACCCCTCACCAACGACGACGTGCTGTGGCTGCTGCTGATGGGATGGGAGCCCTAGATGTGCCCGCGCTGGTCGAGCACCGTGAACGCGGCCTCAGCCAGCAGCGGCCAGCCACGCGGCCCCGGATGATTCGAATCGGCCATGAACCGCGGATCGGCGAACGACCCCGCAGCCAGCACATCCCCGAAGTCGATCGCCGCATTCACGTACGGGTAACCGAACTGTGACCGCACCCAGCCGTTGTAGTCATTCCTGCGCGCCGTCAACGTCGCCGCCGCGTAGTAGTCGAACCGAAACGGTGTGATCGTCGCAGGGAGGGCAACCGTCCCCCGCGCACCCGCCCACTGGATCAGATCGAACACAGCCTGCCGCGTCGCCAACGTGTCGTGCGATCGGATCAGGTCGTTGATCGGTGGGCCGACGATCAGCACATCCGGGGCGCCCTCAGCGGCGAACCGGGCCTTCACATGCGCCGGGATGCGCGGCACACCCGCGTTGTCGTAGGCGTACGCGGCACCACCCACACCCCACGACTTGACGATCGCAGCGCCGCCGACCATGGCCTGCAGCTCCGACACCCAGCCCGGGTCGAACGCCTCGATCGACGTCCCCGCCACCGCGATGACAATCGGATCGTTGGGCAGCGCGGCAGCCGGAACAGTCGGGGCGCCGCCAGTGAGAACGAACGACGCCAGCAGGACGAGGACCAGGAGCAGGCGCCGCATCAATCCGACAGCCGAGTGATGATCATGTGGTTGCGGCCACCGGAACCCGAGTCCGCGGCCTCGTTGCCGCCCGTCGAATACTGCGCGGCGGCACCCACGTACTCGCCGGCCGTCAGCCGCCACTCAACCTGACAGCCCCACGAGTTGCGGTTCGCCAGCACCGTGCCCATCACGTTCGGGGCGGACATCTTGCCGATGCGGGTTGCGCCGAGCACCCCGGAGGAGTTGGAGTGCTCCATGGTGATCCGGTACAACCCGGCCTTCGTCACCTGCACCCGGCGTTCGGTGTTGCCCAGTTGCGGGGTGAAGTAGGCGGTCGACGGGTTGTAGGTGTGCGTCGCGTCCAGCGTGTCGTAGGGGACGTTGAGCATGGTTCCGGTGGCGAACGTGGTGCCCACCGACCGGTACACGCGGATCGTGGGCAGCCGGGGTCCGAGCTCCCGCCACGCCGACGTGTCGTACATGTACAGGGTGTTGGTGACGGCGCACACGAGCCCGTTGGCCATGGTGCCGCCGCCGGTCACCCAGTTTGCGTATGCGGTGTCGCGGGCCGACGTGGACGCGAACCGGGGGATCGTGTTGTCGGCGAGGTCCATGACGGCGTTCTGAATGTCGCCGTTCACGTTGGGTGCGGCGGACGACGCCGGGTAGCGGGAACCTGTCAACGGATCGGTAGGCACCCGTTACCTCCTTGAGTTGTCACTGGCAGGGGAAGATGGGGGCATGGATGAGGGCGAGTACGCGGCAGGTGGACTTATCCCCGGGGGTGGCCCGACGTGGGTGGCCCTGGACCCCGACGAGTGCGTCATCAACCGGGACCGCGAGTGCGTCCGGGCCGGTCACCCGACCGCGACATCCGACGGGAACAAGCCCGGCGCATGGTGGCGGTGTGAGCCGAAGCCTTAGGGCTGGCCGACGATCACGTCGACGACGATCAGCTGGTTGTCGATCAGCACACACAGCACCCGGTCAGACACCGTCGGCGTGTAGCCGTCCAGATAGCCCGCCGCCGTCTGCGACACCCCGCGCCACGTCACCGTCACCAGCGCGTGCACACCATCAGCCGCACCACCAGCAGTCACCGACGCGACCGTGCCCAACATCAGCCGGGCCAGCTTCATGTCGTTCAGCCGACCCGAGTTGGCATCCGCGAACTGCCGTGCAGCCCGAGCCAGACCCCGATTCACGCAGCACCCACCGAACGGGCGTCGATCTGCTGAGCCGACCCGAACGTCAACGGATGCGACACGTTGTCCACCAGATGCCGCTCCAGCACGCGGCCCTGCAGCGGATACTCCTGCGGCGGCAGAACGTCGATCACATCGAACGCGTCCACCGCAGGGTTCGGCACCTGGCCGAGTGACACCTGCGACGCCAAACCCTTCGTCCGCGACAGCACCTTCAACGCCGCGAACAGCGCATCCCCGGCCGTCGTCAGAATCGGCGAATCCAGGTAGTAGGTGACAATCCCGAACGGCCCCGCGGTCTCCGGTGACGTCAGCGGATCAATGCCCGCATACGTCGGGGACTCCACATCGGTGTCCCACGCAACCTGGGTCGGGAAACGAAGCTCATCCACCGCCGAGGACTCCACGACAACCACGTTGTACGTGCCGCCCCGCGACCGTTCCCGGGTCAGCTCCGTCATCACCCCGGACTCGCCCGCGTTCACCAGCCACACATTCGTCGCTGTCGTGCCCGTCGGAATGTCGGCGATCGTCGCCACACCATTCCGGTCGAAGAACACCCAGGCGCCGATCTGCTCGGCCAGGTCGATGATCGCCTTGTCGCGGTCCTTCTCCCACACCAGCCACGAAGCCACCGTCGCCGTAGACGTGGCCGTGATGACCACCTCTTCATCGTTCCCGAGGGCGTCGTGAATCAGCTCGGCGATCGTGTCCACCACCAACTGGCCCGGCGTCGAACCGTCCGGCACCACGAACCGGGCGCGCTGAATCCGCGCCCACTTATCCGGGGCCGTCAAACTGACCCGGCCCTCACCCTCCGAGATGCGCTCCGAGTCGATGTCGAACACACCCATCGGAATGTCCACCGACGTGCGATCCGTGTACGTCACCCGACACGACACCGCCAGCAGCGTCCCCGTCGGAGCCAGCGCGTTGAACAGGTCATGCCCGCCGGCCAGATCCAGGTTCAGCACCCGGCGCACACCCGGCCTCGAGGTGTCGGTGATGCTGCCGCCGATGGGGGTCAAATCGGTGGCAGCCGCTACAGGAGCGCCCCCATACGTCGCCGACACCGAGTAGGTAACACCAACACCGGAACGGATCGCCTCCGAGAACGGCGCAGGCGGCGGCCA
>JBFIHF010000168.1:0-12941 GCA_041601915.1 Bradymonadaceae bacterium
GCCCGGGTCCGGGACCTCCACTTGCCCGGGTCCGGGTGGGTCCACGGGTGGGTCCAGTCGCGTCCGGAAGACCTCGGCCCGAGCCGCGTCCGGGACCTCGGCCCGAGCCGCGTCCGCGGCCCGAGCCGCGTCCGGAGGACCTCGATTCGCCCGTTTCAAGCGGGTCAGTCCGACTCGACATCAGAAAGTCTGCAACGGAAGCCGGAAACGGCCGATTACGTCTTCGCACTTTTTTGGAGGCGAAGATGACACCACCCAAGCGACACCTGCCGGGCCAGTTTGTGGAAATCACGCGTCGGACGGCCCACCGTCAGTTTCTGCTGCGGCCGGGTAAGGATACCCGCGACCTGGTCGGTTACATGTACGGTAAGGCCCTGCTGGACCACGATCAGACGGCCAGCGCGGCGTTCTGCATGTCGAACCACGTCCACTCCGCGCAACTCGACCGCGAAGGCACGCGGTCGGGCTTCATGCAGCAGTTCTTCTCCAACACGACCCGCAAACGAAACCTACAGCTCGACCGGCGCGAGAACCTCTGGGTGGTCGGTGAGCCCGGCGACATGGTGCTGCTGGAGCTGCAGGAGATCGTCGACAAGATCGTCTACGTCTGTCTTCAGGCGGTCGCGGCGGGCTGTGTGGAGAAAGCGACGGACTGGAGCGGGTTCAAGATTCTACCCAAGGACTGGGGCAAGCCGATGCGGTTTCCGCGGCCCAAGCACTGCGGCAAGGACATGCCGGCATTCGTGGAGTTCACGCCGATGCCACCGCCGGGTTTCGAGCATCTGCCGCTGGCCGAAGTGATCGCGTTTTTTGAACACCTCATCGCGAAGGCCGAGGAGCGGTACGCGAGAAATCGGAAGGTTCCGGTCCTCGGGATCAAGGCCTGCGAAGCGAGGAGTCCGTTCCACCTGCCGACGACCAAGGCGGCGATCGGCGAGCTCAACCCGCAGTTCAGCTCGAGGAACAAGAAGGCGATCGTCGAGGCCCTGCGGCATCAGCGTGCATGCCGACAGGCGCACCGGCTGGCGCTGAACGCATTCCAAAACGGCAAACGTGACGTCGTGTTCCCTTCAGGAACGCTGTTGATGGCCCGGCGGGCCGGCGTCCGATGTGCGGCGATCGATCGTGACGACCCGCATCTGACGCGGGCGAAGTGGACCGCGAGCCTGCAGAAACAGTGGGATGACTGGCCACGCATGCGCGCCGCCTGAGCCCCCACTCCCACCGACTGATGGCGCATGGGGCACCGCTCTGTCCGCTGGGCGGCGATGCGGCGCTCACCGCGTCCGTCTGCCGTGCGTGACCTAACAATCGGTCACTTTTCGCTTCTGAAACCGGATCGTACGCCGGTCGAGTCCGAGATGGGGCGTAGAAGCCGGCGCTTTTGGTCGCACATCGTGCGGCCGCACCCATGCCGCTGCGCGTCCAGCCTCATGATGAGGTCTTCCGGTTGTGTTTGGCGCGCCGGTTGTGTTTGGCGCGCGGCGAAGACCGGTTGTGCCCGGCGCCTAATAGCAGCCGTCGAATGTCACGCGACCGCGCAGCTCGTCGCATTCGGCGTGCGCGTGACCGCGGACGCCCCAGACGTCGTTGATGTTGGTGTTGGTGCGCTCGACGTGCACGTTGAGGGTCGTGCAGTCCTGCGGGGTGAGAACGACCGGTGAGTCGCCGCCGCGGTCGACTGCGATGAGCACCCCGCGCACCGGATCCCGCATCGGGCGGATGACGGTGCCCGGCGACGTGCTCGAGCGCAGTTCGACGCCGAAGAAGCCACGCGTCTCGCCCGACGAGCAGTCATCCGCGGCAAACGTCATCGCGCCGATTCGTTCGCCGCTGCCCTCGAGCGTGCCCTCGACGGAGCTCGCCGAAGCCGCCGCGAAGATCAGGAAGCCGGCCGGGACGATGAGAAGGGGCAGGGCCACCAGTGCGCCCCCGGCACCCGTCGACACGGGGGCGGGTACCGACGTCAACACCCCGAGTTCGCCGGGCACTTCGAAGTCGACGAGGCCCAGTCGCTGCTCGAGGCGCTGCTCCACGAAGATCGCTTGCTCTTCGGAGACGACCGGGCGCACCAGTGGGATCCGCCGACCGTCGTTCATCTCCGCCCCGACCTCGAACACCGGGCCCCACTTCGCGGCGAAGAGCTGTCGGATGTCCGCGGCGGGGACGGACTGATTCTTGAACATCAGCGAGGGAACCGGTCCGTGGCGGACGTCGACCTGCGCGTGCGTCGCGCGGATCGTGGTCGTGTTGATGAACATCCCCAACAACCGCAGGTCCCAACTCACCAAGATCAGAGTTCCCAACGCCAGCAGTGGGCTGAAGCCGCCGTCGTTCCACAGATAGGCGACGTAGGCCGACAGGCCGCCGAGTATCGCGAGTAACACGAAGTGCTTCGCTCGCAGCCAGCGGCGGCCGATGATCAGCGCCTCGACATCGTCGGTGAGGACCATCCCGGCCGGCAACTCCACAGGGTCACGCATGCGGGGCTTCTCGGCTTCCGCCGCCACGGGCTGTTGCAGGTCGACGATGCGTCCGCAGGACCCGCACGTCGCGATCTCACGGGTACGGTCCACCGCCGCGTCGTCGATCGAGGACTGGCAATGGGGGCACGCGAGACTCATGGGTTGCTCCACGGCTACGTAGATGAGCTACGGCGCGACAACGAAGGACGGAAGGACTACCCTGCGCCCGTGACGATGCCCATTTTCTTTGCCCTTTGGGAAGTACGAACATGACATTTCATTCGATGGCTTGCGGACCCGACGCGGCGGGCATCGCGCCTGCGGTGTTTGCGATCGACAAACACGGAAAGCGCGACCGCCGGACGTACGCGGTGTCTGCGGACCAGGTTCGGCGCGGCTCGCGGCCGATTCGGTTGGAGCAGTCCACGCTGCAGCAAGGACCGTTGCGTCATCCGGACCTCGTCAAGTGGAGCGGCGATGGCTCGCCGTTCGGCTACTTCATGGTCGTGTCGCCCCGTGTTCATGCGCTGTTGAGCCTTGCCGCGCTGCCGCAGCACGAGGTGTTCGACGCCGTCGTTCAGTGGCCGAAAGACTCGCATCGCAAGTACGGCCGCGGCGAGTCGCCGTATGTGCTCTACGCGTTCGCGCAGGAGCAGATGCTCGATAGCCTCGACCTCTCCAAGACAAGCCTCGAGTGCACGGTCCGCATGTTGAGCAGTCGCATGGAGCACCGCACTTCGCTGCCGGCTGGCACCGTGAAAACCAGCGCTGAGGCTTGGCAACGGGCCCACGAGGCGTGCCCCGCCGATCAACGTGCGTGGGTGACGCCCAGCGCGCTGCTGTGTCCCGCCGACGCGGACTTCGAACCGGTCCTCGATTTCGCGTCGCCGCATTTCCCCATTGCGACCGCGGATGTCGACCTGTTGTTCCTCGATCACTCGCACGACCCGTGGATCAGCGACGGACTGCGCATGTCGCTGGTTGCGATGGAAGCCACGGGCGTCGAGTTCGCTCAATCCTGGGACGACAAACGGCTGCTCGCGCCCTCGTCCGACGCGCGCGGCGCGCGCGATGCCGCGATGCTCGCGTTTGCGCAGTCGCATGCCGGAGCGCCAGCGACGGAAGCCAGCTTTGCACGCCATCAGGCCCGACGCTTCGAAGTTCTCTCGCGACGCGATCGCGTCACCGAGCTGCGTGGTGGCGCCGCGCCGCGGGACATCATCGAGCAGCTCGAAGCCGAGCTCGACGTGCTCCTGCCGGCCGTGTATCGCGACTGTCTGATGAACGAGACGTTCCCGACCCGCGGCCGCTTTCGGTTCCTGCCGATCGATGAGCTGAACACGGTCGACGACATCGACGCGGAGTGGACTGCGAAGTCCGCGCCCGAGGCGGTCCGCGCGTTGTTGGTCGCCATGGACGAGAGCGGCGATTACCTTGGGTACCTGCTGCAGGAGGACTCCATGACGCAGCTCGACGATCAGCTGATGCATTTCAATCACGAGACCGCGGCCGTCATGCCCAGTCGCATCGTGCTGAAACCGAAGGCGGCGGACGTGGAGTGACCGCGGTCACCCACTTCGCGGCCGCAGCGAGAGACGGAGGTTGAAATGGCACTGATCAAGAGTACGTCCACCCTTGGAACGCCGGCGCCTGCGTTCGACCTCCCCGCGACCGACGGGCGGCGCTACAAGCTCGACGACTTCGAGCAGGACGCGCTGCTCGTGATGTTCATCTGCAACCACTGCCCCTACGTGAAGGCCGTGCAGGGCCGACTCGTGGCGCTCGCCGAGCGGTTCGGGGACCGTTGCGACGTCGTCGCGATCTCGTCCAACGACGCGGTGCGCTATCCGGAGGACAGCTTCGATCGAATGCGCGAGGTCGCCCTCGAGCAGCACTATCCGTTTCCGTATCTGTACGACGAGTCGCAGGAGGTCGCTCGAGCGTACGGCGCGGTCTGTACGCCAGACTTTTTCCTGTACGACGCGGCGCGCGTGCTGGTGTACCGCGGGCGCTTGGACGATGATTGGCAATCGGCACAGAACGCGACGTCCCACGACCTGGCCGCCGCTATCGAGGCGGTCCTGCGTGGTGAAGAGCCCGCCGCCGAGCAGTTCCCATCGATGGGCTGCTCCATCAAGTGGAAGTACTGAGCCACGCATGACGACCCCGCCGCTGCCGCCCGAAGTGACACGCGATTACGAAGTGGTCCGTTCGCTGGGCGTCGGAGGTCAGGGACACACGATGCTCGCGAGGCGGCGGGCCGACGACGAGGTCGTCGTGCTCAAGACGCTCGACTTCGTCGAGCTGTCGTCGTGGAAGGATCTCGAGCTGCTCCAGCGCGAGATGAAGGTGCTCGCGTCGATCCGGCATCCGGCCGTTCCAAGACTGCTCGCACACTATCCGGAAGACCTCGAAGGCGAGTCACCGGAGGCGTTTGTCATCATTCAGGAGTTGATCGAAGGGGAGACGCTGGAGGCGCTGCTGACCCAGTCGGACGGTCCGTTGCTGGACGAAGACGAAGCGGAGGCGTTTCTGGGCGAGATGCTGGGGATTCTCGAGTATCTGCACGGTCTGAATCCACCGGTCGTGCATCGGGACATCAAGCCGTCGAACATCATGCGCCGCCCGACCGGCGAGCACGTGTTGATCGACTTCGGAGCGGCGAGCGCGTCCGGTGTGTTGACGGGCAGTACGACGTTCGTCGGTACCAACGGGTACATGCCGCCGGAGCAGTTGATGGGGCGCGCAGAGCCGCGGTCCGATCTGTTCGCGCTCGGTGCGACGACGCTGGAGCTGATGACGGACATGAACCCGTCGAATCTGTCGCTCGACGACCTGTCGTTTCGCCTGGACGTCCTAACGGCCAGCGCGGGCTTCGTGAACATCATCCGGGTGCTAACTCACCCTTCGCCCTCGCGTCGCTACGTGTCCGCGGCGCGGGCGCGGGAGGCGCTGCGCGATCCCAAGGTCGCGCTGGTGCTGGGGCGCGAGTCGCCGTTGGGCCTCGATGTCGAGCGGCGCGCCGATGGCCTCGTCATGGTCGAGTTCCCGGAGAAGCGTGGCGTGGTCACCGGCAGCGCTGCTACGGTGCTCGGCCTTTCGCTGTGCCTGGGATTGGGCCTTATCTCCCCCACCGGAGGCGTCATCTTGGCCGCGATTTTGCTGTTTTTCGCCTACCGGCAGCTGCCGATCCCGCATCTCGAACTCGACGACGACGAGCTGCGCGTGATCTGGACGTGGGGGCCGTATCGCCGCACGCAGCGCTGGGCCCTGCCTTCGATCGCTGAGATCTGGACCGGTCCGGTGCCCACGAAGACGGGCATCCTCATCCAACAAGCCGATGGCACGCAGTCGGGGCTGCGGTTCAAGGCGTTGTCGCCTGAGCAGCATCACAAGCTCGGGGACTTGATTCGGCACCACAAGGAGGGGGTTTGAGTGATCTGCTGTTCGGCCGATATGAGGTGCTCGCCCAGCTGTCCAAACGCGGGCAAGTCGCGACCTTGAAGTGCCGTGAGACAGGCGGCGATCTGGTCGTGCTCAAGGTCTTCGAGGCCGCCGGTGAGAACGACCGCGCGCGTATCCGTGACCGCGCCGCCGCGATCTCCTCCCTGGATCACGACGGGCTCGCGCGGGCGCGCGGGGTTGTCGAAGGCGCGGACGGACTCGCGTTGGTGTACGACTGGGTCGAGGGCCAGACGATCGCGTCGCTGATCAAGCGCGGGGTGCGGTTCACCGATGCCCAGCTCTTCGAGTGTATGCAGCAGGTCCTCGAGGCGCTCGAGCACGCGCACACCCGCGATCCGCCGGTGATTCACCGCGATCTCAAGCCGCAGAACATCGTGTGGACGGGGGAGCGATTTGTGCTGATCGATTTCGACTCGGCGCGCGAAGTGTTTGCCGACTCGGGTACTGCCAGTGTGGTGGGGACGACCGGGTATGCCGGTCCCGAGCAGTTTGTGGGCGATTCCGAGCCGCGGTCTGACCAGTACGGACTGGCGGCGACCGTGCTGCACATGGCCACCCATCGGCATCCGACGGGGTTTCCGCTGGCGGGGCTCCGCATCGATTTGACGAAGACGACGTTGTCGGTTCCGCTGCGCAGAGTCCTCGATCGGATGCTCGAGCCGAATGTGGCTCGCCGGTTCCCCAGCGCCGAGGTCGCGCGCGAGGCGGTCGCGACGCAGGAGGGACTCGAGGCCTGGCAGATCGCGCTCGAACCACTGAACGACATCCGCTCGTCCGTCACAGCGACGCGCGAGGAAGGGCTACTAAAGATCGCGATCGCAAGCCGCACCACGCCGACAGCCTGGATCAAGCACGCGATTGGATTCGGGCTGATCCCGCCGCTCTACCTGCTGCTGTCGATCGTGCCACAAATGTTCAACGACCCTGGCTTTTCGATCGTCAGCCTGCCGATGCAGATGTTCCTCTTCATCTTTCTGATCTACTTCGGGTCTCGCGCGCGCCAGGAGTTCCGGAGCCGCGTCGCGGCGACCGTGAAGGTCACCGAGTACACATGGACCTTGGAGCGCGTTGGATCGCCGCCGCTACACGGTGGGGGTTTGATGGAGCTGCGCCGAGCCGGCCACTCGGCGGCCGCGTCCACGGGCGGCGTGACGCCGATCAGCATTCGCGATTCCCTGGCGTTGCGGAGCGACGGCAAGGAGCTTCGCTTTGGGCATGGGCTGCTGCCGATCGAAGCGGGCGCTGTCGTCGAGGCGGTACGTGTCTTCCAGTCGCCGCAGCCGCCGAGCGGGGTGACATTCGGAGAGGTGGCGAGTGACGCGGTCGAGGTCGAGGTGGTTGAAGCGGTGGCTTCGGCTCAGGTCGCGGCATCCGAGTGACCGCGGTCATCGACGTGGTCGGCGATCAGTACCCACGGTTCAACGATCAGAATGTCGAACGCCGGATTGCTCGCGTTCCACTGTTCGGCGTCGGTATCGGTGAGCCGCCGCACGCGTCCGTCCGCGAGCCACGACTCCAGAATCTTCACATCGTCGAGAACCAAGACGGCGCCCGCTTCGGACAGCGTCGGCCCATCCACGAGCAGCACCACGCCGCGGGCGTAGTGGGGCGCGATCGCATCCCACGGAGCGGTGTCGAGCACCTCGTCGGCCAGCGTGGCCGCGATCTCTGCGATGTCGGGTTGTTTGGGTGGTGCCATCGTCACTCCGACGGCTCCGATACCACATCGGCGGCGTGAGCCCAACCGATGCGGAGGTGGTCCCCGAACCCGGGCGCGATGCGCCGGGTTCGGGGTAGTCCGCCGCGGACTATTTCACCATCTTCATCCAGTCGCCCATCAGCTTCTGGAGGCTGTCGCCGGTGTATCCGGTCAGTACGCCGAAGCCGTGCAGCGCGTAGTTGCACTGCATCGACAGCTTGATGAACTCGTCGGAGGTGCGAATCACCTCGAGGTGCTGGGGCTCCCCCTTCACGAGGAAGAAGCCGTTGAGGTCACCGCCGTGCGAGACGAGGAT
The DNA here is from genome assembly GCA_041601915.1 of Bradymonadaceae bacterium. GTDB lineage: Bacteria > Myxococcota_A > Bradymonadia > Bradymonadales > Bradymonadaceae > JBFIHF01. Next base: position 7,946 of record JBFIHF010000168.1, read on the forward strand.
CACCGGATCGAAGGACGTGATCTTGCCGCCTTTGAGGTGGCGGCTGAAAAAGTTGCTGACGCTGGTGAACAGCTCGCCTGCCTGCGATTCCCGGCCGATTTTGGGCGCATTCCATCCGACAAACAAAATGTTCTGCATGAGTTTCTCCCTGTATTTGGATACTGCTCGTTTGTGAGCGACCAGATCTAGTCCGGTTGCAAGAGGTCGAAAAGAAGAAATTACTTCAACAGTTTAGCGTGTTTCAGTCCGCCCGCAGATCCGCAAGAAACCACGCGCGGATGCGGATCCTGCCGATCGATGGACAAGCGCTATGCATCGGTCGTCGTTTTGAAGATCCGGTACAGCCAGACGAACGCCGGGAGCAGCACGAGACTCCCGCCGCCGAGCGCGATGAGCACCGGGATCGTCACGGATTCCGGGGCGATACTGTCGAAGCCGAGGTCCGGCGGAACGAGGTGCGGGTACTGTCCGATCCCCCAGCCGGCGATCACGAAAATCGCGACCGCGGGAGCTGTCAGACGCGCGATCCGGAAGCGATCTCTCCGCAACGCCAGTACTGTCGCGACAAGCGAGGCGGCGGCGAGCGCGAACACCGTCGCCGCACCAGCGGTGGAGAACCATGCGGCCAGGGGCGACGCGGTCGTCGTGGCGAGCGCCGCGGTAGCGAGGGCGAACACGACGACGGCCCCGGTGGACCGCAGCGCGCGGCGCTTGAACAGCTCGACGAGCGACGGGTTGTCGATCGTCTCGACCGTCATGTAGACCGCGGCGAGCCAGGCGCAGATCGCGAGCAGGAAGCCGCCGACTGCAAACGGGAAGGGCGCGAGCCATTCGAAGAAGTTCGTCTGCACGCGGCCATCGACCATGCGAAGCGATCCGGCGGCCACGGTTCCGCCGCAGACCCCCAGAAACACGGGCGTTGCGATGCTGGTCACCGCAAACACGCGGACCGACGCGTGCTCGACGATCTCGTCGCCGGCGGCGTTGGAGCGGAACGCGAACGCGGCGCCGCGCAGCACGATCCCGATCAGCATCAGCACCAACGGGATGTGCAACGCGGTCGAGATCGCGGCAAACGCAGTCGGAAAGCAGACGAACAGCAACACCACGATCAGGATCAGCCAGACATGGTTCGCCTCCCAGATCGGCGCGATCGCGTCCTTGAGGGCGTGATGCTCTTCGTCGGACTTCGCGAAGAGTTCCCACACGCCGCTGCCAAAGTCGGCGCCGCCGGTCACGATGTACGCCGCAAGCGCCAGCAGCAGAACGCCGGCGAGGATCGCTTCAATCGCCATCGGGCACCGTCGGAGACTGGAAGACGTGACGGGCGAGCAGGTAGATGACCACGACGCCGAGGAACAAGTACAGCAGCGTGAACGTCAGAAACGGGATCGTGAGATGCGGCATCGGTGTGACGGCGTCGGCGGTCTTCATCACCCCCTGGATCACCCACGGTTGTCGGCCGACCTCCGTCACGACCCACCCGGCTTCGATCGCGACAAAGCCCAGGGGCGCCGCCAGCACGCAGGCCCACAGGAACCGCCGACTCTCGTCATGGCGCCGTCGTCGCAGCCGGATCAGCGCCGCCCAGCCGAAGACGCCGAGCATCGTGAACCCGCATCCGACCATGATCTGGAACGCGAAATGGGTGATCGCGACCGGCGGCCAGAGGTCTTCCGGATAGTCCTCGAGGCCCTGGACCTCGGCATCAAAGTCGCCGTAGGCCAGAAACGAGAAGGCGCCGGGGATCTCGATCGCGTAGGGGGTCTCGCGGGTTGCTTCGTTCGGGATCCCGCCGATGCGCAGCGGCGCGCGGCGCTCGGTCTTGAAGTGGCCTTCGAAGGCCGCGAGCTTGACCGGTTGGTAGCGTGCGACGTCCTTGGCGAGTAGATCGCCGCTGAGCGGCTGGATCGCAGCGGCGCTTCCGCCCACGAGCAGCGCGATGAGCAAGGCGTTGTGGTGGAACGGGTTCGGGCCGCGGCGTAGCAACATCCCGGCGTGAATCCCCGCGACGGCGAAGCCGACGGCCGCGAACGCCGCGATCACCATGTGCACGCTCTGGTGCATCCACATCGGGTTCGCCATCGCTTCCCAGACGTCCACGCTGACCAGTCGGTCCCCGTCCATCACGAAGCCGACGGGGGTGTTCATCCACGAGTTCGCCGCGATCACGAACACCGCCGACGCGACCCCGCAGATGCACACGCCCACCCCGCTCGCCAGGTGTACCCACGGTTTGACGCGCTCCCAGCCGTAGAGGTAGACGCCGAGGAAGATCGCCTCGAGAAAGAATGCGAACCCCTCCAGCGAAAACGGCATGCCGACGATCGGACCGGCGAACTCCATGAACGTCGGCCACAACAGGCCGAGCTCGAAGCTGAGCACCGTGCCGGACACCGCGCCGACCGCGAACATGATCGCGACGCCGCGCGACCAGCGCCGCGCGAGCTCGAGGAACATTTCGTTGCGGGTCTTCAGCCACACGGCCTCGGCGATCACCATCAACAGCGGCATCGCCATCCCCACCGCCGCGAAGATGATGTGGAACCCCAGCGACATCGCCATCTGTGATCGTGCGGCCAGCAGATCGGTCATCGGGCCAGACTCGTTCGATCGTCGGTGGTCGAGCGCGCCGGGCTCATGGCAGGCAGGTGCCGCTCTGGCAGGTCTTGTTGCCGACGCACGCCTTGCCGCACATCCCGCAATTGACGTCGTCGTTCATGAGGTTGAGGCAGGCGGTGCCGCCGGGGCAGCGCGTGAGCCCTGGGCCGCAAACACAGTTACTGTTGCTGCAGACCTCATCGGCCGCGCAGACCCTGCCGCACGCCCCGCAGTTCAGCCGGTCGGCCGTCGTGCTGAGGCACACGCCCGAGCAGTCGCGCGTGGGTGGCGCGCACTGGCAAGTGCCGCCGCCGCACAGTCGATCCGGCGCACAGGGCGTGTCGCAGGTTCCGCAGTGCGCCTCGTCGGTGCGCAGCTCCACGCAGTCGAGCCCGCACTCATCGCGAAACGAGTCGAAACACTGACACTGGCCGTCGATGCACTGCTGCTCGGCGCCGCACGGGTTGTTACACGCGCCGCAGTGCGCGTCGTTGAATTGCGGGTTGATGCAGGTGCTTCCGCACAACAGGGTGTTCGGTCCACAGGCACAGACTCCGCTGATGCAGTCCGCGCCATCGAGGCAGCCGCGCCCGTTGCATGAGCCACCGAGGCCGTCGACGCAGGAATCGCCGTCACAGCGACCGCTGCAGCAGCTCCCGGCGTTCTGGCGCGTGCAGAAGTCGCCCGCGCGCACGCAGTTGTTCACCACTTCGCAGGTGCCGCCGTCGCCGCAGCGATTTCCGGAGCAACAGTCGGCGCGCTCCGCGCACGCCGCGCCGGTGGGGGCACACATCGGTCGCGTCCCGGTGTCGAGGCTCGTCGAGCCGTCGGGTGAGCCGGAGGTGTCCATCAGGCCACCGCGATCGGCTTCGACCGCGCCATCGGCCGCGCGGGCGTCGGTCGCTGTCGCGGAGTCCGTGACGGACGCGTCCGAGCCGCCGTCAGCCCCCGGCTTCTCGATCGGGGATGAGCATCCGGCCGCGAGCAGCAGGGCCGCGGCGAGCGCAAGAACAAGTCGTGTCTGCATCGCACAATCGTATGGCAATGCCTGCAGCGACTCAACTGGGGCCGTTCACATCGGGTTAGCGGCGCACATTGGCGAAGTTCCGGATGAACGCCGCGTTGTCGCCGTCGCCGAGGGCGTAGCCAAACATGCTGGCGTCGCCCACGATGAGGACATCGCCTCGCCCGACTTCCTCGTAGCCAATCGCGATCCAGCCGTCTTCGGTTTGGCCGAACGCGATGCCGCTGCCGATCTCGATCCGCGCCGAGTAGAAGGGGAGGATCGTGCTGACGCCTTCGCTCAATTCAGGCACGTCGGCGAGGGTGAGTACGAGCTGTCCCGGATAGGTCTCGGGGACGCTGCGCATCGTGGATCCGACCGCGGCAAGGACTTCGCCGGCCTGTTCATGGCCTCCGTAGCCGCTGTGGTCGACGACGGAGACGAGCCGTCCACCCCGACTCACGAGGTCGCGCGCGGCGACGCCGACGCTCGGTGGCATCGGAGCCAGCGGATTGAGCAGGACGAGTACACCATAGTCGTCGGCAAGATTCGCGGGGACCGTCTCGGAGACGGTCACCGAGATACCAGCCCCGCGGTAGACGCCGGCGGGGTCTTCGGGCACGTGATCGGGGCCACCGCCGCTCGAACCCCAGTACAACAGCACGGCCTCACCGACGCCCTCGGCGCAGTCCGGCAGACCGTTCGCACCCCGGTCCGAGCAATCCTCGGTGCATGCCGCGTCGCTGTCGTCGCAATCCTCGCCCGCCGAGCATCCATCGCCGAAGCCATCGCCGTCCTCATCGACGCATGACCCGCCCGTCGTGTCGGATGTCGTCCCCGCCGTCGTGCCGTTCTGCGTGTTGTTGACGGTGGTCTGCGCATTGTTCGACGTCGTCTGGGCGTTGTTGATGACGACCGTGCCCTTGCCATCTTTGGCGCTGGGGCTACCGCAGGCGCACACGAAGCAGAGAAGAAGTAGCGGGATACGTGCTCGGTTCATGGGGGTGTCCTCCATTGACGCCAAGCTAGGCGAACGGCGGCATGCGGTCAGCTGAAACGTCCTGAAACCGCAAACGGGGCGGTCTGTTTGTCGGCGCCGATGGAAGGTGTTAGGCGTGACGTCGTGTTTGAATCGACTCTACTCGACACGCTGCGCGACAGCGACCGGGCCTTCCTGCAGCATCGCGTTTCCCGGTTCGGGCTAGTCGCCGGGGCTACGGGCGTGATGTTCACGCTGTTCCTCGCCGTGACCGGGCTCTACCAGGGCAGCATCGACGACACGTGGCTGCGCGCCGTGGGGCTGTTCGTTCTGGGGACGATCTGTTTCCTGGGGATGTGGGCCGCGACCGCATGGGGCGAGCGCTCGTTGCCGGTGATCCGGGCGGCGGAAAC
>JBFIHF010000169.1:0-12936 GCA_041601915.1 Bradymonadaceae bacterium
CCGCTCCGAACACTGCAGCTTCGCGCGCCAAATCTTCTCCTTCTCCGCGAGCGGTATCTTGTTGGTGCCCGAACACGCTTTCCCCCCTTTGACGGGGTTGTACTTGTCGTGAAGCGGCGACAGCGTCAGGTAGGGGACCGGTCGTGGCAGCGGCGTGTCGCACTCGACCGCGTACGGGCGATCGCGATAGGCCGACGTCGCGATCGCGGCGACGCCGGTCTGGCACGGGAGCTGTTCGACCACCACGCCGCCGGCGTCCAGGCCATAAGCGTAGATGCGGCTCTCGTCGATACACAGCGTCTCACGCACGATCTCCAGCGCCCCGATCACCTTGTCGACATCGTTGGGGTCCCCCCACGGTGCGATCCGGCCATCATCGGGGCCCACGATGACAAATCCCTTCGTGTCGGCGAGCTCCATCAGGCCCGGCAGTCCGTCGACGAGCTCGCTCCGCGCGGTATCGCCGTAGTCGTGCAGCATCACGAAGACCGGATATCCAGCCGCGGGTGGCTCGGACCGCGGGATGTAGGTGAGGAGCGACTGCCGCTGCAATCCGGCGAGGACCTCGATGTCGCCCAGGCCCACAAACGGGGCGGGGCGGTTACAGGTGTTTGGCGCCGGGGTTGGGGAGGTCTCTTCGCGCGGCGCGACCACCTCGGGCGTCCCTCGTTCTGCCTTCAGGACGGCCCGGGTGGGTGCCGCTCGAACGGGCATCGGCGCAGACTTGGGCTCTCCGTTCCGAATCGATAGCGTCGCGATCACCCCAAGTCCCAACACGCCAGCGGCCGCGATCCAAACTCCCACCAGCGGCGCACGGCGTGATACCGGAGCGGTCGTCTTGCCCGACGGCGTCCGTGGGATGGGTGCGTCATCGACTCCCGCCAGCGCCGCCAGTGCCGCCGCCGCCGTGGCGTACCGATCCGAAGGCGTCGCCATCAGCAGGCGATTGACCACCGTGCGGAGGTTTGCGTCGTCCGTGTCCGCTCGAGTCAGCAACACGCCGCGCCCCGCCGAGATCTGACGCAGATGGTCGCTGTCCCGTCCCGTCAGCAGCTCAAACGCGACCAATCCCACGCTGAACAGATCCGCCGTCGGCAGCACGTCGCCCCCGAACAGCTGCTCGGGGGCCATGAATCGCACGGTGCCGATGACTTTGCCCGTCGCGGTGAGCGCGGGACCCTCGTCGCCGAGCGACCGCGCGATGCCGAAGTCCAGCAGTTTGACGCGATACGGATCGCCCGCGTGCTCAAACACCCGGATGTTCGCCGGCTTGATATCGCGATGCACGAGCCCCTGTCCGTGGGCGTCGGCCAAGCCCTTCAGCAGCTGCTCGAGGATGTGGCGAACGATCTCGGCGCGGTAGGGTCGACCCACCATCAATTCCGTCAGATCTCGGCCCCCCACGAGCTCGAACACGAGGAACATCAACCCGCCCGACGACTGCCCGTGGCCGAGGAGCTGCACCGTGTAGGGGCTGCGCAGGCGGCTGACCGCCGCAAACTCACGCTGGAAACGCGCGATCTTCATCGGCGTGTAGACGTCGTCGTTCGGCTTCAGGATCTTGAGCGCGACCGCCACGCCGTCGGCACCTCGCGCCGCAAACACCGTCGCGAAACCGCCTTCCCCCAGCTCCGACTCGAGCCGGTAACCAGCGAATACATCGCCTGGCTGAGGAAGCTTCATCGCTCAGCTCATTCGGCGGTGTCTGGTTTGATCGAGTCGAAGAACTGCCAGATCGTACGCGTATACGGGAACTTCGTCGTGGGGTTGGGGCACCCGCCGGAGATCCTTCCGCGGGGCCACGTTCGGCCGCCAGACACCAGGCAGCTCACGAACGGCGTCTCGCAGTCCCAGGTCTGGCACTCTTTGGGTAAGCCCTTGGCGCGGCTCGCGCTTCCGCCGCACACATAGGGCTGTTTCAGCAGCTCGATGTGGTGCTCATAGGAGAAGGGAGCAAGGATCCAGCACCCGGGGCTCCCATCAATCGGTTCGTACGGGTCGCGGTCCGCGGAGATGTTGATGAACGGCACCGGATTGTCCGGCACGCAGCGGTGGTTCTGCTGCGGATAGATGCGGTAGGACGCCGTCGCGATCCCCGCAATACGCAGCGGGGCGCACAGCATCGCCTCCGCCGCCTCGCCGCCGCGACCCTGTCCCAGCACGAACATCCGGTCGGGATCCAAACACAGCTCCGCGGCGAGGAGGCGCAACGCGCGCTCCACGCTGCGTCGGGCCACCGCGGTTTGGATGCGGCCCATCATGCCGCTGTCCGGGGCCACGACGACGAACCGGTCCAACTCGCCGGCCGCTTCGAAGTCGATCTGGTCCATCGCGACCGCGGCGTCGGTCAGGCGGTCCGGAAAGATCCAGATCACGGGCTGCGCGACCTGCGGATTGTAGCTGCGCGGAATGTTGACGAGCACGCTCTCCTCGGTCAGCCCGCTAAACTCGGTGAGGGTCTGCAGCCCCGGCTGGTACATCTTCAGCCCAGAGCACGCCTTGGGGCCGCGGGGGGCATCCGATGTGGCGGCGTCGCTCGAAACGGCCGGCGGGCCCGCATCGACGGGTGCAGCGACGACCGGCGCCGGGACCTGGAGTGGGTTGTTCACCAGCGCCACGGCGCGCCGCGTCGGGATCGGGACTCGTGTTTCTTCGCGACGATCTCGATCGAAAATCCGCCACGAAAAGAACACCAGCGCTCCGAGCACCGCGACGCCCACCGCACCGATGAGCACGCGGTTCTGCAACGTGCTCCCCGTCGATGGCTCCAGCGCGACCCGCGTCGGACGTCGAAACTGATCGCCGAGCAGCTCTGCCGCCGTGCCCTCGTCGATCGTGTCGGACTCTTCCTCCCCGGTTACCGGCCCGCGCATCCGCAGCGCACGCAAGTCGGACAGCACCTCGCCCGCACTCTTGTGCCGCTCCGGCAGCGCGCGTCGCAGCATCTTGTTCACGACCTCGCGCAGCGCCCGACTCACGCCGTCCTCGGCGGTGAGCTGGATCTGCCGCGGATTGCCGACCATCGCGTCCAACGGCACCGCCGGTTGGCCCATCAGCATCTCGTAGGCGACGAGCCCGAGGCTGTAGATGTCGCTGGCCGGCGTCAACGCCTTGCCGCGCAGCTGCTCCGGAGACATGTAGCGCGGGGTGCCGACCACCAACCCGGCGCCCGTCAGGCCGCCGTCCGCCTCGTCTTCCAGCGACTTGGATAGACCAAAGTCCAGCACCTTCACCTGCAGCCCCTCGCCCTGATACTGGTGCAGCCGGATGTTGTGGGGCTTGATGTCGCGATGCAGCACGTTGAGCTCGTGCGCTTCGGCCAGCGACAGCAACGTCTGATGCAGGATGCTGATCACTTCGTGTTCGTCGAGCCGCCCGCGGCGCGCCACGAGGTCGTAGAGGTCCTCGCCCTCGATGTACTCCGTAACCATGAACAGCACGCCGTCCTCGGTCCGGCCGTAGTCGTACAGAGTCAGCGTGTTCGGGCACTGCAGGTTCGCGATCGTCCGTAGCTCCCGCAGGAAGCGCGCCGATCGCGAGCCGGAACGCGAGTCCGGTGCGGGCTTGAGGACCTTCACCGCCACCGGGCGGTTCGTCGACAGCGTCGTGGCCCGAAACACGAGACCGAACGCGCCCTGACCCAGCACGCCTTCCAGGCGATACTTGCCTTCGAGAATCTCACCGGACTGAGGGAGTTTCATGCGCGGCCATGGGCAACGGGCGAGTCTGCAGCGTAGCTGCTGTGTGGAGACGTCACAACCAACCTGCGGGACTTACACCCGCGTCTGAGTGCTCACAATACCTCACCCGCGCGTAGTTTACTTTTCGGGACCCATATGCTTGATTGCGAGGCTCGATTGACCACGGAAATGGAGCCCACGATGACGATCTCACCAGTTCTCGACCCCGCCGCCCTCGCCACCGAGCTGTCCGGTGTCCATCTGATTGGCGGCAAGCTCGTTCCCGCGGTCTCCGGGGAGACATTCGATGTGTTGAATCCGGCCACGATGACGGTCATCGCGAAGACGCCATTTGGCGCCCGCGCCGACGTCGACGCGGCCGTCGCGTCGGCGAAAGCCGCCCAGCCGGCGTGGGCGGCGATGCGCGCACGCGACCGTGGCCGACTCGTCGTCGAGTGCGGCCGCGCCCTCGAAGGTCACGTCGAAGAGCTGGCGCGGCTCGTCACGCTGGAGACCGGAAAGGCGATCCGCACCGAGTCGCGCGTCGAAGCGAACGCCCTCGCCGATGTGTTTCACTTCTTCGGCGGACTGGGGTCTGAACTCAAAGGCGAGACGATCCCGTTCAACCCCAAGATGCTCACGATGACGATCCGACAGCCGATCGGTGTCGTCGGCGCGATCATCCCGTGGAACGCGCCGATGCTGCTGATGGCGCTCAAGATCGCGCCGGCGCTGGTCGCCGGAAACACGGTGGTCGTCAAGTCCGCCGAGGAGGCGCCGCTCGCCGTGCTGCGCGTTGCGCAGATCATGAACGAGATCCTGCCCCCCGGCGCGTTCAACATGATCTCCGGGATGGGACCCGATTGTGGCGCGCCGCTCGTCGAGCACCGCGACGTCGGCAAGGTCAGCTTCACCGGCTCCGTGCAGACCGGGCGCATCGTCAACGAAGCCGCGGCGAAGAAGCTCGTGAACTCCACGCTCGAGCTCGGCGGCAAGAGCCCCATGATCATCATGGCCGACGCGGACCTCGACAAGGCGGTCGCGGGCGCCGTGACCAGCATGCGCTTTACGCGGCAGGGACAGTCCTGCACCGCCGCGAGCCGCATGTTCGTGCACGAGGACGTCTACGACGAGTTCCTCGCCCAGCTCATCTCCAAGGTCAACGGGCTCAAGATGGGCGACCCCCTCGACGAGACCACCGATATCGGCTGCATGATCTCGCCGCAGCAGTTCGACACCGTGAAGCGCTACCTCGCGATCGGCGACGACACCCCCGGCGCGAAAGCGCACGTCTGCTCGGCGTTGCCGACGGACCCGCGGCTCAAGGACGGACTCTTCCTGCAGCCCGTGATCTTCACCGGTGTTCGGAACGACGACACGCTGTGCCGCGAAGAGATCTTCGGACCCGTGACATGTGTCGTGAAGTGGAGCGACTACGATGATGTCATCGCGCAGGCCAACGACACCGACTTCGGCCTGTCTGCTTCCGTGTGGACCAACAACATGACGATGGCGCTCGATGCGACGCACCGCCTGCAGGCCGGCATCGTGCAGGTGAACCAGAACCTCGTCGTCCAGGCCGCACTGCCGGTCGGCGGCCTCAAGGATTCGGGCCTCGGCTACGAAGGGTCTCTCGAGGCGATGCTCGAGCACTTCACCCACAAGAAGACGATCGCCTTCAACATGGGGTGATCGTCTCAAGGAGACACCGTGAGCGACCACATCCCCACCGGCTTTCACGCCGTCACGCCGTACCTGCTGCTCGCCGACCCCAAGGGATTCATCGAGTTCGCGAAGGCGGGGCTTGGCGCGACGGAACGGTTCGCCAGCTACGACGACGGGCGACTGCAGCATGGCGAGCTGACCTTGTATGGCTGCGTACTGGAGCTCGGTCAGCCGCAGGGCGACTTCGCGGCGACAAAGAGCAGTTTCCACGTTTTCGTGGAGGACCCCGATGCCGCGTTCGCACGAGCCGTCGAACATGGAGCCACAGCCTTGTACGAGGTCAAAGACCACGACTACGGCGAACGCTCCGGCGGGGTTCAGGACCCATTCGGCAACCAATGGTACTTCGCCAAGGTGATCGACGCCGAAAAGCGCGCCACCTAAACAGTCGGTCCGCGCTCTCGCGTTGAAAACAACTCGGCCTTTCGCTACGACACCTCCACACGGAGGCACGTCATGCAGCGACTGTTGTTGTCGATTCTGATCTCGCTCACCCTGGGGTGCGGCGGATCGAGCCGCGCACCGAAGAAAGTCGCGGGCGGGGAAGGGCAGGTCTGTTTCCCCGACGGATCGTGCACGATGGCTGCACTGGCCTGCATCGAGGGCATCTGTCAGATGCGGCCGCAAAACAACGTCGATCCGAACATCAACCCCAACATCAATCCGAACATCAATCCCAACAGCATGAACGTGCCCGCTTGCCACGACGGTCGTCTGGACCCCGGCGAGCAATGCGATAGTTCGAATCTCAACAACCAGAACTGCGTGGGCCTCGGATTCGCGGCCGGCGCGCTCGCGTGCGGTCCGGCCTGCGCGTTCGATACGTCCGGTTGCACGATGTGCGGCAACGTCGAGATCGACGCCGGTGAGGTCTGCGACGGCGGGAACCTGCAAGGGCAGGATTGCATGAGCCAGGGGTTTGCCGGCGGGACGCTCGTCTGCACCTCCGACTGCCGGTCGCTGGATACCAGCAACTGCGCCAACACCGCATGCGGCAACGGCATCATCGAGGACGGCGAGGCGTGCGACGGCTTCAATGTCAGCGGCGAAAGCTGCCAGACCCGTGGGTTCGACAACGGAACGCTGCGCTGCAACGGCGCCTGCGCCGCGTACGACACCTCGATGTGCTTTACCTGTGGCAACAACGTCGTCGAGTTCACTGAGCAGTGCGACGGCTCGAACCTCAACGGGCAGACCTGCGAGTCGCTCGGCGCAGGCAGCGGCACGCTGCGCTGTGACGCCACCTGCAACGGCTACGACACCACGGCCTGCGGCGCGGACCTCGTCTGCGTGCTCAGCGTGCCGGCGGATTTCCCGCCTTGCGACGTCAATGACGCCGTCACGTGCTTCTGTGAGGGTTGCGTCAATGACGGCGTCTGCGGAGACCCGACGTCGACCCGCATTGACGACTGCGTGTGCCCCGACTGTCGCACCGACTCCATCTGCTCCAACGTGGCGAACTGCGAGACCGACGGCCAGTGCGACCCCTACCTCGAAGGCTGCGTGTGTCCCGATTGCGCAGCCCACCCCGAGTGCCAGAACTGACCTCGTGCGCCGATGCAAGGCCCGCGAATCAGGGATCCAGTGTAGAAATCCGTTGACAGCAAACGTCCGCTTCGGCATGAATGCGGTCCCGATTTCGGGAACCATAGTCCGGCTTAGCTCAGTTGGTAGAGCAGGTGACTGTTAATCACCATGTCGCTGGTTCGAGTCCAGCAGCCGGAGCTACAGAAGGGCCCAGGCTAAGTCAGCCTGGGCCTTTCTCTTGCAGGACCCTCGTTGGCAATGTGGGCGGGGTCTGAGTAGCCATCTGGTTTCCATGGATCGGTCATCGACGCTCCTCGTTGGCCGTCGATGCCGTGGCGTCACGGGGCCCTGCGACGACGACTCGAAACCCCTCCGGGCCTTCGAGCCAGATTTCATGCTGTCGTCCGTTGGGGTTGTACAGCGGTCCATCGAGGACCGTTGCCTTCGTCGTCTCGACGCGCGCCATGAGCGCATCGAAATCGTCGGTTTCGAACCAGAGCAGCACACCGTTGCCCCGCGATGGGTCGGCCGCATCCCCCAGATGGGGGTGCTCGTGAGCATCCCAACCGTGCAGCTGGGCGACCAACACGTCTCCATCCATCAGCATCTCGTACTCGTCGCCGCCGTGGCCAGACGTGAGGCCAAGGACGTCCTGGAACCACCGCGAGGCGGCCTCCACGTCGCTTACGACAATCATCGGTTGTGGTCGCATCAACAATTCCTGCGCAATCACGCGGCAACTGGGTTCCCACCATCGCCTACCCCGCGCGGCTAGTCGATGACGACCACCATCTTGCCGTTGGCGCGGTTCGAATCCATCGCCTCATGAGCGCGAGGGAGTTCGTCGAAGCTCCACACGGGGCCGGTGCGGAACGTCAGCTCGCCGCGCTCCACGGCCGACACGTAACGCTGGAGGTCGCTCGGCGTGATGTCGCTGGCGCCCCCGGAGTACGAAGTCAGCCGGACGCCCGTCGGGATCTGCTCCATCGGTCGGAAGGCGCCGAGCTCCCACTCGCCGCCGAGGATGCCGGTCATGCAGACGACGCCACCGGGTCGGGCGCACAGTAGTGAGTCGAGCAGCGTCGTGGTGCCGATGAGCTCGAGGACGCGATCGACACCGTCGGGGTGGTGGGCGCGGATTTTGGCCGCGAGCTCGCCATCGTCGACGACGACCTCGTCAGCTCCCGCCTCGCGGAGCAGCTCGTACTTCGCCTCGCTGCGCGATGTTGCGATGACGCGCAGCCCTTCGAGCTTCGCCATCGCGAGCGTCGCGAGCCCGATCGACGAGGTGCCGCCACGGATGAGGAGCGTCTCGCCGGCCTGCACACCGAGTCCCGCGTGCAGCGAGCCGTGGCAGGTTTGCAGCATCTCGGGCAGCGCGCCCAGAACGTCCCACGGCAGGTCCGTTTGCAGAGGAAAAACGTTGGCCCGCGCTACCGACGTATACTCGGCGTACGAGCCGTCGAACTGGCGACCCATGCCGCCCATCATCGCCGCGACGCGTTGGCCCGCTTCCAGATCGCCGTCCGGGGCGCTGACGACGGTCCCCACGCACTCGATGCCCAGCACCCGCGGAAGCTCCACGGTAGGGGACTCGCCGATCCGAGTGAAGTACTCCGAGCGATTGAGGCCGAACGCCTCCACCTTGATCAGCACACGTCCGGAAGCAGGGGTCGGCGTGGCGAGGTCTTCGAGCACGAAGGCGTCCGGCCCTCCCGGTTGGTACAGTCGCCAGGCTTTCATGGTCAGATCCCTGTTAGGATGCGAGATGGTGAGAGGCGCGGATGTCCACCAGCCGGACCTTGCCACACTTATCGCAGTTCGTTGAAAGACGACACGGTGTCTGAAATGGGCGTTTTTGAACGATTCCTCTCCCTCTGGGTGGGGCTGGCGATCGCCGGCGGTGTAGGGCTTGGACTGCTCGCGCCGGGGTTGTTCGAGGTGATCGCCGGCCTGGAGTGGGCGCGCATCAACCTTGTCGTCGCCGTGCTCGTTTGGCTGATGATCTACCCGATGATGCTCAAGGTCGAGCCGTCGTGCCTCAAGGACGTCGGCAAGAAGCCGAAAGGGCTCGTGCTGACGCTCGTCGTGAACTGGCTCATCAAGCCGTTTACGATGGCGGCGCTCGCGGTGCTGTTCTTCCAGCACATCTTCGCGGGCCTCGTGCCGGTCGAAGACGCCGAACAGTACATCGCCGGTATGATCTTGCTCGGCGTCGCGCCATGTACGGCGATGGTCATCGTCTGGAGCCACCTCGCCGACGGCGACCCCAACTACACGCTGGTGCAGGTGTCGGTGAATGACATCGTGCTCGTCTTCGCGTTCGCCCCGATCGCGAGCTTGCTGCTGGGCGTCACCGACCTTTCGGTACCGTGGCAGACGCTGCTCGGTTCCGTCTTCATCTTCGTCGTCATCCCGCTGGGCGCAGGCATGGTGACGCACCAGCGGCTCATGCACACCGGCGGCGCCGAAGCGATCGAGCGCCTCGCCGCGAGGCTCAAGCCGACGTCGATCGTCGGGCTGCTGCTGACCGTGATGCTGCTGTTCGGTTTCCAAGCCGAGACGATCGTGGAGCAGCCGGGGCGCGTCCTGCTCATCGCGATTCCCTTGCTCATCCAGAGCTATGGCATCTTCGCGATCGCCTACGGGGCCGCGCGTGCGCTGAAGCTCCCGTTCGACATCGCCGCCCCCGCCGCGCTCATCGGCACGTCAAACTTCTTCGAACTCGCGGTCGCCGTCGCGATCAGCGTCTTCGGGCTCGCGTCGGGAGCTGCGCTCGCGACGGTCGTCGGCGTGCTCATCGAGGTGCCGGTGATGCTCTCGCTGGTGGCGTTTTCAAATCGCACGCGGGGTTGGTTCCCGACGGCGTCTACCTGAGGCTAGCTGCCGCCCCCACGTGTGGCTGTGCGGTGTATCCCAGGTTCGCTGCCGCCGTGGCCACGGTTTGATCGTCAACCGTTCCGCCGGCGAAGACAACCGTCGCGGTGCCGGTCGCGTAGGACACCTCGACGGCTGTCACGCCCGGAATCGCGCCGAACGCCGTACGCACGTGCCCGGCGCACCCTTCACAGGTCATGCCCTCGATCACGTAGGTCCGCGAGATGTCGGCGGTCGTCTGCGCCACCGCCGTTTCGTCCCCGTCCTCGCCGAACAGCGCGCCGACGTAATTCGGGAAGCTCGCGAACGCGACCACCAGCACCGTCGCGACCCACAGGCTGACCTTGTTGACCCTCTGCAGGCGCGGGTTCGGCACCGCGCACGCCTCGCCGGGAGCGCACTTCGGCTTGCGGACGTACCCGAAGTAGAACCCCGTCGCGAGCAGGAGTGCGGTCACCCCGAGCAGGTGCGGTCGATAGGCTTCGAAGAAGCCCGCGACCCCCACCGCCGACGCGCCGACCCCGACGAACGCCAGCGGCAGCCAGCAGCACGCCGACGCGAGCAGTGCGGCGAGCACCGCGCCACCAGACGACAAGAGCCCGGCGGAGGAGGGCGTCGACGATGTGTTTTCGGGCGGCGCGGTCATGTCGTCCCCTTGCCGCCACAGCAGCCGCCGGGCGCAGCGGCCTGCGGCAACTCGACACCTCCGCGCGCCTCGACGGCGGCCTTGACGACCTGACGGACGTTGCCGAGGCAGCAGGACCCCTGCGGGTTGTTGTGCTCGCAGTCATCGAGGCCCGCCTTGCACTTCTTCGCAATGCTCTCCGGAACCTCGGAGGTCCCCTTGGCCGCGACCTCGTCCTCGATGCTGCGCACACTGTGGTCGAAGCAGTAACAAACGGGCCGTTGGGGGTCGGTGCTCTTCTGAAACACCGGGACCGTCAGCGTGCTCACCGCGAACGTGACGACACGCGCCTCGTCGAAGTACACGACGTCGCACGCCGCGCTGCGACAGAAACGCAGTGGGCCGTCGACAAGCCGCGCCTTCGCGTCGGAGCGTAACAACGCCGCGGGCGTCGCGCGGTCGACAACGCGTCCCTTGGCGCCGCAGCGGGGACAATCTATGTGCCTCGTTTCCGTCATGTTGTTTCTAACCCAGCTGCCCGCGCACTCGCGGTCGGACTCGTCATCTGCAGATGACGTGCCACGGTCTCAGACTCGCGTCTACCTACCTGATTTCGCCGGGATACGCGCCTCGTCTGTTGACGTACGTCGTGGCGGCTCCATATTGGAGTGACGAAGTCACTCCAATATGGAGTGTTTGAGTCCACAATGGGAGGTTCGGATGATCCAACCCCAGGAAGAGATCATCGCGCGGAGCGAGGCGATGCAGCATGTGCTCGACCTTGCGCGCCGGGCCGCGGCCAGTGAGGCGACCGTCCTCATCACGGGTGAAAGCGGCACTGGAAAGGAGCGCGTCGCGCGCCACGTCCACGATCTGTCGGCGCGCAGCGCCGGGCCCTTCATCGCGATCAACTGCGGCGCGCTGCCTGAGAACCTGCTCGAGAGCGAGCTCTTCGGCCACGCCAAGGGCGCGTTTACCGGCGCCAGCCGCGAGCGAAGGGGCCTCTTCGAGGCGGCGGGCGGCGGCACGCTCTTCCTCGATGAGATCGGCGAGACCAGTCCGCCGATGCAGATCCGACTGCTGCGCGCGTTACAGGAGAGGCGAGTTCGCCCGGTCGGAGCCAACGAGGAGGTCGCTGTGGACGTGCGTGTCGTCGCCGCCACCAACCGCGACCTCGGCGCCATGCTCAGCGACGGTTCATTTCGAACCGACCTGTTCTATCGCCTGAGGGTCGTGCCGCTGGAGCTGCCGCCGCTACGCGATCGGCGCGATGACATCTTGCCACTGTCCAGGCACTTCATCGCCCGAACTTGCGCGACCAACCGCTGTGGGCCGTGCTCGCTGTCCGCCGATGTCCTCGACATTCTTCATCGCTACAACTGGCCCGGTAACGTCCGCGAGCTCGAGAACGCCATCGAACGCGCTGTGGTCCTCGCGGAGGGACAGCCCGACATCCGGCCGATCGACTTGCCGCCCGAGGTCCGCGGCGAGGTCGCTGCACCGATCGAAACCGCCGACACACCCGCGCCATCCGATGGGCGCGTCCTCACCCTCCAGGAGGTCGAACGCCAGCACATCCTCAGTACGCTGGAACACTTCGGCGGTCACCGGCGCAAGACCGCCGAAGCGCTCGGGATCGGCGAGAACACGCTGTGGCGCCGCCTCAAGAAGTGGGGACTCATCGACTCCGAGGTGTGATTTCGTCGTCCTCCTCTTGCGAAACCAGGAACGGTGACGACTGTTTTCGCCCGCTAGACTGCCGTCTCGCGTCGCCCAGACCCCTGGGCAAGCCGTCACCAAAGGGGTGACAGAACGTGTTCATTGATGGGTTGTTGATTCTCGCCGGCTTCGCACTGTTGGTCGGAGGCGGAGAAGCTCTCGTGCGCGGCGCCAGTGGGATCGCGTTGCTCGCCAGGATGACCCCGGCGGTCGTCGGCCTGACCATCGTCGCGGCTGGCACCTCGATGCCCGAGCTCGTCGTTTCGGTACAGGCCGCGCTCGAGGGGAGCCCGGGCCTCGCGGTCGGAAACGTCGTCGGTTCCAACATCTTCAACATCTGCGCGATCCTCGGCCTCACTGCGATGATCAGTCCGCTGCGCATTCAGGGAAACACCGTGCGGCTGGAGTGGCCCGTCATGATGCTCGCCGCATTCCAGCTTCACCTGCTGGCTCGCGACGGTCTCGTGGATCGGCTCGAGGGAGGCTTTCTCCTCGCCGCGATGGTCGCGTTCATCGGCTACGCCGTCTGGATGGGACGGAGCGCGACGACGCCCGCCGAGGATGAGGAGTTCGCCCAAGTCGCGACCGCGTCGTTCGGACGAACGGGGAGCGCCGCGGCGGGCTTCAACATCGCGGCCGTCTTGGCTGGGGCCGGCTTGCTCGCCGCCGGATCGACGGCCCTCGTTCACGGGGCGGTGGGGATCGCAGGCTCGCTGGGGATTTCCGATGCGATCATCGGGTTGACCATCGTTGCGGCCGGAACCAGTACGCCCGAGCTGGTCA
>JBFIHF010000170.1:0-12872 GCA_041601915.1 Bradymonadaceae bacterium
GGTCTCGTCGACGCTCGACGCCAACAGCTCTCCAACCGCATCTCGCTGTGCCGCGCCCTCGGGGGCTCCTGGACGACGGAGCTCGCCGATCCCGGCATCGACGATGGAGCAACGCCATGAGCCGCCTCCCGAAGTTTGTCCTCGTATTTGTCATTCCGCTGGTCGTAATCGGCATCGGAATCGCGATCGCGGCATCGCTCGCGTCGAGTCGCGAAGAGCCGGCGCGCAAGGCCCAGGTCGAGCTGGGTACGCTGGTCGAAGTGACACCGGTCGCGCGCTCCATCCAGACCGTGCAGGTCGAGGCGCGCGGCACCGTGCGCGCGGCGCAGCGCCTCAACGTGCAGTCGCAGCTCAACGGTGAGGTCACCTGGGTCAACGACAAGCTCGTCCCGGGCGGCCTCATTGAAAAAGGCGAGGTGCTGTTCCGCATTCAGGCCCGCGACTTCCGGATCGCGGTCGACCAACGGAAGAACTCCGTCGCGCAGGCCGAGGCGCAGGTGCGCATGGAAGAAGGCCAGCAGCGCGTCGCGAAGAAGGAATGGGAGCTGTTTCAGTCGGGCTCCGACAGCGCGACGGACCCCTCGCTCGCGCTACGTGCGCCCCAGAAACGCGTCGCCGACGTGTCGCTGGACGCCGCGAACTCACAGCTCGAGCAGGCGAAGCTCAACCTGTCGCGCACCGCGGTCCGCGCGCCATTCAACCTGATGGTCGAGACCGAGAACCTCGAGATCGGCCAGCTCGTCGGCCCCGGCTCCCCGGCGGCGACCGTGGTCGGAACCGACGAGTTCTGGGCCCAGGTCTCGGTCCCCATCGATCGCCTCGAGTTCATCAAGATCCCCGGCGTCAACGCCACCGAAGGCAGCAACGTCACGGTCTCGCAGACGATCGGGCAACACGACGTGACCCGACCCGGAAAGGTCGTCCGGTTGCTTGGTGAGGTGGATCCGATCGGCCGGATGGCCCGAGTGTTGGTCGCGATTCAAGACCCTCTGAACCTCGAGGCCGCCGACGGCCCGCGTGGCTTGCCGCTGTTGCTCAGCGCGTTTGTCTCAGTGCGCTTCGATGGCGCCCAAGAGATGGAGGTCAGTGAGATCCCGCGC
This sequence comes from Bradymonadaceae bacterium, assembly GCA_041601915.1. Lineage (GTDB taxonomy): Bacteria > Myxococcota_A > Bradymonadia > Bradymonadales > Bradymonadaceae > JBFIHF01. The sequence continues at coordinate 1,101 of JBFIHF010000170.1, forward strand.
GCCGCCCTGCACGAGGGCGACAAGGTCTACCTGTTCAGCGACGGCAAACTCGAAGTGCGAGAGGTGAGCGTCGTGTGGCGCCGCGAGAACACGGTGCTGGTCGGCAAGGGCCTGTCTCAGGGTGATCAGCTCATCACGTCTCGGATCCCCACGGCGCTGCCCGGCATGAAGCTGCGCCAGATGGCGGCTGTCGCGGAGGCCACGAAATGAACGAGCGACCCGACGACGTCAAGGACGAGCGCGGCCCCCTCGCCTGGATGGCTGGGAACTCCGTCGCCGCGAACCTGCTGATGATCATGTTGATCGTGGGCGGGCTGATGCTGGTGCCGTTCGTGAAACAGGAGGTGTTTCCGGAGATCTCCCTCGATCGCATCAACATCCAGGTCCCGTACCCTGGCGCGAGCCCCGAAGAGGTCGAGAAAGCCGTCGTACTCGCCGTCGAAGAGGCCGTACGCGGCGTCGACGGCGTCAAGAAGGTCACCGCGACGGCCGCCGAAGGTGCTGGATCAGTGACGGTGGAGCTGCTGCGGTCCGCGGACAGCGACGCGGTGCTCAACGACATCAAGAGCTCCGTGGACCGCATCACGTCGCTGCCCCAGGACGCCGAGCGCCCCGTTGTCAGCCTGCTGGTGAACCGCCGCGAGGTGCTCTCGCTGATGCTGTACGGCGATGCCGAAGAGCGCACGCTGCGCGACCTCGCCGAGTCGGTCCGCGAGGACTTGCTCTTGAGCAAAGACATCACCGTCGTCGAGCTCGGCGGCGTTCGCGCGCCGGAGATCTCGATCGAGGTCCCCCAGGCCGAGCTGCGACGGTACGGACTCACGCTCGACCAGGTCTCGGCCGCCGTCGCCCGCGCCTCCGTCGAGTTGCCCGCCGGGTCCGTGAAGACGTCGTCCGGCGAGATCCTGATCCGCACCACCGAACGTCGCGACACGGGCAGCGACTTTGGCGACATCATCGTGTTGAGCCAGCCCGACGGCACCGAAGTGCGCCTCGGCCAGATCGCGACCGTCGTCGATGGATTCCGGGACAGCGACATCGAGGCGTACTTCAACGGCAAGCGCGCCGTGAAGGTCCAGATCTTCCGCGTCGGCGAACAGACTCCGATCGAGGTGTCCGCTGTCGCCAACGAGTACATCGAGGGGCTGCGGGAGCGACTGCCCGAAGGGCTCGGCGTCGCCGTCTGGAACGATAGCTCCGAGGTCTACCGCGACCGCATCAACCTGCTGCTGAAGAACGCGTTCTTCGGGCTCATCTTCGTGCTCATCGCGCTGGGCCTGTTCCTCGAGATCAAGCTCGCGTTCTGGGTCACGATGGGCATCGTGATCAGCGTGATCGGCTCGCTGCTGTTCATGCCGTTCACGGACGTGTCGCTGAACATGATCTCGCTGTTCGCGTTCATCCTGACGCTCGGGATCGTGGTCGACGATGCGATCGTGGTGGGTGAGGCCGTCTACTCGAACCGCGCGGAGGGGAAGTCGGGGCTGCGCGCCGCGATCGACGGCGTCCGAGAGGTCGGAACGCCCGTCGTCTTCAGCGTGTTGACGACCGTCATCGCGTTCACACCGCTGCTGTTTGTGCCCGGGATCATGGGCAAATTCTTCATCCAGATCCCGCTGATCGTCATCCCGATCCTGCTGCTCTCGCTGGTCGAGTCGCTCGTGATTCTGCCGGCACACCTGGCGCACAACTCGCCGCCCGCGACCCGCGGGTTTCTCGGTTTCATCACCAAGCAGCAGACGCGCTTTTCCGATGGCCTCGAACGCTTCGTCGACCAGATCTACCAGCCGTTCCTGAAGTGGGTCATCACCTACCGCTACATCACGATGTCGACCGGCGTCGCGATTCTCATGATCACGCTGGGGCTCGTCGCGGGTGGGTTCGTGCGGTTCATCTTCTTCCCCAAGATCGAAGGCGACCTCATCTCGGCGAGCATCGAGATGCCGTACGGCGCGCCGGTTAGCGAGACGCGGGAAGTCTCGGAGAAGGTCCTCGCCGCGGCGCGGGAGCTGCTCGAGGAATCGGGGGGTGAGGCGCAACTCGCCCGTGGAATCTACACCGGCGTCGGCGAGACGGCCGCCGGCGGGGGGCCCGTGGCGTTCACGACGTCCGGATCCCATCTCGGCGCCGTCCAGGTGTTTCTCGTGCCCGCCGGGGATCGAGAGTTGCGTGCCGCGGAGTTTGCGCGCCTGTGGCGTGAGCGAGTCGGTGAAATCCCCGGCGTGGACAAGCTCTCGTTCGCGTTCAATACCGGGCCCGGTTCCGGAGCACCGATCGCGGTGGCGCTGAGCCACCGCGACGCCGACGTGCTCGAGCGGGCCGCGGCTCAACTCGCCGAGAGCGTGAAGACGTACAACGGTGTGATCGACGTCGACGACGGTTACACGCCGGGCAAAGAGCAGCTCGACCTCACGCTGCGCCCCAATGCACGGGCGCTGGGGCTCTCGGAGCTCGATCTCGCGCGCCAAGCGCGCAGCAACTTCTTCGGCGCCGAGGCGGTGCGCCAGCAGCGCGGTCGTGAGGAGCTGCGGGTCTACGTACGCCGACCCGAGTCGGAGCGGCTGTCCGAGCACGACATCGAAGAGATGATGATCCGCACGCCGGCCGGCGGCGAGATCATGCTGCGCGAGGCTGCCGACATCACGCGCGGGCGGTCGTACACGAGCATCGTCCGCACCGACGGCCGTCGGGTCCTCGTCGTCAGTGGCGACGTGGACGAGCAAGCCACGACGGGCCAGGAGGTCGTCGCGAGCCTCGAAGCCAACGTCCTGCCGCAGCTGCTCGCCGACTTCCACGGTCTCGCCTACTCCCTCGACGGCGAGCAGCAGGAGCGCATGGAGTCGTTGGGATCACTGAGGACCGGCTTCCTCCTCGCCCTCATGGCGATGTTCGCGCTGATGGCGATCGCGTTCAAGAGTTACGTGCAGCCGCTGATCCTGATGGTCTCGATCCCGTTCGGCATTGTCGGCGCGGTCTTCGGCCACCTGCTGATGGGCTACGAACTGAGCTTCATGTCGATGATGGGCATCGTCGCTCTGTCTGGCGTCGTCGTGAACGACTCGCTCGTCCTCGTGAGCGCGATCAACAGCTTTCGGGCGGCCGGAATGCCGCTCAACGACGCCGTGATCGCGGCTGGTGTTCGCCGGTTCCGTCCGATCCTCCTCACGTCGATCACCACGTTCCTCGGCCTCGCCCCGATCATTTTTGAGACGTCGGTCCAGGCGCGATTCCTGATCCCGATGGCCCTCTCACTGGGCTTCGGCATCCTCTTCGTGACCTATATCTGCCTCGTGCTCGTCCCCGCCTTCTACCTCGTGATTGAGGACGCGATCGCCAAAGTCGACGCGTTCCGTGCATGGTACGCCGAGGAACCGCCGCTTCCCGGCGAGTAGCGCGCGGCGCCTGGCGATCGAGGACTTCCGGTTCTAGAAGATGAGGTCGTGCTGGTAGACGATCCCGGTGAAGATCCCGAAGTGGCCTTCATACTTCCCATCGTATTCGAACGACGGGAGGTTCGGGCTTCCCGAGGCGGAGGCGCGCTCCTGGAGGTTCTTCTTGAACGAGGTGTTGTACCCGCCGCGCAGCTCGATCGGGATGCGGATCTGGCCGAGGTCGATCTCGAGTCCGAACGAGAACGCGAAGAGCGTGTATTTGGACGTGATGATCGAGTAGCGGTTGTTGAGGCTCGTCACGTCGAAGACGTCGGCGCGGTAGCTGTAGGTGCTCTTCTGCTGATTGACGAGCTCCAGGCCGAGCCCAAACGTCGGGCGAATGAGACCGGGCACCGACGCCTTCACCATGATCGGGATGTGGATCGCGCGGGTGCGCTGCTCTTGGGTCACGCGGCCGATGTTGCGCCCGTTGGCGTCGTTCTTGTCTTCCCAGCCGTTGCCGTTGTCCCAGGATTGGAACACGCCGAATTCGAGTCCCACGATGTCGAGGGCGCGAACTTCGAGGAAGCCACCGACGCCGCCGCCGAGCCCGAACATCCCGTACATGTCGGGACCCTGGGCCTGCGAGTACTCCACGCCGTTGATCTCGTAGGGGTCACCCTCGGGAACGCCGCGGACCGCGGCGCCGCTCAGGCCGCCCTTCACACCGCCGGAGAGCGTGAGGCCGAACGCCGAGGCGTTGGCTGGGATTGAGACCAAGAAACACAGCGTGGCAACAAACATCCATCGATTCATCATCATCTACCTCGTTTCGACGTTGCGCAGACGGGATACCTAAAAACGGCCCACGGCGCGAGCCTTCCGCGACAATATTGAGCCGGGCCGCCAAACAATGTTAGGGTGGCGACGTCTCGCACGGATGCGGGACGTGACGGACCACGGAGGACCTGATGAATCTTCGACGCACGCCCGTGCGATCTGCGACCGTAGATCGCATTCTCGATGAAGCCCGACAGCTGGTGATGCAGAAGGGGTGGGACCGCTTCTCGCTGCGCGCACTGGCGCGCGCGGTGGGGTTGAGCCCCGCCAGTCTCTACGAGTACTTCGACGGAAAAGAGGCGATTCTGGAAGCGGTGGCCGAGCGCGGCCGCAAGCGGTTACTCGACGAGCTGCGCAGCGTGCCGGCCGACGCCGAACATCGCCTCGTGGAGCTGGCCATGGCCTATGTGAGCTTCGCGCGGCAGCACCGCGAGGACTTCATGCTGTTGTTCGCCCGCTCGCAGGACGACGCGGTCCCGGGCAAGAACTCGCCGTACGCGATCTGGCTCAACCAGGCCACGCGGGAGTTGCGTGGCCAAGACCCGCACATCGCCGCCTACGGCGTGTGGGCCTGCGCGCACGGATTGGCGATGTTGCAGCTGACGGAGCTCGGCGCCGTCGAAGCGGACTTCGAGCGGTCGGATCGCCACACGATCGAGGCCCTGGTGGGCGCTCTGGCTTCGGCGTGACGCTCGCCTTGGCATCGCCGATCTGAACGCCCACAATGCGCGCTCATGACTGAACGGACCGACGAAGAGCTGATGGCGAAGTACGTCGCGGGCGACCACGACGCGTTCCGTCAGCTCTACGAGCGCTATGCCGGGCCGCTCGAAGGGGCGATTCGTCGCCGTATATCGAGCGAAGAGGCCGCGCGCGATATCGTGCAGGAGGCGTTTGTCCGGTTCCACGGCGCGCGCTTCGATTTCCGCGCCGACGCCAAAGTGCGGCCCTGGCTGTACACGATCGCGTTCAATCTGGCGCGCGACTGGGGGCGCAAGCATGGTCGCCGCGTTCACGTGGAGTGGAACGATCGCGACCATCCGACCGAAGACGAGGACTTCGTCGTCCGTCAGGAAGACATCAAACGCGTGCGGGAAGCGCTCGCGGCGCTGGATGACAAGCACCGCGAGGTCATCGATCTGCACTGGTTCGAGGGGCTGTCGTTCGCCGAGATCTCGGAGGTGACCGGCGACGGCGTGAGCGCCCTCAAAGTGCGCGCCCACCGGACCTACAAGAAGCTGCGAGTAATGTTGGAAACCCTGTAACCGTGCGGCCTATCGCACGTATCTAGAGTAGAGGCGCGTTGTGAACTGTCCTGAGGCCCGAGAACGTATCCTGAGCTCGTCGATCGACGATGAGGTACAGGCTCATCTCGGCGAGTGTGAGGCCTGCGTGGAGCTCTGGGCGGCCGAAGGCCGGCTCGCCAGGGCGCTCGGCACGGTCGCCGAGCCGGCGTCGGACCCCGATGGGTTTGCGAAGGTCACTCAGATCACCTCGGAACAAGACGCCGATGCGGTGTGGCGTCTGCGCTCGATGCCCACGACACGGCGCGTCGCGATCGGTTTCTGCGCCGCGTTCCTGGGCGCGATCGTGTACTTCCTCGCCTGGCGTCGACCGGACTGGGGCGTCTATCCGATGATGCGGATGAGCTTCGTCGTCGTTGCGATGTTGATCGCGACGGGCTTCGGCGTCGTCCTGTCGATGCCGCGCTCCTACCGGCCCGCCCATCCCTTTGGGGTGCGGCTGACGATGTTCGCCTTTCTGCTCGCGATCCCGTTCGTGCCCGCGCTGTTTCCGGCTGCACACCATGCGCACGAGGCGTCCCAGGTGGCCGGAAGCCTCTGGCTGAGCGCGACGAAGTGCTTCGGCCTCGGCACCCTGGCTGCGTTCCCCGCGTTGATCGTGATTCGCCTGCTGCAGCGCGAGCACAAGATCGAGCTGTGGCCGACCTTGTTCTCCGCGGTCGCGGCGGCCGTCGGCGCCAACCTCGCGCTGCAGATGCACTGCCCGATCGTCGACCCGATGCACATCGCGCTGGGCCACGGAACTCTGGCCGTCATCTACGCCGCGCTGGCATGGATCGTGGTCCGCGCCGTGGCGCGCTAGCACCAGTCACCTAGCGCTCAGCTCGCGCCGGTGAACTCTTGCAGCAGGATCGTCTGCATCTGGCAGGGCGGTTCGCCAGGTTCGGCGACCACGCGGATGTACGAGCCGTCGGGTTGGAGCTCGGAGGCGAACGTGTTGTCCAGCAACGCCAGCTCAAACGCCTCGCGGTGGAGTCGCTTCTGCAGCTTCTTGCGCTCCACGGGCGAGGCCTGCTCGACGCGACGGAACAGGTTGCGATTCATCCAGTCCGCGCTGCCGAGGAAGTAGCGCGGTTCGCCGTTGTTGCCGAAGTAGTAGGCTCGGGCGTGCTCGAGGAATCGCCCCACGATCGAGCGGACACGGATGGTCTCCGAGACACCGGGAATGCCCGGTCGTAGACAGCAGATCCCGCGCACGATGAGGTCGATCTCGACGCCGGCCTGCGAGGCGCGATACAGGGCCTTGATGATCTCGGGTTCGGTGAGGGCGTTGATCTTCGCCATGATCCGGCCGCTGCCGCCGCTGGCCGCGATCTGACGCTCGTTGTTGATCATGTGGATCAGCTGCGGATGCAGCGTGAAGGGCGACTGCAGGATCTTGTGCAGCTCCAGGGTCTGGCCGAGGCCGGTCAACTGCATGAACATCTGCTGGACGTCGACGCACAGCTCCTCGTCGGCGGTCAGCATGCCGAAGTCGGTGTACTGGCGGCTGGTGCGCGGGTGGTAGTTGCCGGTCCCCACGTGGACGTAGCGGCGGATGCGACCCTCCTCGCGGCGGATGATCAGCATCATCTTCGCGTGGGTCTTGTAGCCGACGACGCCGTAGACGACGTGCGCTCCGGCATCCTGAAGTTTGCTCGCGATGCCGATGTTGCGCGCTTCGTCGAATCGGGCGAGGAGCTCGACCACGACAGTGACTTCCTTGCCCGCTCGCGCCGCGTCGACCAGCGCCGTAGTCAGCGCGGAGTCGGCGTCGGTACGGTACAGCGTCATCTTGATCGCGAGGACCTCCGGATCGGCGGCTGCCTGGCGCACCATGTCGATGAGCGGCGTGAAGCTCTGGTACGGATGATGAAGCAGGATCGGTCCATCCTCGCGCACCGTCTCGAACACGTCCGCGTGGCGCGCGAAGACGTCCGGAACTTGCGGCGCGAACGGGCCGAACTTCAGATCGGGTCGGTCGACGGTGGTCGGAAGCATCAGCAGTCGGTTGAGATTGACGGGCCCGTTGACCTGGTAGAGGTCGGCTTCGGACAGCCCGAACTCGTTGAGCAGAAAGCTCGACACCTCCGCCGAGCAGTTGTCCGCGACCTCGAGCCGCACCGCGCGTCCGTAGTTCCGGGTGAACAGCTCGTCCTCGAGCGCGAGGCGAAGGTCCTCCATCTCCTCTTCGTCGACGAACAGGTCGCTGTTTCGCGTCACGCGAAACTGGAAGCACCCTTTGACCTTCATGCCCGGGAACAGATCGGCGACGTAGGCGTGGATGATCGACGACAGGAACACGAAGTCGTTTTTGCCGATCGCGACGTCTTCCGGAAGCTGGATCAGGCGCGGCAGCGAGCGCGGCGCTTGCACGACCGCGAGGGCCGCGGCGCGTCCGAACGCGTCCTTGCCGGACAGCGACACGATGAAGTTCAGCGACTTGTTGAGGACCCGCGGGAACGGGTGGGACGGGTCGATGCCGAGCGGGGACAGGACCGGAAGCACTTGCTCGCGAAAGTACCGACCGACCCACTTCGCCTGCTTCTTCGTCCAATCGGTGCGTTTGACGAACGTGATCCCGGACTGCTCGAGCTGCTGAAACAGGACGTCGTTCAACACACGGTACTGCTCGTTCACGAACGCGTGGGCGAACTCGCCGATCGCGGCGAGCTGTTCGGCGGGGGTTAGCCCATCGGGGCCCATCGTGTAGGTTTCCGCCCGCATCTGCTCTTTGAGCGACGACACGCGCACCTCGAAGAACTCGTCGAGGTTGGTGCTCGAGATGCACAGAAAGCGCAGCCGCTCCAGCAGCGGGATCGTCTCATCCGTGGCGAGGTCCAACACGCGCTTGTTGAACTGCAGCCAGCTCAACTCGCGGTTGATGAAGTACTGCGGCGCACTGAGGTCCGCCTTCGACGGCGGCTCCGGCGCATAGCTCTCTAATTCTCGCACGATTTCTGATGTCATGACGTCAGGCTAGAACGAGAAGGGCCGCGCGCCAAGGGATCGACGCGATATCGCAACGCGCCGCCTCCGCGTCCTACTCCCTCAAACCAGCTATCCCGTCGCTCGACCGCGCGCGCGTTGCCGAAGCGGCCTTCTCGTCTGCGGACCGGCGAGCTCGCGCCACCGATCAATCGCGGCCGGGGGGCCGATCGCGTCCCTCAACTTCGACGCCCAGTCGTTGAATGGGGATGGCTGGTCTGTATAATCCGCGCCGCCGGAGGATCTTATGCGCCGAATGTTGTTGCTGGCTCTCACCTGTGTTGCCTGCAGTTCGAACGTCGATCCCGATCGCGTCCGGCTCTATCACACCGAACCGATCGCGCCGGGCTTCGACGCGTCGGCGGTCGAGGCGCTCGACTTGCTGGGCCCGACGCTGTTGGACAAGGGCGTCAACTTCGGCGTCTTTTCCAAGAACGCGTCGCGCGTCGATCTGTTGCTGTTCGACGATCCCGAGGCCGAACAACCGACTCAGAAGTTCGAGATGGTCCGCCAGGGCGACGTCTGGAATCTCTACGTGGAGGGCGTGGGCGTCGGCCAGCACTACGGCTACGTTGCCTGGGGCCCGAACTGGGAATTCCAGCCCTCGTGGCGCCCCGGCAAGATCGATGGCTTCGTCAAAGACGTCGACGCCGCGGGCCATCGCTTCAATCCGAACAAGCTGCTCATCGACCCCTACGCCAAAGCGATCCATCGCGATCACGATTGGAGTCTCGGCAGCCTCGCCTCGGGGCCCGACCGCACGGTGTCCACCTACGCCGCGGCTTCGAAATCGGTCGTCGTGCAGAGCGCCTACGCTTGGTCCGCCAATGAGACCGCCTGGCGCGAGCAGCGCCGCGCCGACAAGCCGAACGCCGCCCACGAGCAGATCGTCTACGAGGTGCACGCCAAAGGCTTTACCGCGGACCCGGCGAGCGGCGTCGATCACCCCGGAACGTACCGCGGGCTGGGGCAAAAGGCCGATTACTTCGCGGACCTCGGTGTGACCGCCGTCGAGCTGCTGCCGATCCACGAAAAGCCGCTCGACGGCGGCTACTGGGGCTACAACAACATCAGTTTCTTCGCGCCCGAGATCAGCTACGCGGCCACGTCGGACCCCCGTGAGGTGATCGACGAGTTCAAGGGCATGGTCGACAAGATGCACCAGGCCGGCGTCGAGGTCTGGGTCGACGTCGTCTACAACCACACCGGCGAAGGCGGCCTGTGGCGCGAGAAGATCGAGTTGAACGACACGGCTTTCGGCTCCGCGGAACTCGTCAGTCACGATCCGTTCGAGGTCGCCGGGCTCTACTCGTTCCGCGGGCTCGACAACGCGGCCTACTACGCGCTGAGCGCCGATGGCCGCACTTACTGGAACAACACCGGGGTCGGCAACCAGACGCGCTCCAACAACACCGCGATGCGCAAGCTCATCATCGACTCGCTGCGGTTCTACGTCGAAGAGCTTCACATCGACGGCTTTCGCTTCGATCTGGCGCCGGTACTGGCCGAGAAGGACCAGTTCTACAACGAGTGGGACGTGATCGCCCAGACCGTGGTCCAGGACATCGCCGATGACCCGGTGCTGGCGGAGTACAACGTGCGGATCGTCGCTGAACCGTGGTCGCTGCAAGGCTTCTACCTCGGGCAGTTTCCTGGCACCGACGGTACGCGCGCGTGGAGCGAATGGAACGCCCACTTTCGCGACGTCTGGCGGTCCTTCGTGAACGACGACAATTGGGCGCTCAACGGCCGCGAGGGGATCGACATCGGGGGCGCGATCACGGGCAGCTTCGAGGTGTTCGGCGACGACGGCCGCCGTCCGTACCACGCTCACAACTTCATCACCGTGCACGACGGGTTCACGATGTACGACCTCGTCTCGTACGGCGAGAAGCTCAACGGCTGTGGCCCGCTCAATCCGGTGTGTTGCGACTCGCCGAATTCGGCGTGGTGCCAGAAGGACACCGGCGAATCGCACAATCGCTCCCGGGACTGGGGCGCGGAGCCGACGAAGCGCCAGATGATGCGCAACCTGTTCGTAGCGATGTTCATCTCCCACGGCACGCCGCTGCTGCTGGGCGGCGACGAGTGGATGCGCACCCAGCTCGGCAACAACAACGCCTACTCGACGCTCGCGGACAACGAGTTCAACTGGTTCCAGTGGGGCGCCTGGCAAGCCAAGGACGAGAACCACCGGATGCACGACTTCGTGCGCCAGATGATTCGGTTCCGTCGCGACAACCAGCACGCCTTCGCCCCGACGGACTACGGCAGCGGCGCGCCGTTCGAATGGAAGCGTGCCGACAACAACGGTGAACCCGACTGGGGCAGTCGCAATCTGATGATGCACTACTACGACCCTGCGGCGGGTCCCGAGCTGCTGGTCGCGATCAACATGCAGCGCGACCCCGTCGACTTCACGCTACCCGAGGGCCGGACGTGGACGCGCGTCGTCGATACGCAGGCGTACTTTGACGATACGGCGTACCTCAGCGAGAACGCCGACGACCTGCAGCGCAGCTACAACGTCGACCTCGAGGCCCCGCTGGTGCTCACGGAACCGGTCTATCAGGCCGTGGGCTCCTCGATCGTCATCTTCCGCGCCGAGTAACTAGCGAAACTGGACAGGCGCGGCTTCCTCGAGCGCTTGCCCGACGAGCCGCGCGGTCTGCGCCTTGCCCAGCACGTAGTAGTACGTGGGCTTGAGCTCGCCGACGAGAAAGAACGGCAGCAGGCACAGAAACCCCAACACGATGTAGAGCACGGCCGGCTGAGCGTTCATGCTGCTGTGCAGTGTCTGGTACCCGCTGGCTTCCAGCGTCACCTGATGCTGGGTCCAGAGCCAGACCGTGGGGTCCGTGAACGTCACCGGCGTGCCGCCCACCGGCTGCCCATCGATGCGCAGCTGGGCCCCGGAGGGCTCGCTCTGGATCACCGTCGATGACGCGCAGCCGGCAAAGGCGAGCGAAACGGCGATCAGTACGGCGATGACGGTCCGGGCCATGAGATGTCCAGCACAAGGGCGCGGAACCTACCCGATTTGTCGAATCGACAGCAAGCCGAGTTCGGCGCTCCCGCGCCGGCGGTCGCCTCGCCGATCAACCCCATGAAACCTGCCGGTGCCCTGGGGCATGTCGTTTTTTTCGCAACGAATCTGCAGTGCGCTCGATTACGTCACTCGACCGGGGCCATCCCCATTTGGAGTGACCAATGGATAACAAGATCCAGACCCACGAACTGGTATCAGCGCTGGCCGATCGAGACATCCCGTGTCTGTTGGAGGCGCTGAA
>JBFIHF010000171.1:0-12850 GCA_041601915.1 Bradymonadaceae bacterium
AACGCGAAGTCGATGTAGCCATCGAGCAGATTCGCGGTCAGCCCGCGGTAGACGACCTGATTGTCGTCGATCGGGACCGGCCGCGTGGTCGGCAGGTAGTTCGCCGGCACGTCGTTCTTCTGCCACCGATGCGAGTAGACGAGCCCGTAGTCCAGCGTCGACACCGCGGCAGCCAAGCGGCGCGCACGGGACCGTGGTGTGCGAAATCGCATCACCGCGACGCTCAGCCCCTGCACGTTGTCCGAAGGACTCGCATCGACGACCCGAATGCCATTGCGGCGCGGCGTGACGGGGCCGATGAAACCGAGGTCGTAGGCAACGGCCCAGACGTGACCGACCATCGGCGCGACGAATCCGATACGGTCCGCGGCGTCCCCCGAATCGCAGTCCTCGCAATCACCGGAGTTGGTCAGCATGCCGGCGCCCCAGTGCGCGCCCATACGGCCCGCGGACAACAGCCCGAACGGCGTCAGGACCTCGGCGTACGCGCGGCGCAGCGACAGAAACGTCAGCGGGCGTTGTGTGACGACGGCCTGAGGCGGCCCATCCGGCGTACCGCCCGCGGCGAGGTTGTCGAGCACGTCGATGCGGACCTTTACGGCCGCGTCGCCGATCGGCGAGTAGGCCGCGAAGTCGGTGCGCAGCCGCAGGTCGGTGTGCGTGAGGGTCTGGCTGGTCGGATTGCCGAGCGGGATCGGGTACAGCGGTAGGCCATCGGGGTCCACGCCGCGGTCGAGATCGAGGTTGTACAGCAGCTGCCCCCGCACGCGGGAGTAACCGTGGATCGTCGCTCCACCGCGCGGCATTGCCTCGATATCGGTGCCGATGTCCGTGAAGCCCGCCGCGAACGCCGTCGTGGGCCACAGCGTCATGATCGCCAGCAGTAGCGTCCTCATGGCGCACCGTCGGCGGCCAGTGTCGGCACGGCGAGGAAGCTCATGAGCGCTGCCGTCGACGGGGCGAACGCTTCAATCATCGGAAAATGACCGCAGTCACCGAACGTCTCGAGCGACGCGTTGGGCAACTCGCGCCGCAGCCGATGCGCGACGTCGATCGTCGTCACGATGTCGTTCTCACCCCACAGCAAGAGCACCGGCTGGGTGATCGTCGCGTAGCGTTTCTGTACGTCCCGGTAGCGCTGGCCACGCACTGCTGCCAGCGCTGCCGCGGTCGTGCCGGGCCGTTTCAGGCCGCGCTCGACCTCCTCTACGAACGGCTGGGTGACCCAACTCTTGTCGTAGAACGCGAGCTCCATCTTGTCTTCGGGGCGCTCGGTGTAGAAGAGCCCGAAGATCAGCTCGCCGATCAGCGGGGCCCGTGCCCATCGAAACGCGGTCGGGATCTGCTCCTCGAACACCCACGCGTCGTACAGGGCGATGCGCTCGACACGGGTCGGAGCTTGCAACGCGATCTGAAGCGCAACGGACGAGCCCCACGAGTGCGCGACGATCGCGGTCTTCGAGACGCCCAACTCATCCAGCAGCGCGAGCACGAGGTCCGCTTGTGCGGCCGGCGAGTAGTCGCCCTCGGGCCGCGAGGTCCAGCCGAAGCCCTTCAGGTCGAGCGCGATGACGCGGTGGCTCACCGCGAGCGATTTCGTGACCCCGTCCCACGCGTTGAGCGACGATGCGAAGCCGTGCAGCATCACCACCGCCGGCTTGTTGCCGCCCGTATCCGTGTAGTGAACGCGGGTCTGCGACACCGTGGCAAACGTCGCATCCGCCGGCTCACCGGGCAGCGTGCCTTTGTGATATGAAAGGCAGCCCGAGGTCACAAAGGCCAGGCACAGGATGTAGACGAGACGGATCATGAGCGCTTTTTGTTGCAGTGCAGCATCGAGCGGGAACGTAGCGAACGGATATCACCGCGTCAAGCGCGGTTTGTTGCGCTGCACAAATGCCGTGCACGGGAGACTTAGAGGATGAACCGACTGACGATACTAGCCGTGTTCGCGACCGTCATGGCGTGCCAGACGCGACCGTCTGCGGCCACCGAGGTGTGTGGAGACGCGCTGGGGCCAGGTGCCGCGACGTGTACGATGGCGGCGTACCCGCTGCGAAGCTACGACGTCTACGTCCCCCAAGGCGACGGCCCGTTTCCGGTGATCTTCGCCGTGCACGGGGGCGGCGGCAACCGCGTCGGCGCGATTCGCGGGACCTGCCCCGACGGCAAGGAATCGAATCCCCGATGCCTTCACAACCAGGCGCTGACCCGCGGCTACGTCGTCGTGTCCGCGGACGGGACGTCGGCGAAGCTGCGCAAGAAGACACGCTCCTGGAACGGCGGTGGTGGAAGCGGGACGTGGCGCTGTACAGGAGGAAGGGCCTGCGAGACCCAGGTCGACGAGCTCGCCTATTTCAATGCGCTGCTCGCCGACCTCGGCAAGCGCGTCAAACTCGATCGCACTCGCCTCTACGTCACCGGGCTCTCCAACGGCGGTACGATGAGCCATCGGCTCGCCTGCCAGCTCGACGGCGTGCGCGCCGTGTTTGCGATCGGCGGCACGATGCAGTGGACGACCGGCGAGGTCTGTAAGCCGAAGGCTCCCGTCGCCGTGGTCCACGCCCACGGCACCGAGGACGAATGCTGGCCGTACAAGACCGGGCCGACGCAGTGTCCCATCGGGCAGAAGGACAAGATCATGAAAGGCGTCGATGAGACGATGTCCGAGTGGGCGACGATTCTGGGTTGCAGCGGCCAGCCGACCAGCGCCGCACTGCCTGATCGCGACGCCGCCGACGGCACGAAGACCACGCGTTCGGCGTGGCCCGGCTGCACGGCAGATCTGCAGCTCCTCCGCATCGAGGGCGGCGGCCACACCTGGCCCAACGGCTATCAGTATCTACCAAAGGCGTTTGTCGGCCGCACGACGCGGGACTGGGGCAACGAGGTCATCCTCGACTGGTTCGACGCACATTGAGGAAACGGCGCCTCGGGTCAACCCGAGTCGCCCAGCTTGGCGGCTAGCTGTCGGAGGAGTTCGTTGCGTGTTTCATCACTCACGTCCCGGCTTTCGGCAACGGCCCGTCCCTCCCTCAACCGGGAGCGAGCCTCGTCGAGGTTGCCATCTCCCACGGCGCATAGGCCGATTGCGGCAATCCACTCCGCTTGAGCGTGTGTATCGATAAACTCGCTGGCGGTACGAAGCGCCACGTCGATCAGTGAACGTGCTCCGACGTAGTCCTCCTCGGCGAGCGCAATCAGCCCCAAATCCCCATGCCGAACTCCCACGAGCCGTAGATCCCCGAGATCTCGCGCAATCGCGAGCGACCCCTCGTAGTGCACGCGTGCCTCCTCGTACTCGCCCGCGGCGCGGGCAGCAGATCCGAGGTTTCCGAGCCAGATCGATTCATTGCGCGAGTCGCCCATTTCGCGTGCGACCGCAAGCGCGGCGTTGATCAACTCGCGCGCCTCCTCGGGCTGACCTTGCTTGCCGATGACATTGGCCAGCGAGACCAAGGCCACGCCCTCGCCACGTCGATCACAAATCAAACGGGCGATCTCGAGAGCCTGCTCGAAGTAGGACCGCGCGGGGCCAAGTCGTCCGTGTCGCCATTCCACCTCGCCGAGGCTCGTCAGCCACGCAGCCTCGCTACGACGGTCCCCCACCTCCCGCGAAATCGCCAGCGCGCCGCGCAGGTGCTGATCTGCCATTTCCTCGCCGACGCCATGGCCCAGCGCCCTGCCGAGGCGGCCTTTCCATAGACCCTCGCTGCGTCGAGCGCCGGCGCGGTGCGCAAGGTCTACGGCTCGCGTCAACAGCTCTTCGGCCCGATCAAAGTTTCCCTGCCGCAGTGATATCGCGCCGATGTAGCCCAGCACGAGCTGATCGGCGTCGGGATGGCTACCGAGGTGCTGCTCGGCCTGGGCGTAGAGCACGTCGGCCATTCGATACGGGCCGACCCGGTCGAAAAGCGCGGCGCTGGCGGCCATGCACAGCAGCGCCCACCGTTGATGCTCGGGGTCATCGACGCCAAGCGCAAATCGGGCCGCCGACCTCAGGTTATCTCGGTCGTTGAGCAATGATTGGATGTTGGAGTCCCCCAGCGCCGGCTCGAGTCGATCGATGTCTCCCCACCGCGCCATGTGCTGTGCATGTCGGGACCACGTTGCGCGATCGGCGTCGAACTCGAGCAGGCGCTCGCGCACGAACTCCCCCATGCTCATCGAAAGATGAAAGCGCTCCGTCGGCGGATCGAACCTCAACATCGACGCGTCGACGAGGCCCGCGATCACGTCAATGACGTAGGGCTCACTCTCCGTATCGGTGAGGTCGACGACATCCTCGGCGTCCTCGAGCGAGAAGCCCCCCTTGAACACGCCCAGCTGCGCCAACACGCTCCGCGACGTCGGCGTGAGCAGTTTCCAGGACCAATCGATCGCTGCGTGCAGGGTCGCTTGACGCGGTTCGGCCGCGCGCTTGGACGATCGAAGAAGCTCGAAGCGACGCTCCAGTCGCGAAAGGATCCGGCGCGGCGAGAGGATCTTGGATCGCGCCGCGGCGAGCTCGATCGCCAGCGGCAGTCCATCGAGTTGGCTCAACAGTTCATCGAGCGCCTCGACCTCGTCGACCGGACACGTCCAATCGCTTTCGGACTCCTGAGCTCGCGCCTGAAACAGCTGGCGCGCTTCGTTGGCGCCAGCGGTCGACAACGGCCCGAGCCGCATCACGCGCTCCCCTCGAATCTCGGTCGGAATTCGAGAGGTCAGGACCCATTGGACGCTTGGGATGTCCCGGAAATCATGTCCGACGAGATCGGCGAGGTCGACAATCAGGTGCTCACAGTTGTCGATAATCACAATGAGGCCGGGACGAGACTCCAGGATACGCGAGAGTTGCCGAATGGGGTTCTCTTGGTTCAGCGCGACGCCCAGCGCCCGCCCGAGTTTGAACAAGATCCCGTCGCGTGTTCGGGTGTCGCCAATGGCGGTGGCCACGTGCGGGCGTTCGGTCAGCGATCGTCGCGCCCACTCGTTGACAAGTCGCGTCTTCCCGATCCCTCCCTCGCCAGCGACCGTAACGACACGAACCCCCTGTTTCTGCACCAGCTCATCGAGAGCGGTGATCTCCGTGGTCCGCCCGATGAAGATGTCGTCGACGATCTCGACGGCAGCTTCCGAAAAGTCCAGACTGTCGGCGCCATCGGTCAGGGCCGCACGGGCCGCACGAGCGAGTCGCCCGAACTCGGTGAACGATCCGAGACGTTTGGACGGGTAGGTCGAGAGGCATGCCTCGATGAGCGCTCGCGTGGGTTTTGACACGAGAGCATCGATGGGCCAGGTGGGCCTGAACTCCGGTGTCAGCGCAGCGGCGCTGGCGTAGGGTCGCTGACCGGTGAGCAGCTCGTAGAGCGTGATGGCGGTGGACCAGATGTCGACGCGGCCGTCCTGCGCGACACCGCGCAGCTGTTCTGGAGCCATGTACGCCGGAGTTCCAGCCGCGAGCGGCATCGGGAGCTCGCGATCCAATCGATCTCCTGAACTCTCAAAGACTTCTGACATCTCGCCCAGGGCGAACCGCGTCAGCGAGACACCGAAGTCGAGGATCTTGAACTGCCCCGACGACGTCAGCATCAGGTTCGCGGGCTTGATGTCGCGGTGGATGACGCCGCCCTCATGGGCGCACTGCATCGCGTCGGCGAGGGCGATCGCGAGGTCCAGGACGTTCGCCTCCGGCCACGGACCGTTGCGGTCCAGATGTGACTGCAGCGTCTCCCCATCGACGAGCTCCATCACGATGAACGGGACCGAGTCGTGCACCCCGAACTGGTACACCGTGACGATCGCGGGATGCGAGAGTTGAGCAGCCGCGGCGGCGTCGCGGCGCAAGAGTTGTATGAGGCGCACGACGGCCGCGGCGTCGGTCCGCTCTGGAATCTGGACGGACTTCAACGCCACCCGGCGGCCCAGTTCGAGGTCACGCGCGATGTACACTTGGCCCATGCCACCGGCCCCAAGCGGGCGCACAATCCGGAACGTGTCTCCGATGAGCGTGCCCGCGGGCAGTAACCCGCTGTCAGCAGCTGACATGAACGTTGATGTAGCTACGTGTCTCCCCGTCCGGTCCATCTCGCTTTCCACAATCAATTCTAGGCGGCACGCAGGGCAGTTCGACTGCGATGTGCGATCGTCTCCCCGAGTACATCCATGGTTTGGCGCACGAAGATTTCGCAAACTTCGATGCTCGCGGCGATGCCGCCAGCGAACTGGGCGCTTCCGCGATGCTACGCGGCGCCGCGAACAAGCGCCAGCGATATTCGAAGGCGAGCGGGATGAACCAACGCTATCAGTAGATGCCGAAAGCATTTGTCGGCCGCACGACACAGGACTGGGGCGACGAGGTCATGCCGGGGCAACCCGCACTCAGGGCGTGAGGCGTCGCAGTTCCGCGACGTCGGTAAACTCGGTGCCCGACTCATTGTCGGTGGCGGTGACCGTCGCGACGGTGCCGAAGCACTCCGTGGCGAAGGCAAACGACCGAATGACCGTGGTCACGAAGCCGACGGTTCGCTCCAGCACGCTGCGTACGCGCAGCGACGGGAACGTGCCGTACGGCGTGAGCATCTCGCCGGACGCGTCCACTTCGAACGCGTACGACTCGGCGTAGGTGGTGAAGGCGCCGGTGAAGCGGCCCGTGACCGTGGACTCCACCGACCAGCGTGCGCCCTGCTCCAGCGGGAACTGCAGGACCGGGACCGGCGGGTCGTACTCGAGCTCCGTCGCGAACGCGCCATCGGCGGGACTCACGACGCCGATCAACAACACCGCGTCGTCGGTGACGCGGAAGATGCCGATGAGGTCGGAGCCGGTGCTCAGCACGGTCGTGTACGTCGCATCGGGATACGAGGCCTCGAACCACTCGCCGTCCAGCGATCTCAGCTCGACCAGAGTCGTCTGTTGGCCGCTAAACGACTGGGCGAGGTCCCACGTGAGCTCCCCGTCGACGACGTCGCCGGCGGTGTCCCAGGTCAGGGCTTTGGCGACGGAGAACTTTGCGCTGAGGCCCGCCTGAAGCGTGACCTCGGAGCGCTCGATCACGCTGTCGCGGTTCGGTTGGCAGATGCCGGACAGCGGGACGTCGGCCGGGTCGGATGCATCGTCAGACGTCGCCACGCCGAGATCCGTGTCGTCGCGATCGGAGTCCACGGTGGCGGAGTCGGTATCTACGTCGGGGCGCGTGAGCGTGCGGTCGACGTCGTTCGTCGAGCAGGCGGCGCACAGGCTGAGCAGAAGCAGCAGGGTCGCGTGTTTCATTTGGTCTCCACGAACGTCTTCACCATCGCTTTGAGCTCATCGATCTCTTTGCGCAGCTCCGAGACATCGTCGGGCGGCTCGGCCTCTGGCTCTGCGGTGCGCGGCGTTCCGCCGATTTTCGTCTTCGGGGCCGGTGGCGCCGCCGCAGCTCGGGCCGCGCGGTAGAACGGGTTGAGATTGAGTAGCTTCGCGACCGCGGCCTCGCCGTCGAACGATCCGAGCCCTGGCAATTTGCCGAGCCCCTTCTTGGTCTCGCTGTACACCTGAAACGCCCACGACACGTAGAGCTGCATGAACTCGGCGAGCGCATCGTGCTCCATGCGGATCATCTGGGTGAGCAGCGGGGCGGGCAACAGGCGCGCGGCCCCGGTCTCGACCACGATCTGGGCGAGGGTGCCCTGGGTGAGATCCTCACCGGACTTCGCGTCCACGACCTCGATGTCGACACCGGCGCGGATCGTGTCCGCGAGCTCGTCGAGGGTGATGTACCCGCTGAGCTCCGTGTCGTAGAGCCGGCGGTTGGAGTACTTCTTGATCAGTCGCATAGCGGTCTCTGTTGCGGCGCAAAAGTTTGACGCCCCGCAACATAGCGAGGGTTCTTCCGGGGTGCAACATGTCTTTCGCACACGGTCGCATGGCGCATTCATTGGGCGTTGCGTGGTGTGGGACCATTTTGTTGCGCTGCAAAAAAGCGCTTGACTCTGGGGCGCGCCACGCTAATTTGTGCGCCGCAACATAACTCAACCCGAGTCCTTTGGAGGATCGAAATGTCGACCGAGACCAAAACCAGCGTGCCGAAATTCGAAGACAAGATGAAAGAGATCCAGACGTTCTGGGCCGACGCGACGACGGAGAACGTCGAGCGCATGGCGTCGATCTACGATCAGTGGGCGAAGCTCGAGAACAAGTCCGTCGTGCAGGCCTCGAACGGCGTCGACGAGATGGCGAAGCTGATGAAGTCGTCGATCGACTTCATGACCTCGATGAGCGAGCAGTGGCGCTCGCTGACCCTCGACACCATTCGCAAGGCGCAGCGCTAATGCCCGTCGAACCCACGCCCAAAGACGTCGTGTTCCGCAACGGCACGGCGTCTCTCTATCGTTTTCGAACGGCGGACGGCCCGAATGTCGACGGGCCGGTCGTCTTGTTGGTGCCCTCGATGATCAACCGCTGGTACGTCCTCGACCTTCGTGAAGGCGCGAGCGTCGCGGCGGCGTTCGTGGATGCGGGGTTCGATACGTTCCTGCTCGACTGGGGGATCCCCCAGGATGAAGACCGCCACAGCACGTGGGACGACGCGATCACCAAGCTGCACCGGTTCGTGAAGCGCACGAAACGGATCGCAGACACGGATCGCATCGGGATCCTCGGCTACTGCATGGGCGCCACGCTCTGCGGCGTCTACCTCGCCACACACCCCGACGAAGCGGCGGCGTTCGCGAATCTGGCCGGGCCGTTCGACTTCTCGGAGGCCGGCCTGCTGGGTGACCTCGTGAACCCGGAGTGGTTCGACGTCGACGCCATCGTCGCGGCAGGAAACGTGAAACCCGCGCAGATGCAGAGCGGATTTTCGGCGATGCGTCCCACAGGTGACATCGCGAAACTCGTGACGTACATGGATCGCATGATGGATCCGAAGTTCCGAAAGTCGTTTGCGGCGCTCGACGAATGGGCCGGCGACAACATCGCTTTCCCGGCCGAGGCGTACCGCACGTACATCACGGAGCTGTACCAGCAGAACCTGCTCGTCAAAGGCGAGCACTGGGCCTGTGGGAAGCGCGCAGACCTGAAGAACATCACGTGTCCGGTGCTCACGATCGCGGCGACGAAGGACCACATCTGTCCGGAGCGCGCCGCGATGGGGCTCAACGCATACGTGGGTTCGGCTCAGAAGGATGCCATCGCCGTCGCCGGAGGCCACGTGGGCGCCGTCGTCGGGAGCAAGGCAGCACGAGACCTGTATCCGAAAGTCACCGAATGGTTCACGCGGCAACTCGCCGCGTGAGCGCAAACTGAGAGGAGCACCGATGAAACTGCAAGACTACAAAGTGATCGTGACCGGCGGCGCGAGCGGCATTGGCCGCGCCCTGGCCCTCAACTTCGCCGCGGCGGGCTCCCAAGTGATGGCGTTCGACATGGACGCCAAGGGACTCGAGGCGCTGGCCGCCGAGAGCCCCGGGATCGTCACGCACCTCGGTAGCGTCGCCAACGAAGACGACGTCAAGGCGTGTGTCGCCGCAACCGTCGCCGCGTTCGGCTCGGTCAACGGCCTCGTGAACAACGCCGGCATCTTTCGTGATGGCCTGCTGGTGAAGAAGGACCGCGCCACCGGCGCCGTGACGACGATGTCGCTCGCGGACTGGCAGGCCGTGATCGACGTCGACCTCACGGGACCGTTCCTGTGCGCCCGCGAAGTCGCGGCGTCGATGGTCGAGAACGAGTCCGGGCCCGGCGTCATCATCAACATTAGCTCGTGCTCGCGTCACGGCAATCGCGGTCAGTCGAACTACTCGGCCGCCAAAGCCGGTCTCGTCGCCGACACCAAGCTGTGGGCCGAGGAGCTCTCGCGCTACCAGATCCGGGTCGGCGCCGTCGCCCCGGGCTTCATTCAGACCCCGATCCTCGACGCGATGCGTCCGGAGATGTTGGAGAAACTCCTCTCCAACGTGCCGCTCAAGCGCGCCGGGACCCCCGAGGAGATCTATCGCGCCGTGCAGTTCATCGTGGAGTGCGACTACTTCACGGGCCGCTGCATCGACGTCGATGGCGGGATCACGATTTAAGCTGAAAGCACCCGAGAGGATGAGATGCTGATCTGGACGCTGTTCATCGCATACATGGTCTTTACGAGCTGGCTCGCCTGGCAAGGTCACAAGAAGACCAAAGACCTGTCGAGCTTCGCGATCGGCGCGGGCGACATGAGCCCCGTCGTCGTGGGGATCACGCTCGCGGCGTCGATCGCGTCGACCGCGACGTTCGTCATCAATCCGGGCTTTGTCTACGTGCACGGACTGAGCGCGCTGATGCACCTCGGTGTGGCGGCGGGCACCGGCGTCATTGTGGGCCTCGCCGTGATGAGCTTCGGGTTTCGTCGCATCGGCACCGAGACGAAGGCGCTCACGCTGCCGCAGTGGATTGGCAATCGCTACAAGTCCAAGGCGATGACGATCTTCTTCGCGGCGGTGAATCTGCTGTCGTTGACGTTTGTCGTGCTGATCGTCGGCGGCCTGTCGATCGTGATGCAGACGACGCTGGGCCTGTCGAACGTCGCAGCCTGCTTGCTCATCATCGGGTTCGTGTTCAGCTACATCTTCGTGGGCGGCACCTACGCCCACGCCTACACTAACACCCTGCAGGGCGCGATCATGGCCGTGATCGCGGTCGTCATCGTCGTCAGCGGGTTCGGCGAGCTGTTCAGCGGCGACGTGATCGCCTCATTGACCGCGGTCAATCCGGACCTCGCCGCGACCGTCAACACCTCGAGTTCGCTGTTCGGCAGCTTCTTCAGCGTCTGGGTGGCGGGCTTCGTGATCGGCTTCGCGCTGGTCTCGCAGCCGCACATCATGATCAAGGCGATGTACGTCAAGACGGACAAGGACGTCGCGAAGTACCTCGTCGTGTGCATCGTGACGTCACTGGCGTTCACGGGGTTGCTGCTCGTCGGGATCTACGCGCACCTGATGGGTATTGGCGCGGAGAAGTTTCTCGACCCCACGACTGGCGTGTTTCGCCAGGATCTCGTGATGACCGTCTACGTGATCGAGACGTTTTCGCCCTCGATGGTCGCCGTGATCACGGTCGCGTTGCTGGCGGCGGGCATGAGCACGTTGGACGGGATCCTCGTCGCGCTGTCGTCGATCGCGGCGAACGACCTGTTCCTGGGCATGACCGAGAACAACCTGCTCAAGGACAAAGCGCCGGATGAGAAGCAGCGCATCGCGCACCGCGCCGGTCAGCTGATTCTCATCGGCATGGGCGTCGCGACGTTCTTCCTCGCCTTGAGCCCACCCAAGCTGCTGGGGATCTTCGGGCAGGTGGGCGTCTACGGCATCGTCGCGGCGAGCTGTGTCCCGATCCTGTTCGGCATCCTGTTTCGGCATGTCGGCAAGGTCCCGATGTTCGCGAGCGCGATCACGGGGCTCGTCGTGCACCTCGGCCTGTACGGCTGGGCGTCGTGGGCCACGGGCGCCGGCGTCTCGCTGAACGCCGTCATCGCAAACTGGGGTCCTGCGCAGGCCTTGTTTGACGTCGTGATGCCACAGCTCGGGTTTCTCAACCCCGGGGTGACCGCGACGTACGGCGTATTCGCGAGCATCGCCGTGGCGTTGCCGGCCTGCGTGCTCTCGGTCCTGAAGTCGAGTTCACAGACCCGGCGCGTAGTAGTGCAGCATGACGGTGACGCCGATCACGATGGCCCAGCTCTTCGTCACGTCGATGGCGTCATCGCTTTCCCGCCAGTTGGCGCGTTGGATGGCGAACTCGGGGATCACCTTGATGCGGCCGCTGGGTAGAAAGCCCACCGTACCAGTCAGGAACGTCGTCGGCCGAAAGACCTCCGACCCCACCACGACGCCCCGCGTCGCCTTGAGCCCCATAAAGAACGCGCGCCGACGCCCGATCTGCAGCATCGTCCCGCCCGTAAACTGAGCCAGCAGGCTCTGCTCGTCCTGCGTTGCGACGAGACCGGTGCCGAGGCCGTGCAGGATCCCCAGGCGCACATCGCCGTCGATCAGCGCGAAGTTGCCCTCCGCGGAGCCCAGCAGATTGCCGACCGAGAACCCCAGGTCGTAGCGATCGCCCAGTGAGATGCCGAGGCCGGCTTCCAGCGGGAACGCGTAGACCGACGACTCCTCGTTGTCGTCGATCAACATCCCCAACCCCGTCGAGAACCCGATGCGGTCGCGGTCGACCGGCGGCCGCGCGAACTTCGCCATCGACATCGGCGGCGGCGGATGCGGGAACGCACAGCCGGTCAGAACACCGACGATCGGGAGCAACATGGGCAGGCGCGACATGCGCCCACAGTACGGCCAAACGCGGGATCGCAAAAGCCCGTATAGAGCTGCGGTGGCGGCTCGGCCGACCCTGGCGCTCATCGGGCGCTGGCGTGCTCGGTGAAGAGCCGGCGTCGGACCGTTGGACGGAGCAGCGGCGGCGGCGCAGTCGGCTAGCGATGGTTCGGCTTCGCCGCCCCTCGCACGCCTCCAGAGGCCGCCGCCCGCTGCTCCGTCCACCGGCCCTCCGCCTGCGGGTCCTGGGGTACGGCGATGCGATGGACGCTTGATGGTCGGCTTCGCCGCCCCTCGCGCTCATCAGCGGTTCGCCCGTGAAGAGCCGGCGGCGGGCCGTTGGACGGAGCAGACGCGACATCTCGTGGCATATGCCGCCATCAAGGAAGCAGAACGGTGCGGCGCGCTGAAGAGACGCCCGGTTCTCGCATCGTCGGACCGCAAGCCGGAAGGCCGGTCGGCGAGGCCCGGTGAGCACGAGAGTCGGCGTAGCCGACCATCGGGCGCTGGTCGCATCGCCGTATCCTAGACCGGTAGGCGGCGGGCCGGTGGACGGAGCAGCGGGCGGCGGCCTCTGGAGGCGTGCG
>JBFIHF010000172.1:0-12826 GCA_041601915.1 Bradymonadaceae bacterium
GCAGCGTTCGTGCCTCGCGCTCGAACAACTCGAGCTCCTTCCAGTCCGTGATGCGTCCAAGGGTGAGTTCCTTGATCACGACGTCCCGATCGTCCTGCTGGTCTCGCGCGAACATCGTGTGACCGACCTCGCGCTCAACGCTGTAGCGAGCTGGAAGCGTCATCGCCGCCTCCGGGCCTGCGCGAGCCAGGCGTGAAGTACCGCGCGCAGCATGCGGGCGTCGGCCGCATTGCCGATCTGACGATCGAGCGTCAGTCGCTCTCCGCTTCGGGTCCACACGACCAAGGCGTGGCCGCCCGTGATCTTGATGAGATCGGGACCGGAGATATCCTCGAGCGCTAGGCGTTGAACGACCTCATCACCGGACCACACGATGTCGAGCCCACGTTCGTGCCCTTCGATCTGCATGATGCGCGGACTCATCCAGCGTCGAAACATCACGAGGCCAATCGCGGCGGCGATGACCGCGTAGGCGAGCGGTCGTAGGACGGCCAGCGCGGCGTAGACCGCCGCCAGTGTCATCAGGTACAGGCCGAAGTGCAGAGCGCGCCGCCGTTCCGGGAAGCGCCGCCGACGTGTCGCGTGGAGCCGTCCGTGGGCCCGACGCAGTTCGTAGCGCCCGTTCCGCGTCGGCGTCGGAGTGCCGTATGGGACATCAAGCTCACCCGTGGCGCGAACTCGAAGCTCACGCGCGGGACGCTCCTTCTCCCGCAGCGCACGGCGCGCGGCGACGGCGCTGGGGAAGCGGTCTTCGGGCATCGGAGCGACCATGCGGTCGAGCCAGTCCGAGAACCGCGGGGACAGGTTCGTGTAGTCGCGCCAGGCGAGGCCGAGCCCCTCGCCGAGGTCCGACGGGTGTTTGCGGGTGGCGAGGTGGATCAGCGTCGCGCCCAGAGCAAACAGGTCGCTCGATGGGACGGCCCGCCCCATCAGGTGCTCGGCGGGCATGTACCCGGTGGTACCGATGACAGCTTCACCCTGTTGCGAGCCCTGCGCCGCACCAAAGTCCACCAGCGCGACCGTCCCATCCGGGCGCTGCACGAGATTGGCCGGCTTGATGTCGCGATGAAGCACCGGCGGCGAGTGACTGTGCAAGTACTCGAGCACCTCGAGCACCGCATTCGCCAACCCCCGCAGACGCCGTTCGTCAAACAGCTCGCCGTCCGCCAGTCGCTTCGCGAGGTCTTTGCCCGCGACGAACTCCTGGACGAGAAACAGGCGCAACGTGCCGTCCTCCTCCGCGCGAAAGCTCTCGATGATGCGCGGAATGTTGTCGTGGGCGAGGCCCCCCAGCACCGCAGCCTCCCGCTCGAACAAGCTGACCGTGTCCCAACTGCCAATCGCGGCGAAGTCGAGCTCCTTGAGTGCCACCTCGCGCCCGTCACGTTCATCGCGAGCGAGGAACGTCTCGCCCTGTGCGCCACGGCCAATGCGCGCCACGACGCGGTAGCGCTGATGAATGAGGGGGGACATCATCGCGCCACTGTATCAGCAGGCGGCCCAGCCTGAACACGGAACTGCCCATCGGGGGGCGCATCAGCATTGATGCGGTGCAGAGGCGCGAGTAGCCTGAAAGCGACTCACAACGGAGTAGTGTCATGTTCGAGCATCTGGACAAAGTCGACTGGGCCTCGATGAACCACGCGTACGGTAGCGCCGCGGACGTGCCCGATCTGATTCGTGAACTCGCATCCGACGACCCCGCGATCCGCGAAGAGGCGTTTTCCGCGGCCTACGGAAACATCTTTCACCAAGGCTCGCGCTACGAAGCCACGGCACCGACCCTTCCGTTCTTGCTGGAGATCCTGGCCCAGCCGGACTACCCCGACACCGAAGAGCTGCTGTACCTCATCGCGGCGCTCGTGATGGGCTTCGACTCCGCGTACTTGCCGTACGGGTTCAGCTACGAGATCGAGGGCATGCGGGCAGAGCTCGCCGAACTCGGCGCGCGGCCGGCCGCCGAACGTGCCCAGGACGAGCGAGACGAGCTCGGCTGGGGCACCGACGAGGACTGGCTGGGCTGGATGGTCGCGATCACGGACCAAGCGCGAAAGGGTGTGCCCCGCTACATCCGCCTGCTGGGTGCCGACGACCCCCACGTGCGGGTCGCGGCGGCGTACGTGCTGTCCTGGCTGCCCGAGGACGTCGAGATGTTCGGCCCCGCGCTGTGGGAGGCCGTGCAAGGTGACGAGAGCGACATGGTTCGGGCGAACGCGCTCATTGCGCTGGCCCTGGCGAGCGACGACGACTCCTTCGCCGAATACGCCAAACAGGTGGAAGGAATGATGGCCGACGGCGAGCCGATCGTGCAGTTCGCGGCCGCGATCGCCCTCTGCACGCGATGCCCGGACGACGCCCCCGACGCCGCGGTGCAGATCCTGCTCGACGCTGTCTCGCAGGCCGGCGAGGACGAAGAAGATAGCGAGGAGCTCGCCAGCGAGGACGATCCAGCGTCGCTGGCAAGCCTGTCGCTGAGCGACGAAGACAACGACGAGATGATGTTCGAAGCCACCGCGTTCGGCGAGGAACGCCAGATCGCGTGGTGCAATGGCGACACGGCGTCGTACGCCAGCGACGTGCTCGCCGTCGCGTGTGCCGACAACCCGATGCGTGTCGTCAACGCGATCTCGGCGTCGCTCCCCGGGATGCGCACGCTGCAAGCATCCAACGCCGCGGGCACCGTGCTTTCGCTGCTGTTTCCCGAGGGTTTCGAGGGCGACGATGGCGCGCAGCTCGCCAAGCTTCAACGCGAGTTCCTCGAAGTACTCGCCGAGGTCCGCGCGCCGTGGTTCCTGGGCGACGCCCAGTTCGGCAACTTCAGCCTCACGATGAGCGACTTCGGTCTGCCCGGCTCGATGGATGCACTGCGGAAGTTCCTGTCCTAGGTAGGTGGATCACTCAAAACCCGCCAAAGAATCCGCTGGTCCGCTGGTCTGCTGGTCTGCTGGTCAACTTCAAACTAAGACCCGCCCTGCGGCCAGAACCCCACCACGCGAAGCGTCGAGCGACCTCCCGCCAGCTCGTGAACCGCGGCCTGCCCCTGAAGCGCGAGTGCCTCGGGCGCTTCGCGTGGTGGTTCTGTAGTTGGTGTGTGGGTCTTAGTTTGAAATTGACCGGCGACCAGCAGACCAGCAGACCAGCGGAGCAAAACGGCCCACTGTTGTGTTGAGGACGCCTTAAGATCCCACCTATGAGGTGACTCTACTGGACCGCGAGGTCCAGCGTGAAGGCGCCCGCCGCGGTCGAGAAGAACGCATCGACGATCACGTAGACCCGCATATCTGCGGTCGCCGTGTACATGACGACCTCGCCGGAGCCGAACCCGTCGGCGCCCACGACGCAGTTGCGGTCCGGATCAGACAGGGCATCCATGATGTACAGCGAGGTGTCGTCGGTGCCGTTCAGCGTCGCCGTCAGCGTCTGACCGATCGTGAGGTCCACGAAGTACGCGGCATCGGGACCCGGCGATTCCCAGGTCGTGCACGACCCTTCGTCCGTCAGATTGAAGTCGTCCACGAAGCTGCTGTACATGCCCGTGAACTGCCCCAGCGCGTTCCCATCGAACGCGGCAGCCGGGAATTCACCGGTCGCGGTGGTGCAGATCTTCGGGCCGGCGGCGCAGCCGGCTGCGTCGCACTGGAATACGTCGAGTGCACTGCCGATACCGTCACACACTTCGACGTTTTGCCCGGCACAGGCTGAGACGCCCGGGGTGCAGATCGGCGCGCTGACGTTGATGTCGAGCGTGAACGAGCTCGTCGTGTTGCTGAACCGCGTGTCGACCATGATGAAGTAGGTGCCGGCCGTCGGTGCCGCGTAGACGACCTCCTCCTGGTTCCCGCTGCCGGGGGTGTCGCGACCGATGACGCAGGCCGTGCCGTCCCCGCACGCTGTCGTGATCCACAGCGTCGTGTCGGCGCCGGGAGCCGCGACGCGGGCCGTGATGATGTCGTTGGCCGCCACGGTCACCGAGTACACCGCGTCCGGACCGTTGGACGATGAGCCCAGGCACGGGATGGTCGTCTGACCGTAGTCGTTGGCGTATCCCAGCAGCGGGAACGTACCACTCAATCCGGCCGTCGCGTCGGTCGGCGTCGCGCAGGTGTCGTTGGGCGGCCCGTTGCAGGCGCCCGCAACGCAACCGAACGCGCACGCTTCGGTCTGATGCACACCGAAGTTGTCGCAGTACTCGCGCGTCATGGAGTCCTGACACGCCATGAGGTTCGCGGCGCATTGAGACGGGCGGATGTCGATGTCGAGCAGGAACGGGTCATCCACGGAGACGTCGCTGTTGTCGACGACCACGTAGACGGTCTCGCCCAGCGCCGACACGTAGCCGGCGCGAGCCACAGGCCCGGCGGTGACTGCCGAGACACAGGTCGACTCGGGATCTGTGCAGTCGGTGGTGATGTAGACGGTCGGTGAACCGAACGCGCCAAGATCGTCGACGGACACGTCGACCACGTCGCCGGCGCCCAGGGAGACGATGTAGATCGCCTCGGGCCCGTCGGAGTTGAACTGACTGATGTTGCAGCTGTTGCCCGACAACAGGCCCGGGTCGAGCACGTTCGTGAAGCGATCCCAGGTGTCGGAGATGCGGATCGAGCCGGTGATGACTTCGCCGGTCGCGCAGGTGTCGTTGGCCGCGGGCGGTCCTGCGCACGACTGCGGGCTACCGCAGCCGTGGGCGCAGGTGAGCGAGCTGTTCACCGTCAGCCCATCGGCACTGCATCGGGTCAGCGCGCCACTCTGTGCATCGCAGGACGCCGCCCCGGGTTGGCAGGCGAAACCGGGCTGGACGTCGATCCCGATCGTGTAGTCGTTGCTCGTGAACGAGCTCGTCGAGTCGACGACGAGGTAGTAGGTCCCGCTGGTCGGCGCGTAGAACGTGAGGGTCTTCGCACGGGGCGCGGCCCACAGACAGGAGTTCCGCGGGTCGTCGCAGTTGTCGAGCACATACATCCCGCCACTGAGCGTCGTGGTCGTGAGCGTGGCGGTCATCAAATCGCCAGCGATGAGATTGACCGCGTAGGTCGCGTCCGGCCCGATCTGGTTGCCGCTGCTCAGGATGCAGGTGCCGATGCCGGGATTGGAGAAGTCGTCGAAGTCGTCGTAGTCGCCCATCAGCGTCATGCCGCTGGCGAGCGGGATGGCGTCGAAGCAGCGGTCCCCGCGCGGTGCGTCGCATGCGCCGGCCGTGCAGGTCGTCGCGCAGGCGTAGTCCGCGAAGAAGCCCAGCTCGTCGCAGAACTGGAGCGTGACGCCGTCGGGCTGACAGGCGATCGCTTGATTGTAGGTCGCGCAGTCCGGGGTGCGGATCGTCACCGTGAGGGTGTACATCCCCGTCGGTGAGGAACTGAACGCGTCCGCTACGATGTAGATCGGGTTCGTGTCTCGGATCACGAACTCGATCTCCTCGGGGTTGCCCCCGTCGTCGCCGTCCAGACAGGTACCGGCGATGTCGGCACAGTTCGTCACCGCGTAGAGCGTCGTGTCGTACGTCGCAGCCAGCGTGACCGTGACGACGTCGCCGACGGTGCCGACCAGCGAGTAGACCGCATCGGGGCCGCGCGACGAGAAGCCAGTGCAGCTCGACGTCGCGTCGTAGTCATTGTTGTAGTCCTGAACGGTGCCGGTGAACGTGCCACCCGCGCTGACGTCGATCGCGCCGGCTCCGCAGAGGTCGTTCGGCGGCCGCG
This sequence comes from Bradymonadaceae bacterium, assembly GCA_041601915.1. Classification (GTDB taxonomy): domain Bacteria; phylum Myxococcota_A; class Bradymonadia; order Bradymonadales; family Bradymonadaceae; genus JBFIHF01. The sequence goes on from JBFIHF010000172.1 coordinate 5,700, forward strand.
TGCAGGTGACCGTCGCCGTGTCACAGCCGAACGCGCAGCTCTTGGCGTCGTAGCCGATCCCGGCCGTATTGCAGGTCTCGAGCGCCGTGCCGTTGCATCGCTGCATCCCGGCGGTGCACAGTGAGGGACCGACCACGATGTTCATGTCGACGGCGCCCAGGGTGCCGGCCTCGGAGTCGAGGATCAGGAACAGGTCCTGCGCCGCCGCGGTCGTGTTCGTGTAGGCGAACTCTTCGTCACCGTCGAAGTTGGAGTCGTTGACGCCGGCGATGCAGCTCGCCGTGACGTCGCCGCAATCACTGACGAGGTAGATGCCGATGTCGTCGAAATCGATCGGCGTCGCCGTCGCGTAGACGACCTCGTTGGGCTGAAGCGTCACGCTGAAGACCGCCTCGGGGCCGTCGGTCACCGTCGAGAAGCCTGGTGGCACGCACATCGGGCCCGGGTTGTAGTCGTTGCGCAACAGGCCCAGCGGGACCTGCCCGGCGAATCCGCCCGTCGCGTCGATCGCGTTGGAGCACACGTCGCCGGTCTCGCGCAGACAGGCGCCGATCGCGGCGTCGCAGCCGGCGTCGCACGTCACCATGTTGAAGCCCGTGCCGCGCGAGTTACAGGTGCTCGCCGTGTTCATGTCGACACATGTGTTGTCGGACGCGGCGCACACGATCGGCTCGCGCAGCACGCCCAGTGAGTACGCGCCCGACTGCGAGCTGCCCGTGCCCTGCACGACGACGTAGTAGCTGCCGACCGCGAGTCGCGCGCCGACGGATTCGCTGCCCGTACCGATCGTGTTGTTCGAGCACGCGATCTCGCTGCGGTCGGATTCGCACTGCTGGCGCAGGCTGATGATGCCGTCGAACTCCGTGCTCTGCAGCGTGACGGTCACGTAGCTCGCCAGCGTCACGTCGAGCTTCCACACCTCCTCGGTGGCCGCGAAATCGACGGCGCAGCTCGATCCGAGAGAGTTGCTCGTCGAATTCGAGGTGTCCCCGTTCTGCAACGGACCCAGCACGGCCGCGTTCTGACACATCTGTACGGTCGCGTTGTCCGCGAGATCCATGAACAGGTCGTACTCGATCCCGCCGTCGCCGACCGACGCGTCGCCGATGACCAGCGTGTAGACTCCCTGGTTGATGTTCCCGATCGCGTACTCGAGACGCACGAAGGCATCGGTTGCCGCCGAGGTGGTCGACGCGACGCTGGCGCCCGCGGCGTTCAGCAGCTCCACGGACAACGTGCCCACACCGATGTCGGCGGCCGGGATCGTGAGCAGCGCAATCAGTGTGCCGGTGAACTGCGGGTCGCGGCTGACATCGAACGTGAAGTAGTCCACGTCGCCCGGGCAGATGCTGCCTTTGACGGCTGCGCCATTCACATCGAACCAGTCGGTGGCCGCGCCCGCCGAGTCGTTGGGCTCGAACGCATCCGCGACGCAGGGCACCGGGGCGCCGCACACGCGCGAGGTGCACTCGCGGGACCCGACGCAGTCGAGCGACGTGACACATCCACGCGGATTCTCGTCACATGCGATTGACACGGTCGGCTCGTCGTACCGGCAGACCTGGTTGCCGACACAGACCTCACACGCGGCCATCGACTCCGTGCACGAACCATCGATGCAGAAGAAACCGTCGATGCAGTCCAGGGCAGCGACGCAGGTGTCGTCGTTGACACAGGCGCCAGTGGCGGCTTCGCAGACGCCGCGCGGACAGCTCACGCCGTTGTCGTCACAGACGTTCTGCTGGCACTGGTTGACGGCGTTGCAGAAGAACCCGCCCAGGCAGTTGAGGTCGTCGCCCGCGCACTCTTCAGCGTTGATGCAGGCGAGGTCGAGGTACGAGCACTCGCCGCGCGTGCAGGCGAGGTCGCCACAGATCGTCGCTTCGTCGGCGCAGGCTTGGTCGTAGCAGGTGAAGCCATCGATGCAGTCGGTCGCTTGCGTCGCGGCGGTGCAGACCCGCCCATTCACGCACTCGCCGCTCGACTGGTCGCAAACGCCGCGCGCACAGTCGACGAGGTCACAGCGGTCGAGGATGCACTGGTCGCCATCACAGGCATAGCCTGGCACGCAGTCGACGCTGGAGTCGCAGCGATCCGGATTGACGCACGCGCCGCCGTCACACTCGCCGCGCTCGCAGGTGCCATCGGATGCGCACGCAAACTCGGCGACACACTGGCTCTGGGCACACACATACCCTTCGACGCAGGTCGTCTCATCGCTACAGCTCGGCGGGTTCACACACTCGCCGGTGCTGGGGCTGCAGACACCCGCTTCACATGAGACCGAGCCGCAAAGACTCTTGTCGTCGGGCTTTCCGCACGCCGCAAGAATCGTGAGGGCCAGAACGACGAAAAAACGTAACCATTGAGCGGGCATCGGATGCTCCCAATTCACATGAGCCAGAGGCCGCCTTATTACAAGGTTTGCCGCACCTAGTCAAAACGCCGCGCGGCGCGGGATGCGGTAGCCCAGCCACGATGGCTCGCGCGCGGCCGTGGTGTGCGCTATGGGTTGGCGAGGAGGTGTACATGGACATCGAGCAACTGCGACTCTATTGCCTGTCGAAACCTTGCGTGACGGAAGAGTTTCCGTTCGGTCCCGATACGCTGGTCTTCAAGGTGGGCGGCAAGCTGTTCGCGCTGACGGGCCTCGAGAACTACCCGACCACGTTCAACGCGAAGTGCGACCCGGAGCGCGCGATCGAGCTGCGCGCCGAGTACCCCGCGATCGCACCGGGCTGGCACATGAACAAGAAGCACTGGAACACGGTGACGCTCGATGGCTCGCTGCGAGCGGAGCTCGTCGAGGAGCTCATCGATCACTCCTATGAGCTGGTCTGCAAGAGCTTGACGCGCAAGGTTCGCGCTGAGTTGGGGCTAGGCTGAAGCTTCGCCCATCGAGATCCGTGTCGACAGCGAGAAGCCGACGGAGGACTCGAGCCAGCGCGCGGTGCTGTAGATCTCGTCGAGCTCGACGCCCGTCTGAACGCCCATCGCGTGCATGAGCTTCACCAGCGACTCGGTGCTGAGATTGCCGGGCGCGCCCGGCGCGTACGGACAGCCGCCGAGGCCTCCGACCGAGCTATCGAAACAGCGGAACCCCTCCGCGTAGGCCGCGAACGAGTTGACGAGCCCCAGGCCGCGCGTGTCGTGCAGGTGTAGCGCGAACCGATCCGCGGACCCAAAGGCCTCGACGATCTGCCGGCAGCCATCGCGGACCTGCAGCGGTTGCCCCGCCCCGATCGTGTCCCCCAGCGAGATCTGAAACGCGCCGGCATCCAGCAACTGCGCGGCGATATCGATGACCCGCTGAAAGTCGACGGCCCCCTCGAACGGACATCCGAACACCGTCGAGATGTAGGCCCGCACCTGCAGGTCCGCCGCCGTCGCCGCGCCGATCACGTCCGTGAGGCTCTCCAGCGATTCCGCGATGCTGCGGTTCACGTTGCGCTGGTTGTGCGTCTCGCTCGACGACATGAACACGGCGACGTGCCGAATACCCGCATCGATTGCGCGGGTGAGGCCCTTCTCGTTGGGGACCAGCGCCCAGTACCGCACACCATCGCGCCGCTCAATCGCCAGCGCCACATCGTCGGTCGCGGCCATCTGCGGCACCCACTTCGGATGCACGAAGCTGCCGATCTCGATGTCGCGCAACCCCGCCGCGGTCAACCGCTGGATCAGCGCGACCTTCGTCGCCACGGGCAAGATGATCGACTCATTCTGAAGTCCGTCGCGCGGGCCGACTTCGAAGACGCGAACGTCGCTAGTGCTGGGTTGGGTCACCTGCTGAAAGTAGTGATGAGGGCCGCTCCATGTCAACGCGATGCGACCCAGACTTCTGAACCGCGGCCCCCGCGATCCCGCAGAAATCTGAGGCGTTAGGATCCGGCACACCCACCGTGACCTACATGTCGTGCGGATGTGCGACAATTCGGCCTCGCTGGCACAGCCGTTGCTCTTGCTTGGGGGCGTAAGCATTCTTGGAGCAGAACATGACCCGACCACTGCCCGTCTTTGGTGCCCTTCGCCCGTCCGAAAATCCCTCCGCGCCACAGGACGTGCGCGTCTTCGAGGGCGGCCGCTTCCTGTACGCATCGTTTGATTTTGGCCGCGAGCAGATGCTCGACATCCGTGCCCACGATCGGTTGGACCTACTCCAGTACTGGCACGAGTGGATGAAGCCCGCACCGGCCCCCGCACCCGTCGCACCAACCCCCGCCGAGCGCCACGAGCGCACCCCCGAGCGTCCCGGCCAGCCGCAGGACGAGGTCCCCGGCGAGTTCGTCACCTCTCTGTCCCCGCGCCCACGCGCGCAGATGACGCTCGCCGAGTACCTCACGGCCTAACCCCCCGAACGGCAGATCCGCTGGTCCGCGGGTCCGCTGGTCTGCTGGTCGCCGGTCAAACTCAAACTGGACCCTCCCTCAGGCCAGCGCCCCACCACGCGAAGCGCCGCAACCGGCTCAACGGTGCGCGGCGAGCCCGACGACATACGACCACTGCTCGACGCTTCGCGTGGTCGTCCTCTTGGACCGAGTACGACTCCAGTTTGAGTTGGACCGGCGACCAGCAGACCAGCGGACCCGCGGACCAGCGGATCATTTGGGGGCGCGGGCGGGCGGCGGTGTCGGCCTCGCCACGCATCGCCAAATAGTTTACCAATCGTCGCACACCCGACGTATGAGGAGCGTTGGACACCCGTGTCCTTCGTAATGGATGGAGCTGAAAGGCAATCCAGAGCTCGTCGAACGCTTTCGACGAGGTGACCGCGAGGTCCTGACGGAGCTCTACCGAGCGCACGTCGACGAAATCCGCCTGGTGCTACTGCGCGGGTTCTCGTTTTCGAGCAAGGGAGCGCCGATCCGGTTTCGAGGGTTCCAGGAGCCTTTCAAATTGCAGGAGGTGTTGCAGGACGTTTTCGTTCACGCGTTTCGGGAAAAGGCACGGCTCGCCTACAACATCGAGCAGCCGTACCTGCCGTTCCTCGTGACGATCGCCAGAAACTGGGTCATCGACCGACACCGAAAAGAACGCACCGAAGCGGCGCTCTTCGTCAGTGTCGCGGACATTGCCGGCGAAGACGAGACAGCGGACGAGGCGATGAATCGCCGCGCCGCGCGGGACGATTCAACGACTCCCGAGATGTCCGCGTATCGCAAGCAGCTGTCCGAAACGCTTCAGCGGTTTGTCGCCGACCTCGATTCCGATGATGCGATCGTCCTGCAACGGCACCTGATGGGTGAGCTGACACAGAACGAGGTCGCCGAGCTGCTCGGGTCCGACCGAAACGAAGTGCGCAAGCGAGTCCGGCAGATGCGAGAACGACTTCTGAGACACTTGAAACGAGAGGGTTTCATCGAAACCCTCGACCCAGCGGAGGTACTCAGCGGTGAATGAACCGCGCGACATCTTGCAGGCACTCTTCGTCGGGGACGACGTCGATGGTGCCGCGGTCACCCGGGCAGCTGAGGCTGCGCGTGGCGACGACGAGGTGCGCGCGCTGTTCGACAAGCTCGCCGTGACAGACCGCGAGCTCGGCGGCGACTTCGAGGCACGCTTCGGCGAGGCCTGGTTCCTCGAGTCGCTGGACACGATGCTCGCCGAAGAGACCGCCGACAAAGAAGACAGCGAGAAAGAAGACAACAAGGTCGTCTCGCTGGACAGCCGCCGCGCCAAGTTCGCGCCGATGCTGATGGCCGCGGCCGCCGCGTTAGCAGTGGGTTTGGGACTTGTCGGCTACCAGAATCTGCGCACCCCAGAGCCCGAGTTTCAGCCGCGCTCCGCGACCGTCGACAAGCCGCGCATCTATGAGATGCCGTCCGTCGAGGTGTTCTGCGTCGAGCGCACCGACCAGGGCGTCGAGTTCGTCGGCAGTGAGCAAGCCGAGCTCGCCACGGTTCGCTGCGCGGTCGGTCAGGAGATCAAGCTGGCGGTCCGAAATCCCGACCCGCGCCTTCGGTTCGCCGCATTTTTAGGGATCGCCGACGATCACACGCTACACTGGTACGGACCGAGTCCAGCGTCGCCGGCCGCGTTTGCGGCGCCGACAACCAGCGAGCTCAAGCCGGTCGGCGAGACGATTCGATTGGATGTGAATCACGAGCCGGGTACCGTGAGAGTTGTCGGTGTCTTCGTCGAAGATCCGCTCGACTTCCTCGCGCTCGAGAAGTGGACGGCAACAAACGCCAACGCGCTGCGTGACGGCTCGGTGGAAGTCCCCCGAGGCGTGATGGTTCGGCAGACCTTTGAGGTAACGCAGTGAAACACGCGATCCTCACATCGTTGCTCGTGGCCGCCGGCACCTTCGCGGCAAGCGGCGTTGCGGCCGACGAGATCCCGACCCGCACCTACGCGCTGATCGTCGCCAACAACGCCAGCATCGACGCTGGCGTCGAGCCGCTGCGCTTCGCCGACGACGACGGCGCGCGGTTCTTCGAGCTGTTCGACAGCATGGTCGACGAGGCCTACCTGCTGACGACGCTCGACGATGACTCGCAGCGCGTGTTCCCGCAGTTGGCCCGCCAGACGAAGGCACCGAGCCGCGAGAACCTCATCGCACGCGTCCAGGCGCTCTCGGCGAAGATCGCCGCGGACCGCGAGGCCGGCGTGCCGAGCGAGGTCTACCTCGTCTTCACCGGCCACGGGAACGTCGACGACGGCGGCGAGGGCTACCTCAGCCTGACGGACCAACGACTGCGGCGCAGCGACCTGCAACGCGACGTGATCTCGGCGATCGGCGCGGACTACACGCACCTCATCATCGACGCGTGCCACGCCTACTTCATGGTTCGCGCTCGCGGTGGGGGCGACGACTGGAAAGACGACCGCACCGGCGAGACGCTCGATGACGCGTTCAACGCGTACATGAGCGGGCGAGCGCAGAGTGCCGCGATGCCGACGGTCGGCGTGATCCTGTCCACGGCCGGGACTGCCGAAGTCCACGAGTGGTCGAAGTTCCGCGGCGGTGTGTTCAGCCATCAGCTGCGCTCCGGCCTTCTGGGCGCGGCGGACGCCGATGCCGACGGCCAGGTCACGTATCGGGAACTCGAGGCCTATCTCGTCGCTGCGAACGTCGCCGTGACGAACCCGCGCGCCCGCATCCGCGTGTTCGCTGAGCCTCCGGC
>JBFIHF010000173.1:0-12671 GCA_041601915.1 Bradymonadaceae bacterium
CAGCGAGTAACGAATAGGAGGCAGTAGATGGCGTAGGGAAAGGCTTGGGGGAAAAACACATCCAGAAGCGAGGCCGCGTTGCGTCCACGGACGTCCTCTAACAACGCGTACGCTTGACAGGGCATATAGGAGCAGACCAGCAGACCAGCGGACCCGCGGACCAGGAGGCCCGTGGACATGGGGGGTCAGTCGCATCCAGGGAATGCGGTGACTTCCTGGATCTTGTAGTCCGCGAAGGCGTCGACGAACTGGACCTTGTAGTCGGGGAACGCGTCGACCTTCTTCCACTCACCGGGGCCGTCGGCGAACGCATCGACCCACTTGACCTTGATGTCGGCGAAGGCGTCGACCTTCTGGATCTTCACATCCGCAAACGCGTCGACGATCTGAATCTTGCCGAACAGCTGACACTTGGAGGGGCCGGCGCCAGCGCTCTGGCAGGCTTCGAGCTCGATGGCGAAACGCTCGGCCGCCGTGGGGAGCTGAACCTTGGCGCTTGGCGTAAGAACCAATGCGCATGCGAAAATGGTGAAGCCGAGGATTGTTCGTTTCATGATTCGGGCATCGCGGCAGCGCGAAACATCTCGTAGTAGAGCCGCGTGGCGCGGGTCAACTCGGCGATCGCGAGGTTTTCGTCAGGGCGGTGAGCCACTTCGAGGGCGCCAGGTCCGCAGACGATGGTGTTCATGCCTGCGGCGTGAAACATCGCGGCGTCGGAGTGGCTGCGGAATGGCGCGGGGACCCACGGCAGATCGGAGCGTTCGAAGGCCGTCTTGAGGACCGCGGCGCCGTCGCTCTCGAAGCCGGGGCTCGCGAAGAGGACTTCGCTCTCGAAGCGACAGCCCGGGTGTTCGTCGGCGGCGAGCTTCAGCGCGCGCTCCAGCGGCAGTTGGAACTCCTCGAAGCTCAGCCCCGGCGCGAGGTGCACGTCGACATGGGCTTCGCACTTCTCGGGAACCGCGAACAGCGGCGAACCGCCATCGATGCGCCGCGGCGTGACCGCGCATCCGGTGGCCCACTCTTCGGCGCCGATCGCTTGCAACAGCTCCTGGAGCCAGCCGAGCAGCCCGTGGATCGCGTTCTGGCCCACCTCGGGAACTGCGGCGTGGGCGCGCTCGCCGAACGCTCGCAGCGCGATCTCGTAGTATCCGTAGTGCGACGAACACGGAACGAGGTTGGTGGGCTCGCCGATCACGATGATCGGTGCGCTGAACTCTTCGAGTAGGCGCAACGAGCCATCCCCGTACTCCTCCTCGCCGACGACGAGCGCGACGCGGACCCCGTGCTCCAGCGTCTCGTGGTGCTCGCGCAACAGGCGCAGCGCCTCGATCGCCGCAATGCAGGCGCCCTTCATGTCCGCCGATCCGAGGCCCCAGACGCAGCCTTCCTCGATCGTGACCTCGCGCTGCTCCTCATCGTAGAGCGCGACGGTGTCTACGTGGCCGACCCACATCATCTCGATCGGCTCCGGCCCAATCGTGACGATGAGGTTGTAGCGCTCGTCTTCGTCGGGCATCGACTGCCGAAAGTACGGCAGGCGCGCGTCGTCGAGCAGCTCTTCGAGCAGCTCCAGCGCCGGCCCCTCCGCGTAGGTGGGGCTGTAGGTGTCGACGAGCCGGACGAGCTGCTCGACGAGACGATCTTGATCAATCACGGGCGTAGTCATTTGCGCTTGTCCTCAGCGCGGTGGCGCTCGTATTCGGGGTGTTTGCTCAGGTTTCGCGACAGGTAGACATGGGCCTGGGGGTGGCCAAAGCCGCTCTTCTTGAAGAACTCGATCGCCTTTTCGTTCTCGGCGTCGGTGTCCACCAACATCATGCGCGCGCCGTCTTCGATGAAGAGCTCCGTCAGCCGCCGCAGCAACTTCGAGGCGATGCCGCGGTTGCGGAAGTCATCGGAGACGCCGAACCACAGCAGGTACCCATAGGTCCACGCGGTGCCCGGCTTTTCGATGACGGTACCCAGCGCGAACCCGACGATCTTGTCGTCGATTTCGGCGACGAGACTCGTCTCGGGGTCGCTCATGTAGTTGTTCAGGACCTCGTACTCGTCCCAGGTCCGGTAGAGCGTCGTCCACTTGTCCGCGGTGAAGAGGTCCTCGCCCATGGCGTACACCACGGCGAGGTCATCGATCGTCATCGCGCGAATTTCGACGGCTGGCTTCGAGCTGCTCATGGGCGGGAATTTACACGAAGCGGCACAGTCCGCAAGCGCGGACGGCGTGTCACGTTGGTGCGGAGCCGCATTTGCAGTATCTTCGACGCGATGTCAAAGCCCGCCGATTACGCTTCCGTGTTTGAGACGTTGAACTTATCGACGTCGGACACGATGGACCCCAACGTCACGATCACGTCCTCGCCACTGGACTGGCGCGACACGTTGCGATCGTCGCTGCCGCGCCTCGTGCTGGGGGAGGCGACGGACGCGCAGTTCAAGATCTCGAGCGTGCTCGGGCGCGGCGGGATGGGCATCGTGCACCTCGCGTATCAGGCCGCGCTCGGACGGTTCGTCGCGTTGAAGACCGTGCCGCAGGACCGCGCATCGCGCGACTCCGAGAACGCGCTGTTGCAGGAAGCGCGCGTCATGGGGCTCGTCGAGCACCCCAACGTCGTGCCCGTGCACGTCATCGGCCAGGACGACAACGGTCGGCCGCTGATCGTGATGAAGCGCATCGACGGCACGGCGTGGAGCACGTTTCTGGACGGCAAGGCCGAGGTGCCGTCCGACGACGTGCTGGGCTTCCACCTCGGCGTGGTGCTCGCGCTGTGCCGCGCGATCTCGTTCGCGCACTCGCGGGACCTGCTGCACCGCGACATCAAGCCCGAGAACGTCATGATCGGGAAGTTCGGCGAGGTCTATGTGCTGGACTGGGGCCTCGCGGCGAGTATGTCCACGGACGTGCCGTTCGTACCGTTCATCGGAGCGAGCGACGCGGTGGTCGGCACGCCGGCCTACATGGCCCCCGAGATGACGGTGGGTCTGGGGTGCGATGTGGGCGTGCATACCGACATCTTTCTGATCGGCGCGGTGCTCTACCACGTGGTGACCGGCAATCCGCCGAACCGCGGGCAGTCGCTGTTCGACGTTCTCGCCTGCGCCTACGAGGGCCGCGCCCGACCCTACCCGGAGGACGTGCCATCCGAGCTGCGCGAGATTTGCGAACGCGCGATGGCGCATGAGCCGGGGGCTCGCTACGAGACGGTCGACGAGCTGCGCGTGGCAGTCGAGGCCTTCACAGCCCACCGCAACAGCTATGATCTGGCCGCAACGGCCCACGAACGGCTCGTCGCCCTCCGGGCGATCGCGGTCGACGGGGACTCCGACGAGGTGCATCGGCTGTTCGGCGAGACGCGATTTGGCTTTCTGTCTGCGCTGCAGATCTGGGACGCGAACGTCGATGCCCAGGAAGGACTCCAGGCGTGCCTGCGCGCAATGATCGACCACGAGATCAGCCAGAACAATGTCGCGGCAGCGCGGGCCCTGATGGCCCAATTGTCGGCGCCGGATCCCGAACTCGCCGCGCGCATCGACGAGCTCGAGCGTCAGCTCGGGCAGGAGGCCGCGAAGCTCGAAAAGCTCGCCTACGACTACGACGAGAACGTCGGGATCGGTGTGAAACGGTGGGTGGTGGCGGTCATGGCGGGGCTGTTCGTGCTGCCGCCCGTCCTCGAGCGCGTCGCACCGATCGAGACGGTGCCGACATGGCTGCACTGGATCACGACGGACGGAACGCGCCTCGCGGTCGGGGCGTGGGGATTCGCGTTCCTGCCCTTCATGATCGCGATCCTGTATGTGACGTTCACACGACTGGGCGACCACAAGTCGAGCCGCATCTTCGCCGAAGGCCTGTTCATCATGTACGTCGTTGGCTTCGGCGCGCGCTCGTCCATCTTCTGGGCCGACGCACCCATTCACCTCGCGCTGGGGGGCGAAGCGGCGGTCTTCTCCGTGGCGTTGATGATGCTCGGGATCGCCGTCGATCGGCGGCTGTTCCCACCCGGTGTCGTGTTCATGCTCGCCGCCCTCGCCGTCGCGATGACACCGGCATATCCGGTTCCGATTTTTTGCGGCGCCGCGTCGCTAGCCTGCATGATGTACGTCGCCGGCGACATTCTGCGCCGGTTTGTGCCGGGGTTGTCGCGTCGCCCATTTGCGCGCGAAGACTGACCACGCGGTTCGCGCTCATGCTCACCGCTCGCCCCGAGCGCGCGTCCGTGGCACGATGCACGAATGTTCAAGCTTCGCGCCGATACCCCACCGACATGGGCCACGTACGTGGCCGACCACCTCGACGAGTTCCTCGTCGATCACGCTGCCTGTGAACGCAAGGCGAGTGCCAACGCGATGCACTTCGTCGTGCGGTATCCCGATCGAGAGGAGCTCGTCGCGCGGTCGATCGAGATCGCGCGCGAGGAGCTCGAGCACTTCGAGCAGGTGTTCACGATCATGCGAGGGCGCGGCATCGCGCTGGGCGGCGATGAGAAGGACCCGTACGTCAACGCGCTGTTGCCGTGTGTGCGTACCGGGCGCGATGATCGGTTGATGGATCGGCTGCTGCTCGGCTCGATCATCGAGTATCGCGGCTGCGAGCGCTTCGCGATGCTGGGTCGCGAGCTGGACAGCCGTGGAGACGCACTGGGCGCGTTCTATCGCGAGATCGCGGCGTCGGAGTCCAAACATCGCAGCGACTTCTACGAGCTCGCCTTGCTGTACTGCGACGCCGATGAGGTCGGCGAGCGGCTGGAGCTGATGTTGGACCTCGAGGCGTCCGTCGTCCGAGATCTGCCGATTCGGGCTGCCCTGCATTGATGCTCGAGCGCTACATCGCTCGGAATCCGCCGCGCGACCCCGTCGATCGGCTCGACGCCGAGGTCGTGGTCGTGATTCCCGCCCATCGTGAGGTCGAGTACCTCGCCGCGGTTCTAGCGTCGCTGGAGTTGCAAGCGCATCCCGAGGCGCATGTCGCCGTGGTCGTGAACGGCGAAGCGGGGGATGAGGTCGCTCGACACGACAATGAGCAGACGGCCGCGATTGCCGAGCAGTTCGCCCACGTCACGGTGCTCGACTACCACAGCCCCGAATGCGCCTTCGAGCCGAGCAAGGGAGGCGTCGGTGCCGCGCGGCGCGTGGGGCTCGACTGGGTGCTCGCCGCGACGCGCGACCCCAACGTCCGGCTCGCCAACCTCGATGCCGACTCACCGGTCGATGCCGGATACCTCGCCGCGATCCGCACCTTCGCCGGCAGCGCCGGCCTGACGCGATACGCCCACGATCTGCCGGACGGCGCGGCCGGAGACGCGATCATCGCCTACGAGACCTGGCTGCGATACGTCGCTGCGGGACTGCGCGCGGCGGGTTCACCGTACGCGTACCAGAATCTCGGCTCGACGATCGTATGCACGGCCGACGCCTACGTGCGCGCGGCCGGGATGCCGCGCCGCGCGGCCGGCGAGGACTTTCACTTCATCCAGAAACTGCACAAGACGAGCGGACCGCTTCGCGCCGTCGACGCGATGGTGCGGCCGTCATCGCGGGTCTCGGCGCGGGTGCCGTTCGGCACCGGGCCAGCGGTCGCGTCCATTCTGCGTGGCGAAACGGACTACTCGGTCCTGGAAGCGCCCGCGGCGTTCGATGCGCTGCGGTCCTTGTTCGGTGTGATCGCGCTGCTCGAACACGACGACGCGGCGCTGGCCGGTCTGCCGCCACTGCTCGCCGAGGTTCTGGAATCGCTCGACGTGCACAGCGTCCTCGCCCGACTGCGTCGGAATCACCGCGGCGACAGATTTCGCCACGCGTTTCACGAGTGGTTCGATGCGCTTCGGACACGGCAGTTTCTGAGCCGCCACGCTGCCGAGTGCGGCCGCGTCGACGCCGCTCAATGCGTGTTCGAGGTCTGCGGGATTGCCGTAGATCTGGCCCCGCGCGAGCGGCTCATCGCCCTGCGGCAACGCTAGCTCGAGCACGTCGAACGATGCTCAGTCGTCGCCACCGCAGATTTCGCGCGCGCGCGGATGGTCGATGTCGGCGGCAGCTCGGGTAGCGGCCGCGCGGGCGGCCGTCGCACGAAGGGAGTCACCGTGCCCGGCCCAGGCCGCGGCCATTATCATGTAGAGCTCGGCGAACTCCAGGTCGCCATGGAAGCTGGGTTCGTGCAGCGCAGCGACGTGCAGGTCCCACCGCTTGGTCCAGCCGCCGGCCGCCGCCGCGGACAAGAAGGCGAGTTCGGCGTAGCCGAGGACGAAGTGGTCATCCGTCACGGTGTTGGTCGTTGCGAGTCTCGCCTTCTCCCATGCGTCGTCGGCGTGGCCCATTCGCGCCCGCAGTGTCGACCAGTTGAGCAGGACGATGACCCGTGTCATCGAGCGCTCGAGCCGCGCGTTTCGGTAGGCGTCTTCGAAGTACCCGTGTGCGGCCTCGAGGTCTCCCTGTGCGATCGCGAGCGACGCACGCGAGTTGAGGGCATCGGCGAGCTGGGCGCGTCGTCCCGTCTGTCGCGCGAAGTCGATGCACACCTGCAGGTGCTCGCCGGCCGCGGCGAAGTCTCCGGTCGCTTCGCAGACCGAAGCGAGGCCGATGTGGGCTCGATCGCGCACGACGTCGCGGTCCGCCGCGAGCGCGAATTCGAACTGTTCAACCGCGTCGACGTTTCGGTTCATTCGGGCGAGACACCAGCCCACGCGGCACGCCGCGCGCCGCTCGGCGTCGTCGTCGCCGGCATCGTTGGCGAGCTGTCGCGCGTGCAGTGCGGCATCCAGGGCGTTCGGCAGGTCGCGGCGCGACTCGAAGACGCAGGCGCGGACGTTCTGCGCGTTCGACGCAAGCTCCCACCATTGCTGCTCCATCGCGAGGTCGAAGCACTCGTTCGCGGCGCGCAACGCATCGGCGTGCCGCGCCGATTCGTACGCAACGCCGGCCTCCGCCACGGTGAGTTGCGTCCGCGTGTACGCCGAGACGTCAAGCCCCTCGAGTAACCGATCGATGCCGTGCAGAACGCTTCGCGCCGTCAACCCCCGGGCCTCGGCGTAGAGCCACGACAATCCGCTGAGCAGCACGTCGACGCCTCGGGAGACGTCGCCCCCGCGTAGCAGGTGGAAGCCGTGCGAGATGAACGTTTGAGAGCCGTCGGGATCGAACTGTTCGGCGACCGCGCGGTGAATCCCGCGCAGCTTCTCGGTGTCCGCGGCTTCGGCCAGCAACGCGTCTCGCAGCGAGGCGTGTTCGAAGAGCCACGAGTCCTGCGCCGGAACCCACAGGCCAGCTTCGACGAGTTGGTGGGCGAGCGTGGAATCGACCATGAGGCCCAGGCGCGCACACACTGCTTCCCAGGTGTCCGGATCGACGCGCATTCCCAGCACCGCCGCCACGAGCACGGGGTCGCGGTCGACGATGTCTGCACGAGCTAGCCGCTGGAGCCACAGCTCGTCGCGCGATTCCACGCCGATCACGCCGCGCACGCATCCGTCGTCGTCGACCTGTGAATCGCCCCGATCCAGGGACAGCTGCAAGGTCTGGAGCGCGTGCAGCGGGTTGCCGCGCGACTGAGCGGTGAGCGCGGCTCGCAGCGCCGGATCGATCGGCATCGTCCGATCCAGCAACTCCGCCATCTCGTCGTCGGACAGCGGGTGCAATCGAACCTCATCCACCCGCTCCAGCTGCGCGTAGTCGCGCAGCTGCGCGTCATGGATTGGCAGCTCGGCGAGGTCTTCGTCCCGCACGCTGAGCAGGAACAGAATCGGGACCTCGAGATCGGTCAGCGCCGCCGCGGCCTCGATCGCCTCGAGGCTCCAGTGCACGTCGTCGAGCCAGATGATCACGGGCCGCCGTGCCGCAAAATACCGGGTGATACGGCCCAGCAGCATCGTCTGCTCCCCCAGACCGACGGATTCCGCGCTGAGCATCCGCCCGATCACGGCGAGGTCCGGGTCGTCCTCGGCGAGCTCCAGGATCTCTTGGAGTCGCAGCATGGCGTTGAGCGGCGATAGGCCGTCGAGGCGGAACTCTTGCTTGATCAAGTCCGGCAGCGACGCCGTCCCCGCGGAATGGAGGAGCCGCGTCGAGTCCGCCATGCCGAGCTCATGTGCGCGCTCGCACAGCCAGCGGGCGAGCGAACTTTTCCCCATGCCGGAACTTCCGCGCAGAACGAGCCCCCGGGCGCTGCCGTCGCGGATCGCGCCCACGAGGGCTGCCCACATCACCTCGCGCTCCGCCTCGCGTCCGGTCATCGGCGTTCGGCGCAGCCCCGCTGCTGAGGGCGCGCCGGTCGATTCCCGGTCGTCGTGCGTGCCGCGCCAGTCGTCCCGGATCGGTGCGCGCAGGGGGCCGCCGATGTGTACGCGCGCGCCCCATGACGCCTCGGAGACCGGGGAATCGAGCGTCGTCACCGTGGGCGTGCTCGTCCACGCGAGGGTCGGGATCTCGGCGGAACGGCTCGCGGAGTCCGTGGCCGCTCGGTCGTTGTCGGGGTCGCCGAGCAGGGCGAGTCCGTGGGCGGCATCGGCCGCAAACGCGAATCGCTCCTGAGGGTCGAATGCCAACAGCGTCGACAGCCAGGTCTTGAGTCCCGCCGGCACCGAGAAGCGCGTCGTCGTGAGCGGCGCCGCGCCGCGCTGATGCTGAAGCCCCAGCTCGATGCGATTTTTCGCGTCGAACGGCATCGCGCCGGAGACGACGTGGAACAGCAGCACCCCGAGACTAAAGAGGTCGGTGTAGGGACCGAAGTCGCGCCAGCGGCCGAGCAGCTGCTCGGGGGCCATGTAGCCCAGCGTGCCAGCCATCGGGGCGCGCACCGTGATACCGGAGTCCCCCTTCTGGCGGCTGGGAAACGCGATCCCGAAGTCCGTGATGAAGAACCGATCGCGGCCATCGAGCGACGAGACGAGCACGTTGCCAGGTTTCAAGTCGCGGTGAATGACGCCGCGCGCGTGGGAGTGCATCAGGGCGCTCAGCAGCGTCGTCGCGAGGTGCACGAACGCCGGCCAGTTGCCGACATCCAGCGAATTGAGCTGGTGGTTGGCGAGCTCCATCGCGATCCACGGCGCCCCGGGTTGCAGCGACAAGGCGGTGGCCTCGGCCGGCGTCGTTTCGCCCCAGGCATGAAGCTGGATGATGCCGGGATGATTGAGGCGCGCCGTCAGGTGGACCTCGTCGCGCAACGCCTGCCGAAACGCGTCGTCGCGGGCGAGGTCGGACCGGATCAGTTTGATCGCCACCGGAGAGCCGTCCGGCGCGTGGGCGCGCCAGATCGTGGCCATGCCGCCCGCCGCGATCTCGGCGTCCAGTGTGTAACGAGCGATCGTCGGCATGAATCAAACAGCACAGTGGGGCGAACGTGCAACGACTATAGCAGCACCGCGCCGCCGATGCTGCGCCACAAAAGAGTTGCGATCATGCCGTGCGCGAGCCAAGTTTATGCCATGACTGAGAAGCCCACGACAGACCCGGCGGAGCGGCTCGCCAACATTCGCGCTGCTCAAGCCGGTGAGAAGAGTCGGTCTCCGAACCTCCTGTTGCGGGTCGGCTTTCCGCTGCTCTTCGCGTTTGCGGTGTTCGTCTATTTTCTGCCCGACATCCTGTCGACGCAGAGCGCGGACGACTACCTGCTCAGCCGATCGAAGGCGTACTGCAAGTCGATGGAGCCGCGCGACGTGTGCGAAGCCAAGATCGCGACTCGGCACGAGATTTGCCGGACGAAGGCCCAGGACGCAGACACCGCGGCGGACGTCTATGGGCCGTGTATGGAGCAGGTGTTCGCCGACTTCTACCCCACGATCGCCGAAAACCTCCCCAAGACGGCAACGCCGTTTTGACGGCACGGTGGCCCCGCTCAGTGCTTCTCGCATAACATGGTGCCCATGGAGTTGCCGGAGCTCGGAACGACGTTCCAATCGAAGTACCGCCTCGACCGTGTGTTGGGGGAGGGCGGCTTCGCGCGCGTCTACGAGGCCGAGGACGTCGGCGCGCAGCGCATCGTGGCGCTCAAGATTCTCAAGCCCGACGACCACGGGTACGCGCGCGACGTCGAGTCGCGATTCCACCGCGAAGTGCGCGTCGTCGCCAACCTGCGGGACCCGCACACCGTCACGATGTTCGATTTCGGGCGATCTCCCGAGGGCCTGCTGTTCATGGTGTTCGAGTACGTGCCGGGCCAGGACCTCACGCAGGTGCTCGAGGCGCGCGGGCCGTTGGGCGACGACGCCACGATCCACATCCTGCGCCAAGTGCTGCAGTCGCTGCGTGAAGCGCATCAGGGCGGCCTGCTGCACCGCGACATCAAGCCCGCGAACATCCGCATCTCGGAGTACATGGGCGATCCGCTGCGCGTGACGCTGCTCGACTTCGGGATCGCAAAGCCGCTCGTTCCGTCGGCCGAGGGCTCCGCGATCACACACTCGGGCTCGCTGGTGGGCACGCCGCAGTACATGTCCCCGGAGCAGTTGCTGGAGCAGCAGCTGACCCCGGCGTCCGACGTCTACAGTCTCGGGCTCGTCGCCTACGAGATGTTGAGCGGGATGACGGCGATCAAGGGCAACTCGCTGTCCGATCAGCTCGTCGTATTGGGCGGGGCCGGTCTCGCGCTGCCGCCCAACGCGCCGGTCTCACCGGGACTACGCCGCATCGTGGATCGGATGATTTCGCGCGACCCGGCGATGCGGCTGCAGACGGCGGAGCAGGTGCTGCGCTCCCTCGAAGCGCTCGCCCGCGGTGTGGCGACCGCGGACATCTCGATCGACGAATCGCGCCGATCGGCGACGGGGTCTCAGCCGCTGCATGCGCATCCCGGGTATCAAGGTCCTCAACCGCCGTCGGGGTCTCAACCGCTGAGCGCGCCGTCCGGTTCTCAGCCGCTGGCGTGGGATCGCTCCGGCGACTCGCTGGAGCGGCTCGCCTATGTGCCGCCCACGCATCAAGGCTCCGGCGTGCACCAGGTGCCGCCCGCGGACAGCGAGCTATCGACGCCGATGCTAATCGGGGCTCTCGTGGTGATTCTGCTGTGCCTGGGCCTCGTCGTCAGTGCCGGCGTGAAGTTGCTCGGTGACTCGGGGCCCACGGAACCCGAGATCCGAACGATCGTGCTGCCGCCGTCGCACTCCGGCTCGTCGATCGATCCGACCCCGCCGGTTCCTGCGCCCAAGGCGGCGCCGGTGAAAGACGACAAGAAAGTCGGTTGCGGTCATCCCGCGAAGTTTCTCGGTGAGGGGGACATTGCCGTGGGGGATACGCTCGACCCCCGCTCGATCCGCGTCTACGTGCCGGTGGGCTACGACCCCAAGGCCAGCCATCCGCTGATCGTCGTGTTCCATGACATTGGGCAGCAGGCATCATCGGGATTCGAGCGCCTCCAGCTCGCCGAGCTCGCGGATCGGGAGAACGCGGTGGTCGTGATGCCGAACAGCACGGAGTTGGAGCTGTGGCGCCGGCCCACCAATATAACCCAGGCGTATCGAGATGTGACGCGAGTTCGCGAGAACTTCTGCATCGACGACAGCCGCATCTACGGGTTTGGCCACGGAGCGGGCGGCAGGGCCGCAACGCAGATGGCGTGCCACTTTCCGGGGGTTGCCGCGATTGCGACGACCGCGTTTCGGACTGAGCCCAGAGAGAAGCCGTGCACGAAGAATCCGGTGCCATACCTGCACATCGCGATGTTGAACGACGCGGCGGCCCCGGAGCGGGGCGGCGCGGCGTGCGGGGCCGGGCGGTCGCTGTCGGTTTCTGACTACGAGGACCTGTACATCAAGGCGGGCGAGTGCGGGGTGCAGAAGCTCAAGTGGCGGTCGCACAAGTACGGCGATTGCAGCACATGGACGTGCAGCCGCGCGAAGTTCACCAGCTGTCGGGTTCGTGGCGGCCGCGAGTGGCCGGGTGCGGCGCGCACGCCGCCGGATGCGCCATTGGGATTGGGCGTCCTCGGCGTGAATGTGGCGTGCGATGGGAAGCCGGTCGACTTTCCGTACGCCGATACGATCTGGGACTTTTTCGAACAGGAAGCTCCGGGTACGCCCGAGAAGTAACATCGTTGCCGAGGTTCAAACATGAACGTGCTCATCGCGGACAAGCTGCCATCTAGCGCCATGGAGCGCCTCGCCGACCTGGGGTTCGACGTGCGCGTGCACGCCGACCTCGATGCTGCGAACCTCGCCGACCACCTCGCCGACGTCGACGTTCTGATCGTGCGCAGCACCCAGGTGACGGCCGCGGCGCTCGACGCGTCGGAGACGCTGCGGCTCGTGATTCGCGCCGGCGCGGGCACCTCGAACATCGACGTCGCTCACGCCAGCAAACGCGCGGTGTTCGTCGCGAACTGCCCGGGCAAGAATGCCGTCGCCGTCGCGGAGCTCACGATCGGGCTGTTACTGGCGCTCGACCGCCGGATCCCCGCCGCGCACGCCGAGCTCGCCCGCGGGCAGTGGAACAAGAAGGAGTACGGCCGCGCGGCCGGGATTCAGGGCCGGACCCTCGGCATCGTCGGCACCGGCGACATCGGTCAGGCCGTCGCGCGCCGCGCAAAGGCGCTCGGCATGCGGGTGATCGGCTGGTCGAAGTCCTTCACCCCCGAGCGCGCCGCGGACCTCGGCGTCGAGCACGCTCGCACGTTGCTGGAGCTCGCCCAGACCTCCGACGCCATCTCGGTCCACCTGCCGCTCACCGACACGACACGCCACATCATCGGA
>JBFIHF010000174.1:0-12660 GCA_041601915.1 Bradymonadaceae bacterium
ATCGTCGCCAGCTCGCGGTACGAGTTCGCGGACAGACCCAGCGCCCGGTCCGCCTCCTTCGAGGAAGCGATAACCGAAGTCGCGTAGTTCTTGAACACGGCCTGCACGCCGCCGATCGACTGCTCAGCATCCGACGCCGCGCTGACTGCCGCCTTGAGTCCGAGCGCCAACCCGCCCGCGGCGACAGCGCCCAGGAGCGCGGCACTCCGCCCGGCCATGTCGAACCCGCGCCGAGCCTTGTCGCCGGCAACGGTCGCGGAATCCCCGACACCCTTGGTGGTGGCAGCCGCTCGGACCATCGCAGACTGGTACTGGCCGACATCGGCGACCAGGGCGACGGAAACAGTGCGGTTAGCCACGTATCCGGCGCCCCTCTCGGTTACTCTCTTCGGTTATGGCACAGCAGTCAGTCACTGACGTTCAGCAGGAACTCTTGGTGCACGCTCAGCGACAGACGAAGACGCTGGAGTCGATCCGGCTCAGAGCGGACCTCGTTCTCCTGCTCATGCTGGTCGCCGTCGTCCTGTCACTCGGTGGCGTCTTCCGGTAGATCCAGGCCGGCCGCGAAGTCCGGCTCCTTGCCTTCGGCGAACCGAGTCCACATCTGCACGGCCTGCCGTGCCGTCTCGTCCCGGCCCTCGCTCACCTGGGCGCGGTGCGCCGCCAACGCATACGTGGCGTGGCACTGCTCCTCGCGCACCTCGAACACCGCGAACTGGTTACCGGAGTCCCGGCACCACACCTTCGGCATCCCGCACGACTGGCAGGTGTCCCGCTCCTCTTCCTCGAGGGCGATCGCGCCGTCCGTGTCCTCCGCCAGGAACAGCGGAGCGCCCGGCTCCACAACCCGGCCGGTGAACACCGAGTGCGACACCCCGTAGGTGCGCGCCGCCTTTAGTTCGAGTCGGAATCGCTCGTCATAGCGGAGGCGCGCACGGAGAAAGGGACCGTTGTGCTCCCCGTCGACGCCACCCACGCGGCGTTCACGAGCTCGGTCCACACCCCGTCATCGACGGCATCCGCCAACTGGTCGGCCTGTGCCACCGTCATCGTCGGCTCCACAGCCGACTCCGACAGCAGCGTCGACGCGCCCTCGTGGATGTTCCACCGCAGGTTGTCAGGGTTCGGGTCCGGCGCCGGGAACCGCGCGAACAAGCTCCGGACCCCGTTCTTCGTCAGGCCACGGAACTTGAACGTCGTCTCCGAGTCCCGCATCTGCGCCTCAACAGCCTTGATGCGTTCAGCTACCCGCCGCGCAGGTCCACCGTCAGCCAGCCCAGTCGGCTTCTCCCGGCGAAGCTGCTCCAACTCACGGGTCAGCTCGTCATGCTCGGCCCGCAGATCACCGTTCAGGCAGACGGACACGGACCGCACCGGCACCTTGATTGCGCCGAGCACGTCCTCGATGCTGCGCTTGCTCACTGCTCACTCCTGGCGGTTGTCCCTGGCGGTGATATGGAGAAGCGGGTCGACCGCACCGCCAGGCCGCGGCCGACCCGCGACCGTGGGTCAGGCGGCGACGACGGCCGGGTCGTCGAAACCGCGCGGGGTACCGGTCGAGCCGAGCTGAACCGTCACCGTCTGAATCGCGTTCGGCGCAGGAACATCCGGGTTGGGCCGGCCGCACTGCGACGGATACACCTCGACCTCCTGAGTGGCTGCCCAGGCGGTCGCAGAGTCGATGCCGCGCCGCACGACGAGGTAGCCGACTGCACGGAAGGTCAGCGCGTCGCGGACGACATCCGAAGTTCCGGTAGCCCCCGCCTTGAACTTCAGCGTCGTGGTCACCTTCGACCGGCCCACCTGCTCGGTCTCGTAGGTCGAGTTCAGCGCCGAGTTGTCGATCATGTTCGTGGTGAAGGCGATGTTCAGGCCATCCGGCGTGAGACGCGTCTCCAGCTCCACACCTGCGTTGAGCTCGGCGACCGTGGGCGCGGCGATGGCGGCGACCGTGGGAACCCAGGAAGCCTTGAGGTTCCCGTCCAGCAGCATGTCGGCGATCGTGGGCATCGTTACTTCTCCTGGTCAGTGACGGGGGCGGCGGTGGCCTTGGTGTTGACTCGGCCGTCGGAGGTCAGGACGACGTAGCCCTGATTGGTGAAGAACGGCACAGCCGTCTTCGACTTCTGGATCTCCTGCCCCTCGGGGCTCCGGAGTGTCACGCGATCGGCCACGACGGGCCCCTTTCGTGCGTATGGGTGAAGCCGCGGCCGGGGGAATCCGGGCGCGGAGAATGGGGGGAAAGGTCAGGCGAGCGAGGTGCGGAAACGCCACTCAGAGATGGCGTCGAACAGTGCGGGGGACAGGTTGTCGTCCCGCTGCAACGGCACCACCGACACCTGCTCCGGCATCAGCAGCACCCGATCGCCCACCGTCGCGCCGCGCAGGCTCAGCACAGCCATCGTCAACACCTGGCCCGCGTACCGGGCGGCCTGCGGCGTCTGCCCGTAGCAGTGGAACGTGCCCACCGCCGACCAGCCATCCCGCGACTGCAACGAACTGTCCTCAACCCGGCCCGCGTCGAACCAGGCCACGACGTAGCGAGTAGTCGCAGCGGACGGCTTCACACCGTCGCCGAACGCCACCCCCGCCGACTCCACGGCGGCCTTGAGCGCATCCACCACCGGCTGCACGTTCACAGCAGCCGACGAGTCATCAGACGCATTGCATCGGCGAACCGGGCCTCTTCGTCGTCCGCGGCCCGCCCGATGTCGCGGTGCGCGGGCGACTTGTCGCCACCGCCGCCGTACTCGAGCAGGTTGCCGATCGCGCCGCCGGGCAGATCCTTGTCGTACCCGACCTCCGTGGAGATCCGCACCCCGACGAGGCTCGGCTCGTCGTAGGTGATCGCCCGGTGCGCGCCCGCGTTGTGCGTCGGCGCCGACGCCAGTACGTTCGCCCGCGCCTGCGCCTTGATGCTCTGCGCGGCACTCTTCACCACCCGCGACGACAACACCGGCACCTCAGCGGCCGACATGAGCAGCTCGGCGGCGAACGCACCAGCAGACTGAACGCGGGCCATCAGGAAGCCTCCAGGCACCACATGCGGCGGGCCGTCAACGAATCCCCGCGGCCAACGTCCTGAATCTCCAACCGAAGACCGACCAGAGACGCATCAACCGAGGAATCCACGGTCACCGTCATGCCCTTACGGACCGCCGTCGCCGAAACCGGCACCGACAGCATCACGTCCGACACGAACGACTCACCGCCACCCAGCCGCCGCGACTGCGCCTGCAACGTCGCCGGCCGCACGCGACACATCCCCGAATAGGCGACAGCGCCCGGAACCTCGACGACCTCACCCGTCCCCGGGTCCGTCGTGTACTCATCCGAACGCGCCCGGATCGTGCACGTCGACGTCATGCGGGCCTCGGCCTCGACCCGCAGATCCGGCAATACCCGACCGATCTCGTCGGCCAGCATCAGTCCCAGCCACCCTCATAGATCGGGTAACCAGCGATGTCCACGCCACACGAGCAGTACAGCGCGCCCATGCTCGCCGAACACCACGGCAGGTGGCATGACGCCGTCCCCACCATGTCCACCGAGAACGCCCCACCAGTCGGCGGCAACAGCCCCAGCAGTGTCCACCACTCGTCGATGATCGACACCCGGCCACGACCCGAGCGGTACGTCTTCGACGTGGAGCCGTCATCGACCGACACCGTGACCTGCGTAGCGTCATCCGGGCGACGAATGTGCGAACACACCGCCTCACGAACCACGTAGTCCAACGCGGCCGCGTCCAGATCGGTGACGACCTCGAGCTCGGTCTTGCGGACGTCGATCAACATCAGCGCGTCGTCGATCCACATCTGCCACTGCTGCTCAGTCAGAGAGTTCGGCTCGGGGGCGGTACGGCCGAGCGCGACGGCGATCGTTACAGGGTTCACCGTCACGACCGCACCGCCCCTTCGCTCACTTCTCGGACTTGGCAGACGAAGACGCCGACCGCTTGGCCGGCGCCTTCTTCTCGTCCTGGAGCTCCCACTCGGAGCCCAGCACCTTGTCGTCGCGGACGTCGACCAGCGCGCCCGAGTTCACGTTCCTGTAGCGCATCAGTCAGCCCCCGATCAGACCAGGTCGTGGATCTTGGCGAAGGCGTTCAGGTTGGCGATGCCCCAGCCGTAGACGACCTCCGCGCGGAACGCGACCTGGTTGTTCCGCTTGAGGTCGCCGCCGCCGTCCGGGTCGCCGTACTTGATGACCTCGAGGCCGATCGACTTCTGCACACCCCAGCGGATCGCGGAGAAGTCGCCGACGAAGCCGAGCACCTTCGTGTCGACCGCCAGGACGCCCGTGCCGCGAACCGTGTTGGACACCGACGCGCGGTGCCCGTCGAGCTCGGAGGTCTCCAGGCCGAGGCGGAAGTTCGGGTAGAGCTTCTGCTCCGAGGAGGTCCCACGCAGCGCCGAGAACTTCGCGGCGTACGTCGGGTCCAGGGCGATGTCCCGCGGCACGAAGCCGTCAGCCAGGACGAGGCCGTCCGCAGCGTCCAGGCTCACGTACGGCTTGTCCGCGGCCACGTACTCGACCAGGTTCGTCGTGTCCGTGAGGCCACCGTTCATGGCGACCACGACCGCGCCGCCGGTCGGGTTGATCTCGTGGAACACCCCGAAGTCCAGCGCCCGGGAGAGCGCCGGCTGAATGAGCTCCAGAATCTCGTCCACGACCTCGAGCTGACGGTCCTCGTCGGCCCACAGGACTTCCTCGTTCATGCGGAGGGTCTTGTGGAACTTGAAGGGCTTGATCGTCTTGCTGGTGGGCGTGATCGTCGAGGCACCCTTGGCGCCACCCTCAGCGACGTACTCGGCCTCGCCGATGTCGAACGTCCACGACTCGCCCTCGCCGAAGGTCATCGGGGTCTGCCCGGACAGGCTCGCCACGCACGAGCCGTTGCTGATCTCCCCCAGCCAGGGGGTGATCTTCTGCTTGGGGATCGTGAGCGACCCAGTAGCCAGTGAAGTCATGATGCGCCCCTCTCTAGGGGATTAGTCGGGTCGCCCGAAGAGGCCGCGCACGAACTCGCGCTCGTCCGTCTTCGAGTTGCCGGGGTTTGGGTTGCCGCCCTCTCTCGGGGCGGAGTTGCCTTGCTTCTTGCGCTGGTCGGCCTTCGCCGCCAGGAGTCGCGCGACCTCGCGCATCCCGTCCTCCGACGCGACGTGCTCGAGCGCCTTCGCGTCGTCGGAAGTCAGCGAGAACTCGGATGCGATCTCGAAGCGGACAGCGCGCCGCTCAGCAGCGGCGGCACGCTCCTCGGCCTGGGCGAGACGGTCAGAGACCTTCTGCGCCTCGGTCTTGGTCGCTTCCTCGATCTCAGCGAGACGGAGCGCCGCGGCAGAGTTCTCCTTGGCGCGCTTCTCCTGCTCCCGCGCCTTCTGCTTCCAGAAGTCGACCGTTTCGGTCGGCTTCGGCTGCTCCACGACCTCCGGGGAGGGCGTTTCGGGCACGACAGGGGTTGGCTCGGTCATGCGGTGTTCTCCCGTTGCGGGAAGTCCGGTCCGTTGCGGTCCGGGTGGTCTAGTGGGTGCCCTGCTGCTCGCGGAGCTTGGAGAGGATCGGCTTTACCGATCCGCTCTTGGCCGCGTCGCGGGCGTCCTGGTACTGCTGGAACAGGGCGTCGGGGTCGTAGCCCTCGGGCAGCGCCTCGTTCGGGAAGATCGGGGTCGGCGTGCAGTCGCAGTCGCCGTGGTACTTGCGGGCGCCCCGCGCCGACTCCTCCGAGCGGTACGAGGCGCCACGGGAAGCGAGGACGGTGCAGAAGGCGCACGTCTTACCGACCGGCACCCGAGCCCACCGAGGCCCAGCAGGATCACGCGCCACATTCGCGGCGATCGTGTCCCGACCGTGCTGCAGCGTGAACTCGTCGACCTTCTGCTCCAGCCGACCCAACGCCGCGCCAGGATCAGGCGAACCCGAGTACAGCGGGCTCACCGACCAGCGGATCTGACCCACCAACGCCTCGACATCCAAGGCGGCGACCGGGCTGACCGTGAACCTGCCGGCCACCCGCGCCGCATCCCGCACCTCGTCGTAGAAGTCCGCGGCAACCGTCGCCGCAACCTCCCCGTAAGCGGCCACCAGCAGCGGCACAGCCTCCAGCAGTACATCCCGGGTGGCGTTCGCGTCGAGCGTGTCCAGACCGCGCCACAGCCGCTGCAGCTCGGCGAGAACGAGGGTTCGAATGTCGCGGTTGGCGTCGGCGAAACGCTCGACGTCAGCCCTGCTCGGCATCGACCGCAGGCGTCACAGGACGCGCCGCCGCCGTCAACGCAGCCAGCGTCGCCCGGCCCTGCGCACGCCGCTTGTCGGCCATCGCCCGATCGATCTGCTGCTCGCTCAGACCCAGCAGCTCCAGCCCCACCTCGGACTCAGCCAGCCACGGCACAGCGGTCAACTGCTTCATGCCCGCATCGGCCTGAGCTGCCCGCGACAGGAACCGCGGATTGCGCCACTTCGGCTCGATCGACGCCCACTCGGCGGGAATGTCCTGCACGCCGTTCTGAATCGCCAACGCCCGCGACACCGCGCGACGGATCGGCACCGACCAGTCGTCGTTGGCGCCCTCAGCCTCAGCGATCAGCTCATGCTGCGACGCGTCATAGGCTTCCGCGCTCGTCGGATTCGCCATGTCCGTGATCGCCGTGGCACTGTCCGGCAGCGACGCCTCACGAGCCACGGCCTTCGCCAGAAAGTTCAGATGCGCCAGATGCGGCGCCGGGTCCTCCGCCGAGAACTGCTTGATGTCCGCACGCGGAGTCGTCGCCTCCTCGTCATCCGGGATACCGAACACCCGGCCCATGACGATCTGCCACGACTCCTTCGCCGTGCCATCCGCGTTCTTGAAGATCGACTCATCCGCGCCCAACATCACCAGCTTCGTGATGGCGTAGATGTCCATGTGCGCCTCGAGCCGCACCAGCGCACGCATCGCCTGATCAGTCCACGACATGATCGGCCGCGTGATCCGCGACTGACCCAGCCGACGAGACGACCGCGGCTTGTAGATCAACGGATCGACCGGCACGCCCCACGGGTGCTCGGTCCGCTCCGTCGACCAGACCGAGTCCACCTTCTCGGCGGTGATCGTGAGCCCGTCGAGGTACAGGGCAAGACCCGTCGGCTTGGCGTCGTCGTCACGCGAAGTGATCGACAGCAGATTGTCCAGCGCACGACGACGGTTGTTCCACTCGCCCGTCGCGTTCAGCGCATCCTTCGCGTGGACCAGCGCCGCCGGCTCATCGCCAGTGCCACGAGTCGTGATCAGGAACGACACCCCGTGCAGCAGCGAATCCGTGCGGGCCTGCGCCAACTCCGACAGCAGGAAGTTGCCGTCCTCCAGCTCGCGCATCCCCAGCGAAGCCAGGTCACCATCCGGCCACACGAACGAATCCAGCTTCGAACGACGAGACAGCGCATCCACGGCCTTCGCCGGCCAGCCCAGCACCAACGCCAGCCGCTGATACTGCTCGGGGATTGTCGTCCCAACCTGCCGCACCATGCGCCGGGAGTCGTAGTACGCCGAGCGGATCAGATTCCGGCGGGCCTTCCGCTCCAGCTCCTCGAGCAGCTGGTTGAGGGTGCCGTCCTCGTCGTCGGACAGTCCGGGGAGGGTGATGCGCTCGAACGTCACAGCAGCACCGCCCTCCGCCCGCTAGTAGTGCGCCGCGTCGGACGCTTCACGTTGTCGTTCTGCGCCCCCCACAGGGCCAAGGTCTGCGACACCACCGGAGTGATGTCCGAATCCTCGTCACGCCGATTCCACGCCCACGCACCCGCAAGAGGCCGCTTACCGGCCACCGACAGAGCCACGTTCACCTGCGGTTGGTCCGTGTGGCGCACAGTCGCCGCCATTACGGCGTCGAAGTAGCCGGCGCAGGCAATCGCCATGTCACGGCCTTCCGCAGCCGCCAGCGTTACCTCGATCTCGGTGCCCTTGAGGTAGTTTCGGCCCCGCCGCTGCTCCACCAGGCCCGACATCTCGTCGACAACGACGGCGTGGATCGTGTTCTTCGAAGCCCGCTGCTCGACGTAGCCAGGGACCCATTCGGCGCCCTTGCGGTGCTCCCAAAGCTCCATGTGCCAGAGCCCGTCCGGCCTGCGACCGGCCAGTGACACCGAAGCAGTCGAACGGTTCGGGGAGACGTCGATAGCCAGCGTCTTGCGATCGAAGGCAATCGAGCTCTGATCCTTGACCGCCTCCCACGACTGCTCATCGATGACGCGGTGATGGGCAACGCCCGACCACATGCCCAGTCGCTCCATAGCGAATTGGTCATCCGACATCGACGAGCGCTCGGACTCGATCGCCTCGTGACCGATGCGGGTCCCGAACGCCGGGTTGGCCTTCGCCCACGTCGCCGGATCGTCCAGGTTGTCTTCCGGCTCCGCGGACCATTCGAGGTATGCCAGCCGGGAGTCCTTGCCGAGGATGCCCGCCCCGCGGAGACGCGCGAACACCTCTCCGTCGTCGTCCGGCGTCGGTGGCGTCCCCATCAGCCACACCTGCGGGTTCGGCCGTGCCGACATGGTGGGCAAGATCGCCGACCATGCCGCCGCCGAGAGGATCTGCGCCTCATCCAGCAGCAGGCAGTCCGCCGAGAAGCCGCGACCACCGCCCGCGCTGCGGGCCTTGAACCGGATGACCTGGCCGCTCTTGAACCGGATGTACTCGCGGTTGAGGGCCTTGCCGTAGGAGTCGACCCGCGCGTGCAGCGTCGGATTGTCCTCGAGAATGTCGACCAGGCGGTTGAACACCTCGCGGGCGGTGTCCTGCTGGTGCGCCGAGCAGATGATGAGCTGTTCGTCGAACAGGAGAATGCCGGCGAGTGCCCGGGCGACGATCAGCTGTGACTTGCCGTTCTGGCGAGGCGTCGAGAGGCCGATCTGTCGCGCCGCCCAACGACCATCCGACCGTTCGCCCATTGCGGCCTCGAGGACCGTCTCCTGCCACTGATCCAGCAGCACGCCGAACGACGCCAGGAGGTCTGAGACGTCCTCCCAGGAGTTAGCCCGGACGCTTGGCGCGTGCCGGACTCTTGGCGGGGCCTGACCGTCGAGCAGCGCGCCGTTGCGCGATTTCGTCAACGGCGTCACCCTTCTTCTCGGGCACGGCCAAGGTGTCGATCTCCGCCAGGACCGCCCGGTACTCACGGGAGATCGTGGCGAAGTCGCGCACCGGCACGCCCTCGTTCAGGGTGGCCTCAAGGCTGCCGCGTAGGCGGATTAGGCGGTCAAGCCGAGACTCGGTTACCGCGGGCGGAGTTGCATCCACGGTGAGCCGTCCTCAGATTCGTTGGCCTGTGGTCTGGAAACAGCGCAAGCGACCGGGGCTCGATGTGATCCAGCGTCGGTGCCCGAGCGTTCAGATGGTGGGCAATCAGGTCCACCGGCTCGCGACAGAGTTGACAGATCCACCCATCACGTTCGTAGATGGCGGCCCGTTCACGCGGGTCGATCCATTGGTGCCGAACGAAACGGCCGTACTGTCTTGACGCTTCGGCGTTGGCCTTGCGGCATTCCACGCAACGACATCCGCGGCGATAGGCGGACAGTGTCCCGCACGGGTTTCGCCAGCACCCGCGGCATCTCGCCTCGCCGACCGGGCGGCTCGTGCTCGATCGGTGGATCGGCTCGCCACAACTGGCACACGGTACGCGGCGAGTCACATCGCGCGCCGTGTACCTGCACGCCGCCGAGCAATAGCGCATATTTCCAGCGACGATGAATGCGGCTTCGCACACTGGGCAGATTGCCGTAGTGGCGGCAGACAGCGGCCGTTTCCGCGGGCCGCACCCTAAGCAGTACTTCCGTGGCCGGCCTTTGCCGCTAGATGCCACCTCGGAACCACAGATCTGACACGCCAAGGCAGTCCTCCTCGGCACGAGTGCTCTGTGTGTGACAGCCGCCTATCCGGTGAGGTGCGGAGACGGTCGAGGGGCGGGGAGGTCCCCCACACCTTCAGTCGAGACTCGACGACCGCCGAACGATCGGAGCGACGAGGCGCGCGCGCTTCTTGCTGTTGCAGTCGCGGTGACTTGCGGCCTTGTTGTCCACGGTGTCTGGTCCGCCGCGCGCCAATGGGATGACGTCGTCGGCAGCGAAGGACATCGGATCGGTGTGCGGAAGCGAGTAGTCGATGGGCTTGCCGCAGATGTGGCAGGCCGAGCCACTGCGCTTGAGCTTGGCTCGTGCTCGGTCGCGGATGGTGGTGCTGCGCTTGACGGTCACGCCGGCGCTGCCACCCGCACGTCCCGCCTGTCCACCTGGGTGCGCTGTGCCGGGGTGAGTTCGGCCCATAGCTTCTCGAGGAGGTCGTTGACGGTGTTCTCGCACATCTCTTCGATGGCGCAGTTGTCGGCGTTGGGGGAGTGCCAGCAGGAGGCGCGTGCCCCGTTGAGGGCGGCCCATGCGGAGGCTATGCGGCGGTCGAGGCGGTGGAGGTCGTCGGTGCACTCGAAGGGTCCGGTCATCGCTCCGACCTCATCTCCACGAGGACTCTGACCACGCCGATGACGGCACCGACGGCGAAGCACAGGCCGAGGTTGCGTGCGCATTCGATGTAGGCCCAGGGCACGGTGATGGTCACGACGTCTCCGCTGGGAAGATGTGCCCGAGTATCGGCGCCGGGCTCGCCGTCGCATCACGCACTCACCGGGAGTCGGCCAAGCGACGGGCCGTGTCTGGAACGCACAACAGCCCCGGACCGGAGTCGCGGGGCTGATGGCTGAGCGAAACGTAGAGACGCTTCCGCTAGGTGGCTGGATTACACCACGCAACGGTCACGTATTGCAACGTGACGCGCTAGGCGATGGCCTTGTCCGCGTCATCAAATGCGTCCGGGTCGTAGTGGCCCTTCACGGATGAGACCCCGAGCCGGTGCGCCTTCACCCGGACATTGCTGACGCTGCTCACGTAGCCCTGAGTCACCAGCTCCTCGGCCGTGAGCATCGGCCGCCCATCCTCGGTGCGAGGTCGAGCCGCCTCCTTCTTCCGCTGCTCCTCGATCAAGTGGAGCCTGTCGAGTTCCTTCGGGTCATCCCACACCGCCCGGCACCGCTCACAGAAGGCGGGGCCGTCCTTTACTTTCATCTTCACCCGACGGCAATGATCGCCACCCGGCTCAGCCTGCTGCCACAAGTAGCGCTCCTGCTCTCGCTGCCAAATGGTGCCGCCGCACACGGACTCGAACCGGGGCAGATGGCACCGACCGACAGGCCGGTCCTCCTGCGTCTTGTTGGTCCGCTTGAGCTGGGCGAGCAGGTCGCGCATCTCGTTGAACATCTCGTCGACCCACGGCTGCCGGGCGATCCACGGCAACTGGTCGGTGAGTAGCGCCCGCTCTCCGCTGACGGTGACGGTGGCCGGCGGGTCGATCTCGGCCTCCTCGCGCACCGCGCGAGCTCGGGAGTGCAGGGTCTCCAGCACGGACGCGGTGTCGTCCAGGCCCCACGGGTCGAAGTCGTCCGAGCTCCAGCGCATGAGTCCGCGGCGTGGGTCGGCGGCAACGATGGCATCGAGCACGGCAGGGGAGCGCTGAGAGGGCAGGCTGCCAGTGCCCGATCCGGTGCGCTGCGCCATCGACGGGACAGCCTCGAGGATCGCCGTCTCGTCTTCGATCTCGGCGAGCATGGATGCCATTCGGGTGTAGCAGTCGGCGCACAGGTAGCCGTGCTCTCGGTCCCGCGCGCACATGACGCAACCGGACTCACTCACCCTTCCGCCCCCGTCCGCTTGTGCCGCAGCGCGAACGCAGCCGGCGACCACACGTGAAAGTCCGAATGCGCATCGAGCGTGATGACGTCCCCCAGGTTGGCCCGTTCGCGCACACCGTCTGGCTGCTGGATCCACATCGTGTAGCCGTCGATGGTGGTGGCGATCCCGTAGTCGGCGAGCCACGTCTGTGCGAGGGCCATGTCCCGCAGGTTGCCGATGCGGTAGTCGCGCGCCTCCACGGCTTGCCGCGTGCACACGCCGAGGGTCATGTCGGTCGGGGCGGTCATCGGGGACCCCAGACGATCGTTTCGTCCCAGTTGCCGTGCCGGCCCCTGTGGTCCTTAGGCAGTGAACAGACCACCCGGGGATAACCCTCGCAAACCGACCCACAGCGCGACAGTCGCTCGGTCATCGACCTCTCACCTCAAGAAGTCGGTCGAGCAGCTCGTCGGCGATGCGACCCCACTTCGCGGCACGACGCTGGTCGCCCTCTTCGGCGTATCGGACAGCCCACTTACGCGCGAGGTCCGACCGTCCCTGGATCGCGCTCCGCTGCACCTCGGTGCTCTCGTAGGCGGGCGCTCCCGTGCCGTATGCGCTGCCACGGGAGGTCAGCGTCGAGTCGGGCAGGTTGTCGCTCACCGGTCCACCGTCCACGCCTCAGGCACCGAGTCCGGCACGTCCACCCTGTCCACCCTGTCCACCGTCGCCCCGCGCCCGATGGCCTCGATCGCCGACGCCGTGAGCAGCGCCCCGATGAACGCCCCCGCGACCATCCCGCTGGCAGCTCCGGAGATGAACCCGGCCACGAATCTCGTCATGGGGTGATCGTCCCGGGCGTTGTGACAGTCACCATTTGCGCCGCTGCTTGCGTCGGGTGACGAGCCGCGACCGGTTTCGCTGCCGAATGAGGGCCAGGTGTCGCAGGAGCGGCCCGAGGGC
>JBFIHF010000175.1:0-12658 GCA_041601915.1 Bradymonadaceae bacterium
AGATGGAGCTCGAGGATAGCGAGCTGGAGCCCGATCGCATCTTCGTGGAAGGCGGCGTGCCCGACTTCCGCGGCTTGACCCTCCGCCAGGCCCTCGGCGAGGCGCGCAAGCATGGCGTGCTCCCGCAAGTGGAAGGGTGGGGCCGTGTGGTTTCGCAGACCCCGGAACCCGGTCAGCTCATCGAGGGCGGTGAGGAGCTCGCGCTCGTCCTGTCGCCGTCGGATCGTCACACGCTGATGGCCGAGGAGCCGTCGCTCGGAGGCGCGGAGTGAGATGCGGCTGACAGAGTTGGTTCAACGTTGCTCGATCACCACTGGCGTCGCGCCCCGCGCCGACGCCGACATCACCGACATCACCTTTGACTCCCGCGCCGTCGGGCCGGGCACGCTTTTCGTGGCTCTCGCCGGCGCGCGCAGTGACGGCCACGACTACGTGCGCGGCGCCGTGGAGCGCGGTGCCGCGGCGGTTCTGGTCGCTGCGGACCGGGCGGCGGAGTTCGCCGACCTGCCGGTGCCGGTGCTGCGTGTCGACGACCCGCGCCGCCGCCTGGGAACCATCGCGTCGGAGTTCTTCGGGCGCCCCTCGGATGCGCTGCGCGTCGTGGGCATCACCGGCACGAACGGCAAGACGACGATCAGCTACCTCATCGAAGCGGTACTCGCCCATGCCGGCGCCGCGCCCGGCGTGATCGGCACCGTGAACTACCGTTGGCCGGGGCATCTCGAACCGGCGCCGAACACCACGCCCGAGAGCCTCGTGGTGCAGCGACTGCTGGCCCGGATGCGCGACGATGGCGTGGCGACCGTCGCCGTGGAGGTCTCCAGCCACGGACTGGCCACCCACCGCCTCGAGGGCACGAGCTTCGAGCTCGCGGTGTTCACGAACCTCAGCCAGGACCACCTCGACTTTCATGCGTCGATGCAGGAGTACCGCGACGCGAAGCGTTCGCTGTTCCTCGATCACCTCGCCCGATCCGGTGGGCGCGCCGTGATCAACGTCGACGACGCCGAGGGCCGCGCACTGGCCGCGATGCTCGACGACCAGACGATCACGACGTCGGGGCAGGGCGCCGAGGCGACCTGGACCTGCCGCGAGTGGACGCAGAGTCTGAGCGGGGTCACGATGATCGTCGACTCGCCGGCGGGGCGACTCGACATCCGAACGCGGTTGCTCGGTCGTTTCAACGCCTCGAACATCCTGCAGACCCTCGCCGTGGCGACGGCGCTGGGCGTCGATCCGCAGGTCGCGATCGACGCGCTACGGGAGCTGCGCGGCGTCCCGGGGCGGCTCGAACACATCGGCGGCGCGGGCCAGCCGCAGGTCTTCGTCGATTATGCCCACACGCCGGACGCGCTCCAGCGGGCCCTCGAGGCGCTTCGGCCGCTCACGTCGGGACGCCTCGTCGTCGTCTTCGGCTGCGGTGGCGATCGGGATCGGAACAAGCGGCCGCAGATGGGCGCGATCGCCACGGCCCTCGCCGACGCGGTCTTCGTGACGTCCGACAATCCGCGCTCCGAAGAGGCTCACGCGATCATTGCGGAGATCGAGGGCGGGCTGAGCGGAACGCACTGGCGAAGTATCGAGGATCGCGCTGAAGCGATTGCGGTCGCCATTGCAGGCGCGGCGCCCGCCGACGTGATTCTCATTGCGGGAAAAGGGCACGAGACCTATCAGGAAGCTCGCGGTGTGCGCGTGCCATTCGACGACCTCGAACACGCGCAGAGCGCGCTGGAGCGTCGCACGTGACCTTGCGCATCGAAAAGTGGACTCTCGGTGAACTCGCCCGCCATCTGGGCGGCGAACTCACCGATCCAGCGATCGCCGAGCGGCGACCCACGGCGGTCGGCACCGATACGCGCGCGATCGAGGCAGGCTCGCTCTTTGTTGCGCTGCGCGGCGAGAACTTCGATGCGCACGACTTCGTCGGTGACGCGATCGTCGGCGGTGCCTGCACCGCGATCGTCTCCCGAGTTTGCGGCGACGCCCCGCAGATCGTGGTCCCCGACACCCTCCGCGCGCTCCAAGCGCTCGGCGCGCTCGTGTTCCAGGACGCAAAGGCCGCGGGCGTGCGGTCGATCGCGCTCACCGGCAGCAACGGCAAGACGACGACCAAGGAACTCATCGCGGCGGTGTGGGGGGTCGACGGCGCCGTGGTCCACGCCACGCGCGGCAACCTCAACAACCACATCGGTGTGCCGTTGACGCTGTGTGCCACCCCTGTGGACGCCACCGCGATCGTCATCGAGATGGGAGCCAACCAGTTCGGGGACATCGCCGAGCTGGTGCGGATGGCCCCCGCCGACGTGCGCGTCATCACGTCGATCGGCTATGCCCACATCGAGGGACTCGGCAGCCTCGAGGGCGTGCGCCGCGTCAAGAGCGAGATCTTCGGCGCCAGCGGTGATGCGCTGCTCGCCGTGGTCCCCGAGACGGAGCGCATGCAGCTGTGGCTCAACGAATTCGCGGGTCCCGTCGCGACGGTCGGCAGCGAGACCGAGGGCGGCGTCGTCCGCTACAAGCTCCGCAACGGCGCCGTCGAGGTGCGCGGCCCGCAGTTCGAGTATCGCCTGCAGTTCAAGCTGCCCGGGGCGCACAACCAGCACAACCTCGCCGTGGCGCTCGCCACGCTGCTCGTCGGCGAGTGGCGGCCGACCCAGGCCGGCCTTCAGGCCGCGCTCGACGCGACGAGTCTGCCTGGCGGGCGCTGGCGCCGCGTGCGCCGCGGTCGCTGGATCGTGCTCGATGACGCGTACAACGCGAACCCATCGAGCGTGCGCGCCTCGTGGGATGCGTTCGTCGAAATAGCACCCGGGCCCGACTGGGTTACGGACGCGGAAGTCGTCGCCGTCATCGGTGAGATGTTCGAGCTGGGCGACGACTCCGAGGAGCTACACCGCCAAACCGCCGCGTGGGTGGCGCGGCGCGGTGGCGCGAGCGCGTTCGTCTTCGTCGGTCAGCACGGCCAGGCGATGGCGGAGGCCGCGGCGCTGGAGACCTCGGCGGACGTCGAAGCGTTCGACGACCCCGAGGCCGCCGGACGCTGGGTTGCGCTGCGTCCACCCGGTGTCGTCTACCTCAAGGCGAGTCGTGGCCAGGCCCTCGAACGACTCATTGATTTCCTGCCCGAATAGGGCCGCCGCGAGCCGCTGATGCTCTTTCAACTGTTCTTCGAACTCAAAGACACCATCGGGGCGTTCAACGTCTTCCGGTACGTCAGCTTTCGTGTCATCGCCTCGCTCATCACCGCCCTCGGGATGACGCTGCTGCTGTACCCCTGGTTCATTCGGCGCCTACAAAAGCAGCAGATTGGCCAGGTCATCCGGGACGACGGGCCGGAGTCCCACTTCAGCAAGGCGGGCACGCCCACGATGGGCGGCGTCCTGATGCTGTTCGCCGTCGTGCTGTCGACGGTGCTGTGGTCCGACCTCACAAACCGCTACGTCTGGGCGATCCTCACCATCACGACTGGTTTCGGTGTCGTGGGGTTCATCGATGACTTCTTCAAGATCAAGGGCAAGAACACCGCCGGCCTGTCGGGCAAGATTCGCCTCCTGATCGAGTTCGGGCTCGGCGGGATCATGCTGATCTTCTTGTTCTGGGGCGAGGGGTTCTCTCACGGCCTGATCGAAGGTCTCACGCACACGACCGACCTCTATCTACCGTTCGTTTCCACAGAACGGTTCATGCTGCACATCCCGCTCTGGGCGTACATCCCGTTCGCCCTGCTCATTGTCGTCGGCACGGGCAACGCCGTGAACCTGACCGACGGACTCGACGGACTCGCGATCGGGCCCGTCATCGCGTCGGCCGCGACGTTCCTCATCCTCGCGTACAGCTCGGCGACGGTGCTCAGCTACATGGGCGTCGTGAACGGCGAGCAGGTCTTGATGCAGTTCGACGTGGCGCAGTACCTGATGATCCCCAAGGTGCCCGGGGTCCAGGAACTCGCGATCTTCTGTGCCTCCATCATCGGCGCTGGAGTGGGCTTCCTCTGGTACAACACGTTCCCGGCGCAGATCTTCATGGGCGACGTCGGCAGCCTCAGCCTCGGTGGGGCGCTGGGCAGCCTCGCCGTCGTCACCAAACACGAGCTGCTCAGCGCGATCATCTTCGGGCTGTTCCTCGTCGAGGCGCTCAGCGTCATCACGCAGACGATCAGCTACAAGACGACCGGGAAGCGCGTCTTCCGCATGGCGCCGATTCATCACCACTACGAGAAGAAGGGCTGGGCGGAGCCGAAGATCATCGTCCGCTTCTGGATCATCAGCTTCTTCCTCTGCCTCGTCGCGCTCGCCTCGCTGAAACTGCGCTGACTCAGGGCATGGTGGAGACGGTCGGCGTGTTGGGGAGCCAGCGGAACGCGTCGAGCAACACCGTCGAGTTGAAGATGTCGTCGCCGGTATCCCAGATATGAAACTCGAGCGTGACGGTTTCACCGCCCACGACCGGTGCCCGCGTGGTCAGCCACGACGTGGCGCCACCTTTGTTCGTTTCGGTCACGAAACCCAGGATGTCCGCTGAGCCGTCGGGGCAGGCGCCGCGCGATCCGACGCACTGGTTGGACCCGTTGCAGGTCCGGATCCCGTTGCACGAGTTATTGGTGCAGCTGAGTGGCTCGCAAGTCGTGATGAGGTCCGCGTTCACCGTAACCGGGTTTCCGTTGGGATCGGTGGCGATGTTGCCGTCGGGCGGCAGCCCCGGTGCGCCGGACTGCAGCAACATCAGGAACACATCGTTGAACTCCGTGCACTCGAACAGCGGGAACTCCGTGGAGAAGTACCGGAAGTCGATCGCCAGACCGCGCGCGTTTGATGGCGCCCGCATCGTCAGGCGCAGCAGGACGGAGTCGCGGATCACGGCCGACGACGCGCACATCCCCACCGGCGGAACCGTCCCACCGTGCGCCGCGAGATAGCTCGCGGGTCCCGTCGACGTCGTCCCCGCCTGCATGTTCTCCTCGAAGCCAGGGTCGTGCGCTCCGGCAGCCGTGCCAGTGCCGAGGATCGCCATGTTCGTGCCATGGCGGGCGGCGAGGACCCCGCCGAGGCTCGCCGCGACTGCAGCCTGTCTGGGCGACGGCGCACCAGATCCGTGCGACTGCAGCAGTTCCGCGGAGACCAGTCCCCATTGCGTGCCCATCGCGACGTTGCAGATACCCACTGCCTGGGCGAGTTCGAGCGCCGTCGAGCCGCTCCACATCGCCGGGGGTGAGCACGTCGCGATGTTGTCGGTCTGGCCGTCGCAATCGTTGTCGACGAGATCCCCGGCGAAGTCGTAGGCCCCGGGGTTGACCGCGGCGGGTGAGGCACAGCCGTCGGCTGCCGAGTCGCAGCAATCCCCCTCGCAGACCGAGAATCCGTCACCATCGGCGTCCACGCCGTCATCGACGAGTCCGTTGCAGTCATTGTCGACGCTGTCGCCGCAGAGTTCCGTCGTCGGGCGGCGACCGCCGGAACAGACCGACCACTCGCTGCCACTGTCCAGACAGGTCTGCGAACCATCCGTGCAAGCTCCAATGCCGCGTGTTCCAGCCGGACCGCCGTAGCAGTCTCGCGTGGCGCCAGGCGTGCACTGACAGGTGGTGGTCGACTCGCAACCTTCGACTCCATCGCAGTCGAATCGACCGTCGGAACACATGCACGCCCCTTGAACGCACTCCGCGCCCACTCCGCAAGTCAGGCCCGCGCACGGGTCTCCGGTCGTTTCGGTCGTCCCTGTCGTTCCGTTCGTCCCGGTCGTTCCGTTCGTTCCGTTCGTTCCAGCCGTGTTGTTGGTCCCGATGGTCCCGGTCGTAGCGTTATTGCTTGCGCCATTGTTCGTCGAGCCGGACCCCTTCTTGGGCACGCTCCGCCCGCCGCAGGCGGCGACGGCGAGGACCATGATGATGGCGAGCGTGGTTGTCGAGTTTCGCATGTGACCTCCATTGATCACGGCTTGTACCGGGCCGTGCCGGCGAAACCCTCCTAAAAGTTGCTGAAAGTTGGTCGCCGGACGCGGGAAGCTGATTCCTGTCACGTAACTCGGACGATCCCGGAAGATGCCGAGCACGGCGCACAGATCCCATGGCGGCGTGCCAGGCGCAACGGCGCCAACGGCGCCGTGCGCCGCAGCACGAGCGGGAGCCGGCGGTGCCGGGGTCCCGCAAAGCGAATCAGGAGGCCACGAGACGCGGCCCCTGGCCGCGTTTCGTCGCCGAGTAATGAGCGGAGCGGGTCCCGGCACCGCCGAGCGACCGCGTCCGCCGCGTGCGAAGCATCCGGCATCCCGAAGCATCTTCCGGGCTCGTCCGAGTAACCTGACAGGAATCGGAAGCTGGTCGGTGGCAGGCGCCGTGGACTATGCTCAGCGGGTGACGAAACGACTCCGACTCAGCATGCTGCTCATCGCAGCATCGACCGCCGCATGCGACAAGGCTCCGCCGCCTTCTGTGCCGGAGACCACCGCACCGGCGCCACCGCCGGCCGTGATCACCGACATCAAGGTGCAGGACTTCGATCCCGCGGCGGCGGGCGAGAACCAGATCCAGGCCGTCTACCCGGCCGGGGCCAAGTTGAACCCGCTCGCGGTGACGTGGTGTGACGCGTTGTGGACGCTGCCTGCCACTCGACGCGCCCAGTGCTGCGGAGGACGCGCCTCGGGCGTCCAGTCGCACGTCCGGTGCGCGGAGACGCTCAGCACCGCGCTCGCCGACGGTGCGGCAACGCTCGACGCTGCGGCCGTCCAGAGCTGCGTCGACGCTCGCCGCGCACAGCTGGAAGGCTGTGACTGGGTCGGCAACCTACGTCCGGGGACACCGGCGGCCTGCGAGGGTCTGCTGACCGGCACTCGAGCCAACGACGAGTCCTGTCGGTCGAGCTCCGAGTGCGTAGCCGGGCTGCGTTGCATGGGCGCGGGGCCCACCGCCGCCGGAAAGTGTGCGACGCCGGGCGCGCCAGGCGTGGCCTGCAACACCGGCGTCGACGCCCTCGCCGCGGCGACGCTGCAGGCGGGGCGCCCCGAAACGGAGTGTCAGGGATACTGCGCGATGAATCGCTGCCGGGACGCCGTGAAGGTCGGCGGCGCGTGCACGATCTCCCTCGAGTGCGGCGCCGGCGCGCACTGCGACGGCGAGAAATGTGTCGCGGGCCGGGCGGCGGTCGGCGCGAGCTGCGCGAGCGGAGGCTGCGTCAGCGGGGCGCAATGCCTCGGGTCGAAGTGCGTGGAGCCGTCCCGCGACGGTCCCTGCGCGATGGACCTCGAGTGCCTGGGCGCGTGCGTCGACGGTCAATGCGGGCAGCGATGCGAGCGCGTTATTGCCCGGTGAGCGCTGCGGCTTCCTTCACCAATGTCGGTTCGAAAGCCGGTCGCTCGCCGACCAGCGTGGCGATCTCTGAGCGCGCGCCCTCGTCGGCGTTGGCCAGACGGATGGCGAGCGTCTGATACCGCAGCACCGGATTCGTTGTGCCATGCCGATTGGCGAGTGCGCTCGCCTTTTGCGCCTCCCCCAGATTTCCGGCTCGATACTGCGCGAACGCCAGCACCCGCTGAACTTCGGAGTTCGCGCGCTGGGCGAGTTCGTCCGTCGCCAGCTCCACGGCACGGTCGGGCTGCTCGTTTCGGATCGACAGGTAGTCCGCGTAGGCCAGCGTGTCTTTCTCGCCGAGCGTCGTCACGTCGGACCGCGCCTGTGCCACGCAAGGGTCGTCGCGGAGCGCGAGACAAACGTCCTCGAGCAGCCACGCGGTGCGCAAGTCGGGGCGTGCCTTCCCGGCCTGCTCGGCGAGCGGGCGCGCGTCGTCTGCACGGCCCAGCGCCAACAGCGCGCGCGCCTTGCCGGCGAGGGCCGGCGGAAAGTTGCTGAGACGTTCGAGCGCGACGTCGAACCCGGCGATCGCGCCTTCGTAGTCCGCTTCGAGCCGGAACAGCTCCGCGGCCTCGACCAGCACCCATGCGGCCGGTTCGCGGTCCTGCTGTCCGCGGCCAGCGTCGAACGCGAGCCGATACAGCACCTTCGCCGCGTCGGGGTCCCCGGTCACATACTTCAGGTGCGCCGCGCGAGCGTAGCTCGGCAGGTTGGGTTTCTGGTCGAGCATCTTCTGAGCGGCGTCGGTCGCCGCTTCGATCTGACCGAGCTCCAGGTTGGCGTCGCTCAAGGTGCCCAACGCCATCGAGTTCGTCGGGTCAGCAGCGAGGACGGCGTTGGCCGCCTCAATCGCCTCCTTGAAGCGGTGCTGGTCCAGCATCACGAGGCCGCGCACGTTGTGGGCGGCCGCGTTGGCCGGTTCGATCGCGAGAGCGCGTCGCGCAGCGGCCTCGGCGTTGGCGTACAGCGATTTGTCTGAGGCGTTGCGTGCCAGACGCACCCAAGATTGGGCGATGACGATCCACAGATCCGCGCGCAGCGGGTTGGCCTTGGCCGCGGCCTGCTCCTTCAGGAGCGCGGCGTCCAGCGGTCCCTTGCCGGGGGGCGGACTCAGCGCGGCGAACTCGAGCAGCCGCACCTCGGGCGCGACCGCCTCGTTCGCAACGCCCTGCGACTCAGACGAAGCGGCCGGCGGACTCGGCTCGCAGCCAAGAATTCCGCCGGCCAGGACCAGCAATACGATTCGTTGCATCAGCGGATTACGGGGTGGGAGTGCCGTGGCCTTCCGAGCGTCCCTCATGGGGCAGGGCCAGGAACGGGAACGTCGTGAGGAAGTCCTTGTCATTGTAGTCGACGCCGTCGCTGACCGCGATCGCGCCGCCCGACAAGATGACCGTCAGCAGCGTGTCCGTCACGTCGACCTGCTCCTGATTGGCGGCGCTACCGGGAATCGCTCGGCCGTTCGGGAACTGCGAATCGACGCCGAGGTCGACGCGCAGAACGTCACCGACCGTGTTGATCGTGCGTCCGCCACCGTTGAGCGAAATGATGTCGAGGATGTCGGTACGGCCGGACTTGAACGGGGTCGGGTCGGCGCCCAGAGCGGTGTAAATGCCGACCGCTTCGGCGTCACGCACCACGACGGGGTTCAGGAAGTAGGCGCCGAAGTTCGCCGCGTCGCCACTGGGGTGCGACGCGTTAAACTTGTCCTTGTCCTGCAGGCCGATCAGCGCTTCGTTGACCAGCGGCAGGCCCAGGCGCGAGACCTGAACCCACGGCCCGAACGACCTCGACGAACCGTCGAACCGGCGGATCGTCGTCTTGCGACGTTCCGCCGATGCCCAGACACCGAGCGTGTTCTCCGCGGAGACGCCGGCCGTGGGGGCGTTGCCATCGAACGTGACCTGCGTGGTCGGGATTTCGAGCGCGATCGTGTGGGTGTTGAAGCCCGAGACGCCGTCCTGGGCCGCACCCGCGGCTCGCAGGTTGGCGAGGTCGAACACACCGCCGAGGTCGACGTAGAATCCGTCGTCGCGCGGCCCCGCGAACACGCGGCCTTCGGCGCCCATGTCCTCGATGAAACCGGCCGCAAACGTGTCGTCGTAGGCGGCGCCGCCGTGTACGACGGCCTGGGTGCGCGGTCCGATGTTCACCGGCGCGACGGCGACGTCAGTCGCGATCGTCGTGGTCGTGCCATTCTCCCACTTCGTCACGGAGTAGGACTGCGCGACGCCCGACAGCTGGGAGAAGAACTCCTTGCCGCCACCCAGCGCCGCGTTGAGGTCCGCCGGATCGACATACTGAATCGGTGTCGACGAGAACTGCACGTGGTAGCGAACGACATCGTTGAGGCTGTCCGCACCACGTGCCACGTGGATCGTGTAGCGCACGTCGTCGGAGAACGTGTGGAAGTTCGGCCCGCCCGACGGCTCCTCCAGCGGGATGTAGTTCGCGAGGATGTAGAGCTTGTCGCGGGCGCCGGGATTGACCCAGGCGTACACGTCGGTGTTGTCGGCGGCCGCATCATAAGCGATCGCGGGAGCTTCACGGTGGCTGGAGGCGAACGCGCTCGGAAGCCCGAGCGTCATCCCCATTCCGAAGGCGACCGCGCAAAGTGTCTTGTGGTTCGTGTTCATAATTATATGTCCGTCGAAAGTGCTTTAGTTAGTTGATTGGAGC
Organism: Bradymonadaceae bacterium; assembly: GCA_041601915.1. Lineage (GTDB taxonomy): Bacteria > Myxococcota_A > Bradymonadia > Bradymonadales > Bradymonadaceae > JBFIHF01. Next base: position 10,022 of record JBFIHF010000175.1, read on the forward strand.
GGCGGTGGTACCGAGCAGATAGACCGTGCCGGGGCTGTCTGCGTTGGCCCAGGCGTATTGGTCCGTGTCATGCGCGCGGTGCACGCCCGCCGACTCCGAGTTCTGGTCGATGCCCATCGAGATTTGCTGCGTCGTCTGGTCGGCGACCGTAATCCGGTAGACCACGGCGCTGTTGGCCAGCGCGTCGAGGCCCGAGACCAAAAGATGCGACTCGTCTTGGGACAGCGCGATACCGGCGGGGTAGCCGATGCGCAGCGGGCCGACGAAGGTCGTCGTCGAACCGTTGGCGATCCGCAGGACGCCCGACTGACCGTCGAGCACGGCGTCGGTCACGTAGACCGAACCGTCGCTGGCGACCGCCAGGCCGCTGGGATCCGCGATCGGCGCGCCGCTGGCGACCGTCGTGATCGTGGTGCCGAGCGGGCTCATCGAGAACACGCCCGCGTTCCCCGTCGTGGGGTCGGTGCCCGTGAAGTACAGCGTGTCTTCGCCGCCGACGCCGACAACGTCCAGCCCGCGCGGCTGGTAGCCGACCGTGGCGGACAGCTGAGCCGTGGCCCCACCCGCGACGGTGACGTCCCAGATGACGCCGCCGGTCGGGTTGTTCATCTCATCGTCCTGCCCGGCGTCGGCCACGTAGATGTGCGTGCCATCCCGCGAGCTGACGAGGTTGAGCGGAGCCGTGAAGCCTTCCGCGACGACGGTTGGCGCGCCACCGCTGGCCGGAACGCTGTACAGCGCGCCGCCGGAGCTGTCCGGGCTGATCGCGATGTAGTAGATCGTCGCGCCGTCCGGGCTCGGTGTCGCATCGAGGGGGGCCGGGGCGTCCGAACTCACGGCGCGGACGCCGCTGATCTCGCCCGCGCCGAGGCCGCCCATGTCGCCTCCGCCCATATCCATGCCGCCGGTGTCATCGCCGCCGCCGGTATCATCTCCTCCGCCGGTGTCGTCCCCTCCGCCGGTGTCATCGCCGCCGCCAGTGTCGTCGCCGACAGTCATGTCGTCGCCCGGCGGATTGTTCAGCGTGTTGTTGTCATCGCCGCACGAGCAGCCGCCAGAAGCGGCCGACATCGATAGCGCGGCAAAGAATACCCCCAATTGATGGCGATAGCGCCATGGTCGTCGAATCATGTCCGTTCACTCATTGAGTTCTTGCAGAAACCGTAATGTGCTGTGTGCGGCGTACGACCGTCAAGGCTGCTGGTTACACCGCCGCCCAAAAAAATCACGTCGCCGGTCCAAGAAATAGTCTGCGAACTAGTTGCGGCGCGGCGATCGGACCGCTACAACATTACGAGCGCCCCCCAAGGGCACTTCAACATCAATGCAGATCGGCATGCTCGCCATCTGGCCAAGGAGGGCCAACGATGAGCACGGACGTCTTGTCGTCGATCACGACGGAAGCCAAATCCCCGTTGAGTCGCGTGCGCGACTGGGACGTCGGGCTACTCGCCGTCGTGCTGATGCTCGTGGGTTTCGGCATCGTGATGCTCTACTCGGCGTCCGCCGTGATGAGCGCGCAGAAGCTCGGTGACCACCTCTATCTGGTCAAGAGCCAGCTCACGAAGGTCGTGCTCGGCATCGGGCTGCTGATCGCCGCACTCAATATCGACTACCGCTGGTACAAGCGCTTCATCTATCCGATGCTTGCGGGCTCCGCGGTGATGCTGGCCCTCGTCATGGTGCCCGGCGTCGGCACCGTACAGAACGGCGCGCAGCGGTGGTTCTCGATCGCGGGCTTCAGCTTCCAACCCGCCGAGGTCGTCAAGCTCGTCGTCGTGATGTTCCTCGCCTACAGCGTCTCCAAGAAGGGCGCGAGCATGAACAAGTTCGTCACGGGTTTCGTGCCGCATTTGCTCATCGTCGGCGGCATGGTCGGGTTGTTGATGCTGCAGCCGGACTTCGGCTCCAGCATCATTCTGATCCTGATGATGGGCATCATGCTGTTCGTCAGCGGTGCACGCATCAGCTACCTCGGTATTTTCGCCGTGATCGGCATGTTCGGCGCCTACTACGCGGTCATGAGCCGCGAGTACCGTATGAAGCGCATCCTCGCGTTCCTCGACCCCTGGAGCTATCGGACCGACATCGGCTACCAAATCTCCGAATCGCTCATCTCGATCGGCTCGGGCGGATTGGGCGGTGTGGGGCTCGGCAATGGCCACGGAAAGCTCGGCTACGTCCCGGAGCTGTGGAACGACTTCATCGGCACGATCATCGCCGAAGAACTCGGGGTGCTCGGGATCGCATTGCTGGTGATCCTCCTCGGCGCGCTGGTGTGGCGCGGCCTCAAGATCGCCTACGATTGCCACGATGAGTTCGGGCGCTACCTGGCGTTCGGGATCACCGCGCTGTTCGGGTTGCAGAGCGCCGCCAATCTGTTCGTCGTCACGGGGCTCGCGCCCACGAAAGGACTGACGCTGCCGTTCATCAGCTTCGGCGGCAGCTCAATGATGATGGCGCTGTTTGCGACCGGCGTGCTGCTGAACATCTCGATGAACGAACCGGATCGCTGGGAGACGGCACGCCCCGATCGCGAGAAGACGAAGCACGAGAAGAAGTGGGAGCGAAAGCGGCAGAACATCCTCAAACGGCGCACGGACCTCGCGCGCAAGTACGAGGACGTGCTGTAGCGCA
>JBFIHF010000176.1:0-12616 GCA_041601915.1 Bradymonadaceae bacterium
CCAACCCAACCCGGCGGCGAAGCCGCCCCCCCCAACCCGGCGGCGAAGCCGCCCCGCCTCCCCTGCGCGAAGCGCTCGCCACCTGCGCTCGGCGCGAAGCGCCGAGCGCTCGCCACCTGCGCACGGCGCGAAGCGCCGGGCCGCTCGCCACCTGCGCGCGGCGGCGAAGCCGCCCAGCGCTCGCCACCGCGCGCGGCGGCGAAGCCGCCAAGCGCTCAACTGCGTCTTTACGGTGCAAGCTCGATGGCGACGCTGCGGCGGCGGGGTGTTCGCGCTATGCTCATCTGTCGGCGTCCCAGAAACGCGAACCCCATGACCGCACACTCCAAGTACCCCAAGCTGTTTTCGCCGTTGGATTTGGGCCATGTGACGCTCGATAACCGAGTGTTGATGGGGTCCATGCATGTCGGGCTCGAAGAAGAGTACGGACCGTTCAAGAAGCTCGCCGCCTACTTCGCGCGACGCGCGCGGGGCAAAGTCGGACTCATTGTCACCGGCGGGATCGCGCCGAACCGCGCGGGCTGGGTCAAGCCGTTTGCCGCGACGCTCAAGAGCCGCGCGGAGGTCAAGAAACACCGGGTCGTGACCGATGCCGTGCACGAAGAAGGTGGTCGTATCGCGATGCAGATCCTGCACACCGGACGCTACGCCTACCACCCGTTCCAGGTCGCACCGAGTCGCATCAAGTCACCGATCACGCCGTTCACGCCGTTCGCGCTCTCCAAACGTGGCGTGCGCACGACGATCCGTGACTTCGCGCGATGCGCCCGACTCGCGCGCGAGGCGGGATACGACGGCGTCGAGGTGATGGGATCGGAGGGCTACCTGCTCAATCAGTTCATCGTTCGCAAGACGAACAAGCGAACCGATGAGTGGGGCGGCAGCTACGAGAATCGCATCCGGTTCCCGCTCGAGGTCTTGCGCGCTTGCCGCGAGGCGGTCGGAGATGACTTCATCATCGTGTACCGGCTGTCGATGCTCGACCTCGTGGAGGACGGCAGCTCCTGGGATGAGGTCGTGCAGCTCGCCGTCGAAGTCGAACGGGCCGGCGCGACGATCATCAACACCGGGATCGGCTGGCACGAGGCCCGGATCCCCACGATCGGCACCATGGTACCGCGCGGAGGATTCTCCTGGGTGACGAAGCGCTTGATGGGTGAGGTCTCGATCCCGCTCATCACGTCGAATCGCATCAACATGCCCGATGTCGCCGAGCAGATCTTGGGCGACGGATGCGCGGACATGGTCAGCATGGCTCGCCCCTTCTTGGCGGACCCCGACTGGGTCCTCAAGGCGTCCGAAGAGCGAGAGGACGAGATCAACACCTGCATCGCGTGCAACCAGGCGTGCCTCGATCACGTGTTCCAGAACAAGCGCAGCGCCTGTCTCGTCAACCCGTTCGCGTGCCACGAAACCGAACTCGTCCCGCGTCCGGTGACCCGCGCGCGCCGAGTCGCGGTGGTCGGCGCGGGCCCCGCCGGGCTCGCGTGCGCATGCACGGCGGCCGAGCGCGGCCATGACGTCGTCCTCTTCGAGAGGGCACCGGTGATCGGCGGTCAGTTCAATCTCGCGAAGGAGATCCCCGGCAAGGAGGAGTTTCACGAGACCCTCCGTTACTTCGCGCGCCGGTTAGAGCTCGCTGAAGTCGACGTCCGCCTGCAGACCGAGGGCTCGGTGGAGGACCTCCGCGAGTTTGACGAGGTCGTCATCGCGACTGGCGTGCAGCCTCGCCGGCTGGACCTTCCCGGCATCGAACGACCCGACGTGTTGAGCTACATCGATGTGCTCAGCGGAAAGGTCGTCGTCGGCGAGCGAGTCGCGATCATCGGCGCGGGCGGCATCGGGTTCGATGTCGCCGAGTTCCTCGCCGTCGATGAGAGCCCCAGCACGCAGGTCGGATTGTTCATGCAGGAATGGGGCGTCGACACGACCCAGGAGCACCGCGGAGGACTGAAGGCCCCGCAGCGCGTCAAGGCGGTCCGTCAGATCACGATGTGCCAACGCTCGAAAGGCAAATTGGGAGCCAAGTTGGGCAAGACGACGGGCTGGATCCACCGCTCGACGCTCAAACACCTCGACGTGGAGATGTTGTCGGGCTGCGAGTACGTCGCGATCACTGACGACGGGCTGGAGCTCCGAGTGCGCGGCCAAACGCGCGTCCTCGCCGTCGACAACGTGGTGGTGTGCGCCGGTCAGATCTCGTCCAACGCCCTCGTCGCACCGCTCGAGAAAGCGGGGGCGAACGTGCACGTGATTGGCGGGGCTCATGTGGCCGCAGAGCTCGACGCGAAGCGGGCGATCGATCAAGGCACACGCGTCGCGATCGAGCTTTAGCGCGCCAACGGCGTCACGTTCTGGCCCCGCAGTGTGCTAGGTTTGCGCACATGTCGACCTCCCCGCAGCCCGAATTGCCTCGCAACCTCACGGACCGCCTGCCCCCCGGCGAGCGCGACGCCGACCTCCTCTTCGACATCTTCGTCGATTGGGTGACGGACCGGAGCTTCGAACTCTATCCGGCGCAGGAAGAGGCGATCATCGAGGTCTTCGCCGGAAACCACGTCGTGCTCAACACACCGACGGGGTCCGGTAAGTCGTTGGTCGCGCTGGCGATGCACTTCTACTCGTTCGCCACGGGGGGCGTCTCGTACTACACCTCGCCGATCAAGGCCCTCGTCAGCGAGAAGTTCTTCGACCTCTGCAAGCACTTCGGCCCCGAGAACGTCGCGATGTTCACGGGCGACGCGTCGATCAACAAGGGCGCACCGATCGTCTGCTGTACCGCGGAAATCTTGGCCGAGATCGCGCTCAGCGACGGCTCCGCCGCGAACGTGCAGCACGCGATCCTCGACGAATTCCACTACTACGGCGACCGCGAGCGCGGAATGGCGTGGCAGCTTCCACTGCTGCTACTGCCGCAGACCTCGTTCTTGCTCATGTCCGCGACGCTCGGTGACACGTCACACATCTCGTCGCAGCTCGAGGAACGTTCCGGGCGAGAGGTCGCGCTCGTGAAGTCCACGGACCGGCCGGTGCCGCTGGAGTACGTCTGGAGCGTCGAGCCGCTGACCAACCAGATTGAGGAGCTCGAGGGCAAGGGGCTCTCGCCGATCTACGTCGTCAACTTCACCCAACGGGAGTGCGCCGAACTCGCGCAGAGTCTGACGAGCATCAACTTTTGCAGCAAGGACGAGAAGCAAGCGATCAAGGACGAGATCGACGGGTCGGCGTTCGACACCCCCTATGGAAAGACGGTGCGCAAGTACGTCCAACACGGGGTCGCGCTCCACCACGGGGGGCTCCTCCCCAAATACCGCATGCTCGTCGAACGACTCGCCCAGATGGGTCTGCTCAAGATCGTGTGCGGCACGGACACGCTGGGGGTCGGCATCAATCTGCCCATTCGCACGGTGCTGTTCTCGAAACTGTGCAAGTACGACGGCGAGAAGGTCCGCCTGCTACGCGTGCGGGACTTCAAGCAGATCGCCGGACGCGCAGGGCGCAAGGGCTACGACACCCGGGGCCTCGTCGTTGCGCAGGCCCCCGACCACGTCATCGAAAACCTCAAGATCGACGCCAAGATCGCTGGCGACGCCAAGAAGGCGAAAAAGCTCAAGAAGAAGGGACCGCCCGATCGCGGCTACGTGCACTGGGACGAAGAGACGTTCGAGCGCCTGCACAGCGGCGAGTCCGAGCCGCTCAAGTCGCGCTTCACGGTCAACCACGCGATGTTGCTCACCCTGCTTCAACGACCGGACCCCAGCCAGGGCGGCTACCGCGCCATGATCGACCTGATCGCTCTGAGCCATGAGTCGAGCGGCAAGAAGTCGAGGTTGCGGCGCAAGGCGCGGCACCTGTTTCAGTCGCTGAGACAAGCCGAAATCCTGGAACTCGCACCGCGCGACGACGGGAAGCGTGGCCAACAGGTTCAGCTGCACAGCGAGCTACAGCACGACTTCTCCATCCATCACTCGCTGTCGCTCTTCTTGGTGGATGTCGCGGGTCGACTCAACGCCGAAGCGCCGGATTTCCACATCACGACGCTCTCGTTCGTCGAGGCGATCCTCGAGGACCCGTGGGTCGTGTTGAACCAGCAGCGGGAGAAGGCTCGCAGCGCGGCGTACCAACAGATGAAGGCCGACGGCATCGAGTACGATGAGCGCCAGGAAAAGCTGGAGAAGATCACGTACCCGATGCCGGACGCCGACGTGATCCTCGACGCGTTTCACGGGTTCGCGCAGCTCCACCCGTGGATCGCCGGGTTTACGCCGAGCCCAAAATCGATCGTGCGCGACATGTACGAGCGGTATTCGACGTTCAACGAATACGTCAATCTGTACGGGCTCGAACGGTCCGAGGGCGTGCTCCTACGCCACATTTCGCAGACCTATAAGACGCTCAAGCAGAACGTCCCCGAGCAGTTCAAGACCGATGCCGTTCACGAACTGATCGCGTACCTGCGCGAAGTCATCAATCGCGCCGACTCCAGTCTCGTGCAGGAGTGGGAGCGGATGATGGGGATCGGCGGCGCCGAAGGCGGCGAGGCCGACGAGGGCCCGCCGGCGCTCGATGCCGACGAGCGCGCATTCAAGGCGCGCGTGCGCGCCGAGCTTCGAGCGATTGTGGGCGCGCTCGCCGCCGACGACCTCGAGGAGGCCGCGGGCCTCTTGCGACAGGTCGCCGGAGACACCTGGAGCCCGATGCGCATCGAGCGCGAGCTGGCGCCGTACCTCGAGGAATACGACCGCATCCTCTTCGACCACGCCTCGCGCGCGACGAGTCTGACCAGGATCACTCGTGACGGACCCGGAAAATGGGCCGTGACCCAGGTGCTCTGCGACCCCGAGGGCCACAACGAGTGGTATCTCCGCGGTCGCGTCGACCTCGACAAGATCCCGGATCCGGAAGGCCGGCTCTTCGCTCTCGAAGAGCTCTCCGGCGCCTGAAGCGCGCCGCCACTAGATGTCGGTGTGTTGGCGGAGGGTGGCGAGTTCGGCGTTGGTGAGGACGCTGAGTTGGCGGGTGCCGTCGGGGAGTTCGATGCGGACGGCTTGTTGGCCGGCGACCTCGGTGAGGCCCACGGAGTCGGATTCGGCGATGGCGGTCAAAATGCCGGCGAGTCGGGGCGAGAGGTCCGCGGGTGGAGCTGCGCGGTAGAATTCGAGGGTTTCGGCGGTGCCGTCGGGTCGGTCGACGAGGTCCCAGAGAATGGTCATCGCCGTCTCGTAGGCATCGCCGTGGTTCGCGACCTCGCGCATCAGGCCCGTCTCGCGGTCGGCCATCGTCCCGTCCGGTCGGACGTCGAGGCTGCGGGCCTTGAACGGAAAGCCGTACTCCTCGTTGTCGTCCTTGACGGCTTCGTCGCGGACCGCGACCTCGTAGGCGCTGATGGGGCGTTTTAGCAGCACGGCGAGGCGGCGGGCGAGCCAGAGGGTGGGCTCCTCAGTGCGCACCCAAAGGACGACGGGACCGTCGCCGAACAGAGACACCCGCAGAAACGAGCCGCCCGCGTCCCATTGTTCGAGGGCGTCGCTGTAACCGCGGGCTTGCAGTGCGTCCGTGAGTGCGGCCACGGTCTTGCGCCGCGTCGCGGCGATGTCGAACGCGGTCTCCCAAAGGGTCTCGACTTCGACGACCGGGGCTCCCCCGACACGCTCCAGCAACTCGATGAGGTCCATCGCCAACTCTTCGGGTTCCCCGAACTCATGGTCGATGAGGTAGACCTCGTCGCTGAGCACCGGCTTTCCGGCGACGTTGAAACCGAGGAGAACCACCGCGTTGCCGGCCGCGTCTTCGGCGATCACCAGTGCCCGTCCCTCATACGGGACGGTCACCGCGAGCGGGTGGTCGGTAAACCAGCCGAGCTCGTCGAGGCCATAGAACTTGTACGCCTTCACGCCGGCAAGGCCATAGTCCTCGAGCGCCGCGACGTAGGACTCGGGGAGTTCGACGCCGAGGCGGCGCTGCACGGCGGCGAGATTGGATGGGATGGTCGGCACGATCGAACGAACCTCTTCGAGGGCGTGAGCCGGGACCGTCAGTCTTCGAACGCTGCGTCGGTAATCTCGAGCCCGCGGTCGATAATCTGGAAGGCGTCAGCGATCTGCTCGGCGTTGATACAGAGCGGCGGGTTGCACATGAAGCTCCCCCAGCGCACGAACGTGAACAGGCCGTTGTCTTTGAGAAACTTGGCGAACGTCGCCATCGCGGGGTGGTTCCCGTTGTAGGGCGCCATCGGCTCGCCGGTGCTGTTCTTCTGCACGTCCATCATGCCGAACAGCCCAATCTGCCGGTAGCCGCCGACCGAGCGATGCTTCGTCTTCATCGCCTCCATATGCCCACGCATCACTTCGCCCATGTTCACGGCGTTCTCCACCATGTTCTCCTCGATGAGGACTTCGATCGAGGCGATCGCCGCGGCACAGCACAGCGGGTGGGAGTTGTAGGTCAGTCCGCCCCAGAACACATTGTCCTGGAAGTAGGCGGCGATGGGATCGCTGACCCCCACGGCGCCCAGCGGCAGGTAGGAGCTCGTGAGCCCCTTCGCCATCGTGAGCAAGTCCGGCACGATCCCGCCGTGTTCGAACGCGAACATCTTGCCGGTCCGGCCGAACCCGGCCATGACCTCGTCACAGATGAGAAGGATGCCGTACTTATCGAGCAGCTTTCGCAGCCCGACGAGATACCCGACCGGGGGAGGCAAGATGCCGTTGGTCCCCGTCACAGTCTCGATAATCATCGCGGCGATCGTGCCGGGTCCCTCGTACATGATGACTTCTTCGAGGTACTTCAGGTTGTTGCGGGTGACTTCTTCGTCGGTCTTGCCGAACGAGTAATCGTATGGCCAGGGGTCCATCACGTGCACCACGCCGGAGGGGCCGGGCTCGTTCGGGATGCGCCGCGGATCGCCGGTCAGCGCGAGCGTGGCGCCGGTTCCGCCGTGGTAGCTGCGATAGCGGGCGAGGATCTTTTGCCGGCCAGTGAACTGGCGCGCCATCTTGATCGCATTCTCGTTGGCTTCGGCGCCGCCGAGGGTGAAGAAGAACGTGTTGAGCCAGCCGGGCACCACTTCGGAGAGCAACTTGCCGAGCCGAGCGCGAGGCTCGGTCGCCGTACCGGGGTAGACGTAGGTGAGCCCGGTATCAGCCTGGTCCTTGATCGCCTGAATGACCTTCGGGTGATTGTGCCCGATGTTCACGCTCATCAACTGACTGTTGAAGTCGAGAATCCGCTCCCCATCCGGCGTGTACATGTACACCCCGTCCGTGCGCTCGACCGGGATCGGATCGACCGGCCCCGACGCTGCCCACGTGAAGAGGGTGTGCTTCTTCGACAACTCAATCATTTCCGCCGATGACATCGCCATATGGTTCCTCCCGTCGTTGACGGGCGATACCTTAGCCGAAACGTGCGGATTTGAAAGGGTGAGAAGGCGAGATTACATGCCGTCGCCGACGCACGGATCACGATCGGTGCAGTCCGCGAGCACCGTCGAGAACGTCCCGAGGAGGCGGAAATCCACATTGCTGTCGGTCATGAGGGCGTCGAACGACCCGGAGGCGGCCCCCGTCAACGGGTCATAGTCGTTGAGGACGAAGTTTCCGGCCTCGCTCGTCGCGTCGAACGTCGAGGCCATCTGGAAGATGCCCGCCGACGGATCCGCGTACGTGAGGCCGAGCTGGGCGCTGCCCACGCATCCGGCGACGTCGCAATCGATCGCCATATTCTGGAGCGCATTGTTGCCGATCGCGGTTTCCAGAAACTCGAGCTCGAACAGGAAGAAGCCGTTGATGTTCAGCGGCTCCATCGCCACGCAGATCAACCGACCGTGTTGGACCCCGTTAACGGGGTCCACCACGCGCGAGATCACGTTGGCGGTGTCATCGGTCCAATCGCAGCTCGTCATCTGAACGCTGCGCATCCCGATCGTAATCGCGAGGTCGACGGTCGCGCTGCCGGTCTCGGGGGGACCCAGCGTCATATTGTTCGTCCCGGTCGTTCCGGTGGTCCCGGTGGTCCCCGTCGTGCCGGTGGTCCCCGTCGTCGTGTTGTTCGTCGTCCCGTTGTTCGTGCCGTTGTTCGACCCGTTGTTGGCCGTCGTCGTGTTGTTGGTAATGATGTTCGGATTTCGGCGCTCTTCCTTCCCGCAGGCAGCGGCAAGCACCATGAGCACAAGTATCGGGGCAAGGCTTCTCATCACTTCTCCTTCATCGAATACAATGACTGTAGGCGTTCTTGGTCCAGGAACGAAACTGTTCCACTTGGAGCGCGCGCGCCGCCGCCGTCATCGGTCTCAATCCCGTAACGTAAGGCACGGAGACTTCAAACTGCAACGAAATCATTGTAGCGTGCCGCTCTTCACGAACGACGAGGAGCAATCATGGCACTGCTGATCAAAGGCGGCCGCATCATCACGGCCAGCGACGACTATCACGCCGACATCTACTGCGAAGGCGAGACCATCACAAAGATCGGTCAGAACCTGAGCGCCCCCGAAGGCACACAGGTCATCGATGCCAGCGGTAAGTACGTGTTTCCTGGGTTCATCGATCCCCATGTGCACATCCATCTGCCGTTCATGGGCACGTTCGCCAAAGACACGCACTCGACTGCGTCGGTCGCTGCGCTGCACGGCGGCACCACGACGTTCATCGAGATGGTGTGTCCGTCGCGCGAAGAAGACACGATGGACGGCTACCAGCAGTGGAAGGCCAAGGCCGCAGGCAACAGCGCCTGCGACTACACGTTCCACATGGCGGTCTCGAAGTTCGACGAAAAGACGGCACGTCAGCTCCGCGAGATCGTGGCCGACGGCATCAGCTCGTTCAAGGTGTTCCTGGCGTACAAAGGCTTCTTCGGGGTCGAAGACGATGAACTCTTCGACACCCTGACGCTGGCCAAAGAGCTGGGCGTCATCACGACGGCCCACTGCGAGAACGCCGAGATCGTCGCGCAGCTCTGCGCGAAACTGATCGCGGAGGGCAAGACCGGACCGGAGTGGCACGAGCCGAGTCGCCCGACCCGCGTCGAGGCCGAGGGGACGAACCACTTCGCGTCGTTCCTCGAGCTGACGGGCGCCACCGGCTATGTGGTCCACCTGAGCTGCAAGGATGCACTCGAAGCGGCGGTGGCGGCGAAACAGCGCGGGGTGAACATCTACGTCGAGTCCGTGATCCCGCACTTCATGTTCGACAAGACGTACGCCGAGCGCCCCAATTTCGAGGGCGCCAAGTGGGTGATGTCGCCACCGCTGCGCGAGAAATCGAATCAGAAGGCGCTGTGGGACGGGCTGCGTCTGGGCCTCATCGATACCGTGGCGACGGATCACTGTCCGTTCGATCTCGCGCAGAAGGACATGGGGCGCGACGCGTTCACCGCGATTCCGAACGGAATCCCGGCCATCGAGGACCGCGTCAACCTGCTCTACACCTACGGCGTCTCGCGCGGCGAGCTGAGCCTCAATCGCTTCGTCGAAGCGGCATCGACGAAGACCGCCCAGCTCTTCGGCCTCGCGCAGAAGGGCCGCATCGCGGTCGGTGCCGACGCCGACCTCGTGGTCTACGACCCCAGTTACCGGGGCAAGATCTCGATCGAGACGCACCACGTGAACAACGACTACAGCGGCTTCGAGGGCTTCGAGATCGACGGAAAACCCTCCGTCGTGACCGTGCGCGGCGAGGTCGCCATTCAGGACGGTGAATTCGTCGGGGACACCACACGCGGAAAGCTCATCCGCCGCGAGTGCACCCACTGACGCCGAACTTTCTGACTCTTTTTTCACCACAGCCACCTACACGTCCGTAGAGCCGACAAATGGCTTTCACGGACAGGGCGTGCCGTTCTTCTGCAATGGCGCGCTCGGCACCACACCCGCAACACACTCGGCACCACGATGACTCGACGACTTCCCGCCCTCGCCGCCCTCGCCGCGCTCATTCTCCTCGCGTCCTGTGGGTCGGACGAATCCGACAAGACCACGCCCCAGTGTGGCGTCGGCGAGGTGTACAACCCGCTGTCGAAGCTGTGCCAACCGGGCATGAGCGCGAACAATAACGACGGCGACATGGGTGGTGCGAACAACGGCAACGACGCGTCGAACAACAACACGCCCGATGCGACGAACAACACGCCCGACACGACGCTGCCCGATGTCCCGCCGTCGGACCGCTGCATGCCGGGAGTCGATACGGACGGTGACGGGCTGAACGACGACTGCGAGTGCTCGTTGAACACGTCGCCGCTGCTGGCGGACACCGACGGTGACGGGCTCGATGACGGCGTGGAAGACGCCAACGGCAACTGTCGATTCGAGCCGGGCGAGACCGACCCGCGCCAGGCGGACACCGATTTCGACGGCGCCAGCGACTCCGAGGAGATCGCGGCGGGCACCGACCCGCTCGATCCCGACTCCGATGACGACGGGATTCCCGACGGGGTCGAGCTGAACTCGTGCCTCGATCCGTTCAGCGCGGACACGGACATGGACGGGCTGCCCGACGGCACCGAGGACGGCAATCTGGACGGTGAGATCGGCGTGTGCCCGAATCGCATGTTCGATTACACCTGCGCGCAAGGCGAGTCAGACCCCTGCTCCGCCGACACCGATGGCGACGGCACCCCGGACGCCGACGAAGCGCAGTACCGCGACTGCCGGCCTGAAGACCTCCTCGGACTCATCACGCCGCAGATCGTCATGAACGCGACGGCGGACTATCAGCTCGGCCTCGATCCCGGCGTCGCAACAGCCGCCGTGACCGGTGGCGCCGTGCAAGCGCACGCCTTCGAGCACGCCGGTTCGAGGATTACCGGGTTCATCGCCTCGTTCACGCCGCCCAATGGCGAAACGTTGTCGAATCGCGTGTCCGACTACGTGGTGTCGACGGTCCAAGGTCGCTACGCCGCCGCGGTTCGTCGCGTATCTGGCCGTCAGATCACGACCCACGACGGCCACAAGGCGACGGTGGGTGCCGTCGTCGACCTTCCCGCGGGGACCGCGCTGGAAGCGGCTCGCGACGCGGTGCTCGCGGACCTCGCGGGCGTCGCGCCCGGCACGTTGAGCAGCGGGCTGACCGGTACCTTCGCCGGAGACGCGCAGCCAACGCTGCTCGTCTACGAGATCATCGCGCGATCGGCGACCCAGTACGTGATCGTCGCATCGTTCGTGACGCAGACCGACTACGAGAACAACGCCGGGCAGTCCGGAATCCTCGTCGACGACATCACCGGCGGCAGCGCCGTCGCCAACGCCGCGGAGTCGCTGGCGGACGATTGCGTCGCCTACACAGTGACGGTGCGGCCGAAGGTCGACATCATCATCTCGATCGACGGGTCCGGTTCGATGAGCGACGAGCAGCAAGCCCTGCAGAACTTCGCGATCGACTTTACGACGCTGCTCACGAACTCGAACCTCGACTGGCGCGCGGGGGTCACGCGCGCCGACTGTGGTGGCGACACGAACCTGTCCCCCGAAGCGAAAGCGTTGTTCTCGGGGTCCCCCGGTTGCGGGGCGCCACCGATTCCGTTCCCGATTCCGGGCTTCCCCGGCACCACGGATACCGGCGAACTGGTCGCCGGCGATTTCACCGCCGACCCCCAGGAGCTCGAGACGCGCCTCGCCCCGGGCACGTTCTCCGGAGGCGGCGAGTACACGGCGTCGGCCCTGACCGCCGCGGCGGATCTCGCCTTGCCGCGTTCGGACACCGACGGCTCCAAGTTCCGCACCGACGCCGCGGTGATCCTCATCGCGATCACGGACGAAGAAGACGCGTACTTCCAGGACACCCTCAGCTGGGGGAACAGCCAGATTCTGGTGCTGGACCCCGCCCAGCAGACGGAGCTGGAGAACAAGACGCAGCCCTGGGTCTCGTACCTGCTCAAGCCCGAGCTCGGCGCGACGATGTTCGGCATCGCGTGGCCGCCCAGCGAGCAGTGCTCGCCCAATGGTTCCGCCGTGGCGCACGCCGTCGCCCAGATGGCGAACGAGACCGGTGGCAGCACCGGCTCGATCTGTCAGGCCGACATTACGAACACGCTCACCGAGATCGCGAACGCGACGGCCGGAATCGCCTCCGGGCTTCGCCTGCGGGGAGTTCCGCTGCCTCCGACGATCGAGGTCACCCACGGCTCCGCGCAGACCGGCAATGTCGTCGACATGCCGCGCAGCCGCGTCGACGGCTTCGACTACGACTCGATCGTCAACCGGGTCTCGTTCACCGGACCGATGCCGCCTCAGACCAACGATCGCGTGATCATGCCCTACCGACGGTGGGAGAACAGCGTGTTCATGTGCACAACGACCGCGGACTGCCCGGCGGAGCAGAAGCTCAAGTGTGTCGACGGCGAGTGCCGCTAATGGGAGCGGACGGCGAGTTGCGTCCCCGAGCGTCTCAGTCAATAATCGCGTCACTTGGTGGAGTGCCGCGTGGCCCGATTGATTGCCGTCTTCCTGCTCTTGAGCCTCGTGCCCGCGCTCGCCGCGGCACAAGAGGCCGTCGAGCTTTCGGAGACGCAGCGCGGCTACAACGAGAAGGGCGTCGCCGCGATCCGCAACGGCAACTACGCCGTCGCGATCAGCAGCTTCGAATCGTCGCTCGCCTTTGGCGAAGCCAACATCACGTAC
>JBFIHF010000177.1:0-12564 GCA_041601915.1 Bradymonadaceae bacterium
AAGACCGTGTTGAACGGGCCGAGCCGCGCATCGACGTTGGAGTGGTGCATCGTCGTGTGCACGATCGTGTAGACCCCATACAGCGTCAGCGCTTCGAGCGGCGCGCCGAGCACGATGAGCGGCGACACCGCGATCGTCTGGGACATGATCGCGTCCAGCGGATGGGTGCGGAACGCGTTCAGCCAATACAGGCGAGTGGGGCTGTGGTGCACCGAGTGCAGACGCCACAGCGGCATCGTCGTGTGTTCGAGTCGGTGGATCCAGTAGCCGCTGAACTCCGCGATCAAGAGCGCGAGGAGCAGCTGCACCAGGATCGGCGCATCGGTCGGCCAGAGTTCGGAGCCGAGGCTCGCCGACAGCGCCGCCGCGACGACGATGAGCCCCGTGTTGAGCGCGATTCGCGCGCCTTCGGCGAGGGCGCCCGTCAGCGTCAAATGCCAGATATCGGTGACGACGTCGCCGTGGGCGTGGCTCCAGTTCTGCTCATACGGGATCACGCGCTCGAGCAGCGCGATGATCGCGGCGGCGACGACACAGACGACGGGGAGCACGACCGCTTCGGACCAGCTCTGCAGACCCACGATCGTCGCGGCGACCGCGGAGGCCATCAAGACGGGGTACGACAGAACTCGGAGGACAGCTTTCACGCGACCACTATGCCAGTTCTGCCAGCCACGCCAACTCCTCGCGCAATACGGCCACGAATCGGTCGATCGAGGCCGTCGAGACGTCGAGCCGTGGCTGCAGTCGCAGCGTTCGCCAGTCGTGTCCACAGACGGCGGTGATGTAGCCGCGCCGATACAAGCGGTGAGCGAGCACCAGCGAGGCCGCCGGCCGGTCGCCGAAATCGTCGAGCCCGAGGTACTCGAAGCTCAGATACGGATGGTCGAGCTCCACGAGCTCGATGCCCCAGAGCAAGCCCGCGCCGCGCACGGCGCGAACGAGCTGCGGAAACTCGTCCCGAACACGACCCAGCTCTTCACCCAGGGTCGCCGCGCCGACCTGCGCCAGGGCGTCGGTCGTCAGCAGCTCCAACGTCGCGAGCCCCGCGATCGCCGCGAGCCCACTGCCGCTAAACGTCGAGTTGTGGCTCTCCGAGCTGCCGAAGTCGCCGTAGGCGGCATCGAAGATCACGTCGGTGGTCAACATCGCGCTGACCGGCATCAACCCGCCACCGAGCGCCTTGCCGAGGCAGAGGACGTCCGGTCGACGCGGCCACGTCTCCGAGGCCAGAAAACGTCCCGTCCGACCCAAGCCGCACTGGATCTCGTCGGCGACGAGCAGCGCGCCGTGCTCTGCGGTCATCGACGCCAGCGCTTCGATGTAGGCGTCCTCGAGGGCGCGCACGCCGCCCTCGACCTGGATCGGTTCGACGACCACCGCCGCGACATCGCCGGCGCCCAGCGCGCTGTTCAGCGCATCGGCGTCCCCAAACGGCAATCGCTCGAAGCCCTGAACGCCCGCCCCGAACGCGTCGCGGAAGTCCCCGGCCTCCATCATCGAGACGCTGCCGAACGTGCAGCCGTGGTACGCGCCATCGAGGTAGAGGACCCGCGAGCGCCCCGTCGCGGCCCGGGCGAGCTTCAGCGCGCCCTCGACGGCCTCGGTGCCGCCGCTCGCCAACCACACGCGACCGTAGCCGGTGCGTTCGCAGAGCTCGGCGGCCAGCAGCCCCGCCGGCGCTGAGACGCCCGAGCTGTAGAACGTCGGTGCGTCGCTGGCCAGGAACGCCTGAAGCCGCGCCACGACGTGCGGATTGCGGTGGCCGAACACTTGGGTCCCCCAGCCCGTGATCCAGTCCTCGACGACCCCCGCGTGGCGGTCGACGAGTTCGCCGTCCTCGTTCACCCGGACGTAGCGATGCGGTTGTCCGGTGAGCTCCGCCCGCAGCGCGAGGGACGGATTGCAGTACTGTTTGAAGAGGTCGTAGCCGCGCTCCAGATCCATCACACGCCCCCGTCGACTTCGATGCGCGCACCCGTCACCGAGGTGTTCGCGTCCGACGCGAGCCACACGACCGTCGCGGCGACATCTGTCCCTGGAACCAATTGCCCGGTGGCGGCCTGGGACATGAAGTCGGTGACGTGGTGGGCCGGCAGGCGTTGGCTCATACCGACGTCGGCGAGCCCGGGACTGACGCAGTTGACGAGCACGTCGTACTTGCCCACCTCATGCGCCAACGCGAGCGTGAACGCTTCGAGCGCCGCCTTCGAGGCCGCGTAGTGCACCGGCGCGCCGATGATGCGCCGCGACGCGAACGACCCGATCGAGATGATGCGCCCCGACCGCTGCTTGAGCATCCCGCGCAGCGCTTCGCGCGAAAACAGGTAGGCGCTCTTCACATTGACGGCCATCATCTTGTCCCAGTCCGCCTCTTCGAGCAGCGCGATCGGCAAGATCTTGCTGATGCCGACGTTGTTCACCAGCACGTCGAGCCCGCCCCACGCCTCGTTGAGCGCTTTGATCGTCTCCTTCACGTGCGCGGGGTCGGACGCATCGCCTTTGAACGCCAGCGGCTCCGCCCCAAGCTCCCGCAGCGTCTCCAAGGTCCGCTCGGCGTCGGCATCGCGGCTCAAGTACGTGAAGGCCACCTTCGCGCCCGCTTCGGCGAGGCCCACGCACAGCGCGCGCCCCAGATTGCGGGAGCCGCCCGTCACCAGACATCGTTTGTTCGTCAACATCTCAGCTCGCCTCGCGATGCGATCGCTCGCAGGTTGCGGTACCATCGGGGGGTGAAACTACCAGAGCCGGGCGAGCGATTCGCCGAAAAGTACGGCATCGAAGCCATCTTGGGCGAGGGTGGGTTCGGTCGCGTGTACCTGGCCCAGACCGACGGCACCGGGCGGCGGGTGGCGATCAAGGTGCTGAAGCCGTCGGGCGACTCCACCGCCCACGTCAAGGTCCGGCGTTTTCTCCGTGAATTGAAGACCATCGCGCAGCTCACTCATCCGAACACGATGACGCTGTACGATTACGGGCGCACCCCCGATGGCCTGTTCTACATGGTCTGCGAGTACGTGGCCGGTGAGGACCTGAGCGAGTTGCTCGCACGGCGCGGACGTCTGACCGAGTCCGAAACGATCCATGTCCTGTTGCAGGCCCTCGAGTCGCTCCGCGAGGCGCATCAGATGGGCGTGTTACACCGCGACATCAAGCCGGACAACCTGCGACTCACGGCGTATCGCGACGACGCGCTCGTGGTCAAAGTGCTCGACTTTGGTATCGCGAAGTCTCTGGCCGGCGACCAGCCCAACCTCACGGCAACCGGCAAGGTGATTGGTACACCGCGCTACATGTCGCCCGAACAACTGACTGGGATCCCGCTGACCGAGGCGTCGGACATTTTCAGTTTGGGGTTGGTGGCCTACGAGATGCTGCTGGGCCCGACGGCCGGTACGCTCCGAGGCGTCAGCATCGTCGCCCCGATCGCGATCGCGGCGTCGGATGGCGTCGGTGAACCGCTCCGGCTGGTCGTCAATCGTATGCTGGAGGTCGACACCAATCGGCGGTTTGCGACCGCCGATCAGGTCGTCCGCGCCCTGCGCACTCTCGATTCGAGCGGCGTACGATCGCGACCACCCGCCCCGCAGCCACGACCGCCATCCCCGTCCCCCGTCCCCCAAGAACGCGACGAGAAGTTTCCTACGGCGGCGGTTCGACAGGCTCGGTCTTGGGCACTGCGAGCAGCCGTTGTCGGAGTGATGTGTGGCATCGTTCTCACGCTCGTCGTGTTCCTGTTTCGGGTGCCGATCGAAGCTGAACGCCCCGCTCCGGCAATCGCCACGGGCCGAAGCACTTCGCTAATCAAGGCACCGCGGAGGTCCGACGCAGGCCTCACGCCCGTGGACGCCGAGGCTCCCGGCGGCCCGGCCGACGCCCGTGTGACGACCGAGGACGCCCGGCGACCGCGGAGAGGTGCTGGTTGTGGACCGCAGCGAATATCTCCTGGTCGCGCCGAGGACGGCTTGTACGGCGCTCGACTTCCGGAGGGGGACCTGGCGTTCCACCACCCTCCAGACTACGACAACACCCGTCCGTATCCGATCGTCGTGCTGTTGCACGCGATCGCCGAGACCGAGGTGCGACTGTTTCACGACTCCGGGTTTCGCCGCGTCGCTGAAGAACATGGCTTTGTCGTGATCTCGCCACGGCACCTCGCGATCCCTCCGTGGCGTCGCGGCGGGGGTGGCGTCGAGCTCATCGCAGCGTCGATTGATTACGTCGCCGATCGGCTTTGCGTGGACCGCGAGCGAATCTACGTCTTCGGGCTTGCGAACGGTGCAGCCTTGGCCCGAGATCTGCCGTGTTCGATGAGCGGAATTCAAGCCATCGCAACCGCCGCGTATCGCGAGACCCACGATGTGTCCTGTGAGCGGAAGGTGCCGCTCATTCAATTCACGGGTCTCAAGGACGGGTACTTTCCGCCCGAGGGAGGTCGGGCATGCAACGGTGAGCGCGTCCCTTCGCTGTCAGACAGCGACGACGCCATGCGGGCGCGCCACGTGTGCTCGGAGGAGCGGAGCATCTTCGTCCAGGAAAAGGCGCATCGCTGCTGGACGTGGGACTGCGAGGTCCCGTTCGTCAGCTGTCACTTGGACGGCGGGCGCGGATTTCCCGGCCAAAGAAGGTCGCGGGCGCTCGACATGATCCTGAACTGTGATGGCACTCCGCCGGACATCGACATCGCCGAGACCGCGTGGCAGTTCTTCGCCCAGACCGACGCCCAGACCGACGCCCAGACGTCGGGCGCCTCGCCGGCGATCGCACCCGACTGAGCTTACACCGCGCCGTCCAGCACGATCGTCGCGCCCGTCATGTACGTATTGCGCGAGGACACGAGGAACGCGACCACTTCGGCGACCTCCTCCAGGGTGCCGACGCGGCCCAACGCGCAGTGGTCGAGGTACTGCTCGAGCTTGCGTTCCGGGAGGTTGCGGCTGGTTCCGCCGTCGAGCACCCCCGGTGCGACGCAGTTCACGACGATGCCGTAGCGGCCCACCTCCTTGGCCAGTGCTTCCGTGAAGCCCCGCAGCGCGGCTTTGGCCGCGCAGTAGTGGACCGGCGCGTTCATCATCTTCGCGCCGCCGGCCAGCGAACCGATGTTGAGAATGTGGCCGCGCTTCTGGCGCACCATCCCGCGCATCACCGCTTGCGTGGCGAGGAACGCGCCCTTGACGGTCGTGTCCATCATGTCGTCCCAATCGGCTTCCTCCATCAGCGCCAACGGCACGACCTGACTCTTGCCCGCGTTGTTGACGAGGATGTCCGTCGTCCCCAGCTCCGCTTCGACCGACTTCGCGACCTCCAACATCCGCTCACGGTCCCGTACGTCGGCTTTGTACGCCCGAAACGGCCCACCCAGCTCCTCGAGAATCGCGCTCGTCTCCGCCGCCCCTTCCTCGCTGCGACGGTAGGTGAAGGCCACGCTCGCGCCTTCGCGAGCGAGCACACGGCAGATCTCACGGCCCAGGCCGCGCGAACCTCCGGTGACCAGCGCCACCCTGTCGACCAACAACTCCACTAATCCGCCTCGTCTGAATCTGCCGTTTCGTCCGAAGCGAGAAACCTCGCTTTGCTCTCCACTCCTAGGAGTTGAGCCACCTCGAAGAGTGCGTCGGGCTTGATGTTGGTAGACCGCTTCAACAATTCCTCTGCGTCGAGTTCGTCTCGAGGTCGTCCTGCGGCCAGCTTCATCGCCACGAGGTCCTCGACGCGAATGACCGGGACCGCTGTCCCTGCGAACTCGACGTTCTGGGCGTGGTCGACCATCGTCGCTTCCGCGTCGGTCGCGACGCCCAGGAGGTCGACTCGACAGTCCGCGAGATGTAGAAACACGAGCCCCTCCTGCGCCAACTCACGGTCTGCTGGATCAAAGTCCAGTCCCGCCCCGACCGCCGCCGCGAGAAACGCGTCGAGGTCCTCCGGAAGCTTGGTGAGGAAGTCGATGTCGAACGTCGCACGTGGGTAGCCATGAATTGCGACCGCCAGGCCACCGATCAAGCAATGCGGCAGCTTCTGATCGCGCAAGAAGGCGGACACCGCAGCAACGCTGTCCTCAAGCGCGATCACCGGGGTCGCGACCTCAGCCAGGCGATCCGATCCTCTCGGCGTCGCTGCAACTCGGCTTTCAACTCGTCGTCCGAGTAACGCCGACAGAGTTCGTCGAACAGCTGCCGAGCTTCTTCCGCGCGTCTCGCCCCACTCATGAGCCGCACGCGCTCGAACTCCAACTCAGCCGCTCGACGCTCGAATTTATGCCACGGCCTCATGGCTTGCATTGTACCACGCGGGGCGCGGCGAGGGCGAGTTCGCCCGACGACCAGCAATTTACTCGTCCGGGTGAATGCCCGCCAACGCCCGACGCGTTTCGGCCTGCCGATCACCAGCGTCTTCGGCGGGTCGGTCGTCCACGGGCCTTTGCCCCACGAGGCGCCCGGCATCGCGCGGCCTCGTCGGTGGATCCGAGCATCCGGTTCGCAGCGAGGGCGAGCGAGCGGTGGGCGTGCGTCGCGGGCTCGGTGTGCTAGTATTCGGCGGTGCAGAGACACTTCTCCAGTCAACAGATTGCCGGTCGGTACGAGCTACGGCGCGAGGTCGGCGCCGGTGCTTTCGGTGAGGTTTGGTTGGCGCACGACCTGGCCGCCGATCGAGCGGTGGCGGTCAAGTTTCTAAGGACCACCGAGCAGTGGGCCGTGCAGCGGTTCGAGGTCGAGGCGGCAGCGCTGGCGAGGTTGGACCACCCGAATTGCCTCGCACTGCTCGATTACGGGTCGCTCGGCGGTCAGCCGTTTATCGTGACCGACTTCCTCGCCGGGACTTCGCTATCGGAGTGGATGGCGTCGCCGCGCCCGAACAGCGAATCGCTCGACGTCGCCGTCCAGATTGCCGAGGCCATTGCGCACGCGCACGGGCGGCAGGTCTTGCATCGCGATCTCAAGCCCGCGAACATCATGATCAGCACCGATCCCGACGGGTCGGTGCGCGTCAAGGTCCTCGACTTCGGGATGGCACGACTCACCGGATCGGAGCTCAGTGACATCACCAAGACCGGTGAGGTGCTGGGCACCCCCGGCTACATGAGCCCCGAGCAGCTCCGAGCCGCGCCGGACATCGGGCCGCCGACCGACGTCTACTCGCTCGGCGTGATCGTGTTCGCGATGTTGGAGGGTCACGCCCCGTTCGTCGGCGACACCCATCTGGCGCTGGCGATGAATCACCTCATGACCCCGGCGCCGCCGATGCGGGCGCCAGTCCCGCCCGCCGTGGGTCAGCTCGTCGCCGCGATGTTGGACAAGACGGCCAGTCGACGACCACCGGTACGTGACGTGCTCCGAGTCCTGCGCGGCGAGCCGTTCCGCGCGCCATTGGACGAAGCGACCACGCGACGGCGGGTGATCGGAGCGCATGCACCGAACCGCGCCGGGATCCTTGGGGTTGGGCTCGCGGTCGCGATCATCGCGGTCGTGGTAGCGATCGGGCTCGCCAACCGTGAGCCGTCTGCGGCGTCGCAGGTCGTGAGCGTCTCCTCGGTGGGGGGCGTCGAGCGTACTTCGTCGCTCATCAAGCAGCGAGATGAGCCTGGGGCACCGAGTAGCCCCACGACGGTCTCGGCCGCAGATGCCGGGTCCCTCATCGACGCACAGAACGAGGTCGTGGGCGGTAGTGACGGTTGCGGACGTGCCCACCCATCGGGCGTCGCCGAAGTGGCCGGCGCCGTGCGCCCGGTGCTCGTTCGAACGCCGACGCCCTATGTGGCGAACCGACCAGCGCCCGTCTTACTCTTGCTTCACGATATCTCCCAGCGGCCGTCTCACATGATGGAAACGGCGGACCTCATCGCGCTGGCAGAACGGGATGGCTTCGTGGTTCTAGCACCTGCGTTCGCGAATGCGCCCGAACTCCCCATTTTCGGCGATCTGCCGATCTGGGGGAACGGGCTCGCGCCGGAGGACGTCGAGCACGTCCGTGATGATCTCGAGATCGTCGCCGCGCAGTACTGTCTCGACCTCGACCGCGTGTTTGTCATTGGGCACGGCAACGGCGCAGTCACCGCTGACTACGTCGCCTGTTCCACCCGGGGAGTCGTCGCACTCGCGACCAGCGCGCATCGGTTGTGGGGCAGCCGCACGCTCTGCACCAGCGGAGCCGTCGTGCCGACGATCTTCCTCGCTCCACTGGCGGACCCGGCGGCCCCCATCGACAACGCTCCAGATTGTTGGGGAAATGCGAACAAGTGGCCGTTGGAGACCCATGAGCAAGCGCTGCGCGACCACCATGGCTGCGTCGGCAAGCCTCGCCGAGCTGGCAGGAGTTGCCACTCCGCAAGCTGTGACGTGCCGCTCGTTTGGTGCCGCGCTGAGGGTGGTCGAGATTGGAAGAGTATGCCTTCCCGCCGCGCACTCACGGGGGACGCAGCCACGAAGCTGCGCTCCTTTTGTGCTAGCACGAAGGGCGATTTCGACTACGCCACGACGATCTGGGACTTCTTCACCGACGTCGACGCGCGCAAACGAGCCGGCGAACAATAGCCGCGGATTGTCGCTCGACTTCTTCGCTGCTTCATCGCCGAGGGGCTGCGTCCGCGGGGTGGCTGGCGAAAGACGTCAGCTCATTCGTCGGGGTGAATTCCGGCGAGCGCTCGACGCGTCTCGGCGCTGCCGATGAC
Organism: Bradymonadaceae bacterium; assembly: GCA_041601915.1. Taxonomy (GTDB): domain Bacteria; phylum Myxococcota_A; class Bradymonadia; order Bradymonadales; family Bradymonadaceae; genus JBFIHF01. The sequence continues at coordinate 8,666 of JBFIHF010000177.1, forward strand.
CAGCTTCTTGGGCGGGTCGGTCGTCCACGGGCCCTTGCCCCACGACGGCGTCGCGGTCTCCGGGCCCTTCGCCGAACCGCGGTGGAACATGTTGAAGCCGCATGCCGGCATCAGGCGGCCATCGACCTGTGGGTAGTGGTGGCAACACTTGCGCAACCGCTCGAGGTCGAAGTCGTGGCGGTCCATGTAATGGTGGATGAACACCGACTTCGCTTGGCCCTCGCCGATACTCAGCGCTTCGGCCGTCGTCAGCGCGCGGTCTTCCGGAAACATCTCGTCGAGGCAGCGACGCAGCGCTTGCAGGACTTCCGGACCCCGATCGATCGTGTCCTGGTTGGCGAACACCTCGTGGATGACGTCGAGCATCTCCGCCTCGATCTCCGGCGATGCGACAAGCGTTGCCGACGACCGCAACAGGCCGCCGTGCTCCCGGAAGTCGACAAACCGCGGGAACGGCACCCAGCTGCCATCGTTCATCTTGAGGATGTAGGTCAGGCTGGTGCACTGCGGGTGCGAGCAGGGCAGGGGGGCGAAGTCGGACTTCCGTAAGAAGCCGTCCGTCTGCTCGTCCATCCGCCGAATCACGCCGGGGATCGTCACGCGGTCCAGCGCGTTCTGCTCGAACGAGCCGCCCCCGAACCCGGAGAACGACACCGGCTGAAACATCAGCGACAGGAAGTTATCCGACGAAAACAACAGGTCGACGGCCTGCCCGATCTGGTGGTCGTTGATCCCCTTCACCGCCACGAAGATCAGCTGCGTCGGCAGCTTGTGCTTGTTGATCGCCTCGATCGCGGCGGCCTTTTCCTTCATCAGGTCGCGCCCGCGGACGATGGTGTGGACCTCGGGCGTGAAGCCGTCGTACTGCAGCGCGATGTAGACGCCGCGCCGCTTGAGCTCGTCGGCAAACTCGTCGTCGCGACCCAGCCGAATGCCGTTGGTGATGACGACGACGCGCCCGACCTCGGGTCGCGTCGCGATCTCCACGAGCTTGAAGAACTCCGGATGGCTCGTCGGCTCGCCGCCGCACAGCCCGATCGACTCACAGAACCCTTCCTGGGCGACCAGCTGGTCCACGATCTTCTGGAACTGGTCCGTCGTCATGTGGTTCGCATGCGTGTTGTTCACGATGCAGATCGGGCACTCCAGATTGCAGTAGTCCGTGATCTCGACGATCGGCAAACAGGTGTGCTGCTCGTGATCCCCACATGTGCCGCAGTCCGTCGGGCAGCCCTCTTCGACGGGTTTCGGGAACTTGAACGGCTCCGTCCCGGCGCGGGCGTACGTATAGGCCTTCACGTAGTACTCGGCGTCTTCGGACACCAGTGCCGTCGACGGCCCGCACGCGGGGCACGTCTTCTCGAAGTAGACCTGGTTGTTGCGGATCACGACGTCGACCAACAACAGCTTCATGCAACCCGGGCACGTTGACGTCGTCGTCTTGAACACGCGTCGCTCGCCGTCCTCGGGCGTGCCGCGCTTCACGAACTCAACGACCCAGCTGTCCGCGTTGTCGCTGAGCTGCTTCTCGGTCTGCCCGCAATCGGGGCAGAACGCGAGGTTGAACACCTGGCCGTCGCGCAACACGACACGCCCCTCGATCGGCGCCTCGCACCCCCCGCAGGTCGTCATTTCATGCGACCAGAACGTGTGCGGCCGATCGGGCCGCTCGACGAATCCCGGGCCACAGTCACAGCTCTCTTCGTAGATGCTCATGATGCTCCTATTGGGGGCCGGCGTTGAACGCCCAGAGGAGGATCAACCCCCCCACCAAAAATGTGGCCGCGATGCCGCCGGCGACGGCCGCGGCGCCGACGATGAACTTGTCGCCCTTGTGAAAACTTCGGACGTCGTAGGCGGGCTGGGTCAGTTCGCGGGGCCCGAAACAACCGGACATCCAGACCTTCGACTCGGGGCTCCGCAGCTGAAACTGTTCCGGTTTCATGGTCCGGCCGCTGACTTCGACGCGACCCGACTCGCACTGCGCCTTCATCGCCGAGACTTCGCCGCGGCCGAATTGACCGAGGTTCGTCGTCTGGCAGGCCGGAGCCACCAGCAGCAGTGCGACGAGGGTCAGACAACTGGCGGTGCGGTGTCGACTCATGCGCTTCGCCCTTCGAGCTTGCCCTGCACGATGTTTGAGAACGTGCTGACTTTGAACAGACCGAGGATCTCCACAGGCCGAAGCCCGTCGGTGATCTTGTCGCCCGACTCCGGCATCAGCTCGCGCAACCGCACCAGGCCAGCGTCCGACAGCACGCCGTCGGGCGCGAACTCGTCATCCGTCATGTCGCCGCGCGCCGCACGCTCCATCTCGCCGCGCGTGATCTGGATGTCGAACTCTTGTTCGAGCTTGAAGACGATGTCGAGGTAGTCCAACGATTCCGCGCCGAGATCGTCGGTCAGGTAGTCGTCCGGCGTCACGCGCTCGGCGGGAAGCGCGACGGCCTCGGCCACCGCCGCGCACACGCGCTTGTCTATTTCGCTTCGAACCATGTCACGACCTTGTCGAGTGGTTTTCGGGGTTTTGCGACGGGCTGCTCGTCGGGATATCCGAGCGCGATCCCGCCCACCATCTGCCACGGCGCGTGAATGCCGAGCCGCGCTTCGATCCGGGTCTTCGCGATCATCGGTCCCGCCATCCAGCAGCCGGCGAGCCCTTCGGCGTGAGCCTGCAACAGCAGCGTCATGACCGCCGCGCTCGTCGAGCACAGCTCCGCCTGCATCGCGCTCGCGGTGTGGTAGTTCGATGGATCACCGCCTCCAGACTTGATGAGGTTCGCGATGAGGTCCGGATACTCGCGGTACTGCGGGATGATGATGACCTGCGCCGCGGCGAGCGGCTCGTGGAAGAAGTCGCCGTAGTTCGCGTACTCGTCGGCGTGGTGGCCTTGCGCGATGATCTTGCGAATCTCGATTGCGCGCGCCTGCACGGCGTCCGCGATCTGCCCGCGCATGACCGGATCGGTGACGACCGCAAACTGCCACGGCTGCCGATTCGTCGCCGATGGCGCTGTGATCGCGCCCTGCAACACACGCTCCAGCACTTCGCGTGGCACTTCGCGATCCTCGAACTGACGCGTGCTCCGACGTCGCCCGAGCCAGTCCAGATGCTGTTCGCTATTGCGGATTTCCATGGTCGGTAGTGAAAGCCTTCAGCCCGACGCTGTCAACGCGCAACGCTGAGCAATCTGCCGGTTCGCGCGGACTTAGTAGTACGGCCAGCTCCCCGCGCGCAGCAGTTCGACGATCGCGTCGATGGTCGTCGCTTCGAGGACGACCGCGCCGGGCTTGCTGATCTCCTCCGCGTGCTCCGGCATGAAGATCCCGTGCTGCGCGATGTACTCGTCCGCGTCCGCCTGCGAGACCTCGAGGCGTCGAACTCGGACGACGTCGTCCTCGAGGCACACGACGTGGGTCATGTGGTGCCCGCCGAACGCGACCTGGAGATCGCCGCCCTGCACAGCCGTCTCGAGGCGATGGATAAATGCGTCGAGTGACTCGAGTGCTCGGGGTGCCATGGGTGTCCTGGGTGGAGCGCACCAACCTATTTCGAGGCACGACCGACGGCAACGGTCTCGGGTGGGGCTGCGGGTCGAACTTTTGGAGCCGTTCAGCGACGATCGCCTTCCAATCGGACGGGGACCTGCTGAATGTGTCCGGACAGGCCCAATTCGGCGCGGAGACCGCGGAATCGCACGAAGGCGCTGTGGAGTGGGGCAGCAGCGAGACCGGTCGCACCGGTCTGCCGCGCGACGCCGCGGTGTGCCCGCGATGCGGTCGCGCAGGTCGTGGCCTCAGCCCATCTTGAACCCGCCGTCCACGGCGATGATCTGGCCGGTGACGTAGCTCGCGGCGTCCGAGCAGAGGAACGCGACGACGGCCGCGACCTCCGCCGG
>JBFIHF010000178.1:0-12552 GCA_041601915.1 Bradymonadaceae bacterium
CGAATCTGCAGTGCGCTCGATTACGTCACTCGACCGGGGCCATCCCCATTTGGAGTGACCAATGGATAACAAGATCCAGACCCACGAACTGGTATCAGCGCTGGCCGATCGAGACATCCCGTGTCTGTTGGAGGCGCTGAATTGGCCGATCATCGAGGTGCCGGTGGTCGGCGACGCATGGCGGAGCTGGGGGTGGTTTGGTGCGCCCCTCGATGCGGTACTGGTCGCCCACACCCCCGGATGCCGCGTCGTCACCGTCCAGGGGGCCATGCAGCGCGAGCTCATCGTGGCCGTGGCGCGACAAGCGCCGCTCGAGACGGTGCTGTGGTTTTTCGTCGCCGGAGACGAGCTGACGTTGGCGTTCGCGCAGCGCACCGACGCGGGGTCCACCCGCGTTCGCTCGCTGTCGATCGACCCCGATCGGCCCGACGCGATGGGCCTCGAGCGCCTGCTGATGCTCGATCGCGGCGCGTTCGCCCGACCCGATGATGTCGATCCGGCCGAGGCCACCGTTCACCACCTCGTCGAGGTCCTCGATCAGGAAGCGGTCGTGGCCGCATTCTTCGCGGGGTTCCGGGATGCCTTGGACCTCCTCACCGCGCGGATGATCGACGGGCCCGCGGCGACCGAAGAGCGCTCGGATATCAGCCTCGTCGTGCTCCTGCGCCTGGTGTTCGTCTACTTTCTTCAGCGCGAGGGCTTGCTCGATGGTGACCGTCGATGGGTCGTACGGCGTCTGCGCGGCAGCGGCGACGAGTTCTTCGCGGCCGTGCTTCGTCCGCTCTTCTTCGGGGTGCTGAACACGCCTGCCGCGGAACGGGATCGCGCGACGAAGTTGCTCGGCGACATCCCGTTCTTGAACGGCGGGCTCTTCGAGCCCACCCCGTCCGAGGCCGATCATCCGCGGCTTCGCTGGTCCACGGACGACCTGCGGTCCGTGATTGAAGGGCTCTTCGAGCGGTTTCACTTCACCGCCGTCGAACCCACCGGCGACGACGAGGCGAGCGTCGTGGACCCCGAGATGCTCGGCAAGGTGTTCGAGGGGCTGATGGCGGGCCACGAACGCCAGCGTTCCGGCGCGTTCTACACCCCGCGTGACCTCGTGCGCCGCATCGTGGATCGGGCGATTGACGCGCACGTGGACGACCACATCGCCGAAGGCGTCGATCGGGACGCCGCCCTTCAGTCGATTCGCATCCTCGACCCCGCCGTGGGGACCGGCGCGTTCCTACTCGAAGCGCTGGCGTCGCTGCGGGCGCGCCGGGCCGAAGCCGGGCTGCCCGTCGACTACGGTGCCCTACGGGGCCTCGTGCACGACCACTTGTTTGGCGTGGACTGCAACCGCACCGCGGTGCGTCTGTGCGAGCTGCGAATCTGGCTCGTGATGCTCACGGCGATGCGCGCCGAGGAACGCCCGCTGGCGCCGCTCCCCAACCTCTCGCATCGCATCGTCGCCGGAGATTCGCTGCTCGACGGGGTCGACCTCGTGCGCCGTCGCGCCGGAGGTTTGGACCCCGCGTGCCTGGCGGGCATCGTGCATCTGGAGGCGCGCCTCGAGCGCGTGCACCGACGCTTCCTCGAGTCTCACGGGGCCGCCAAAGCGACGTGCCGCGACGAGATCGCGGCACTCGAGCGGGCGCTGCAGCGTGCGCTGGTGGCGGGCCGTCGAGCGCTGCTCGAGCGCCAGCTTCGTCCGTTGGTTGCGCTGGAGACCTCACCAGATCTCTTCGGAGAGCCGATGGCGTCGGCCGAGCAGCACGCGTGGGCGATGGACATCCAACACCAGCTCGACGCGCTCGATGCGCACGACGCCGCGATTCGCCTCGACCGCGCGCACGCCGCGGGGTTCGGCTACGAGACTCGCTTTGGCGCCGCGGCACGCGAAGGGTTCGATGTCATCGTCACCAATCCGCCATGGGTGCGTGCGCAGCACGTCGACAAGCAGCGCCGAAACGTGTTCGCCGGGCGGTACCACGCCGCGTCCGGTCAGCTGTGGGCAGGGGCCCGCGAGATCGGCGTTCGCTCCCCGTATGGCTCGCAGCCCGACCTCGCCGCACTGTTCATCGAGCGCAGTTTGGAGCTGCTTCGGCCTGGTGGACGGCTGGCCGCACTGATCCCCGCGAAGCTGTTTCGTACCCTACACGGCAGCCCGGTGCGCCGTCTGCTGGAGTCGCATGCCATCGAACAGATCGAGGACCTGTCTGATGCGACGCGGCAGCTGTTTTCGGCCACCGTGTATCCCGGCATTCTGCACGTGCGCAAAGACCGCCGGGGGTCGGTCATCGACATCCGCGTGTGGCGCGGTGCGGCGTGCGACGAGTTTCGGCGCACGCCGTCGCAACTGACGGACAGCGGCGTGCCGGGGGCCCCATGGTTGCTGGTCCCCGATGACGTGGGGCCCGTGATCGAGCGGCTTCGCGCCACGACCCGCATGCTCGGCGAACTGCCCGAGGTCTCTCCGTGTCGCGGGATCTTCACCGGCGCCAATGACGTGTTCTTGCGCCCTTCGGGCGGGTTTGTCGCGGAACTGGGGCCCGACGTGGCACCGTACGTCCGACCGTCGATGTCCGGCTCGGGTTTGGGGCGCACGCCCAAGTCGGAGATCTTGTTCTGCTACGACGGTGCCGCCCCAATGGACCGCGTCCCGAAGGTGCTGGAGGACTACTTCGCCGGGCACGCACGGCGGCTACAGCAGCGCAGCGACTTCGATCGGCGCGGACCGCTCTGGCAGCTGTTTCGTGTGCGCGACGACACGCAAGCGCCGAAAGTCGCGTGGCGTGACATGTCCGTTCTGCTCGACCCCGTGGTGGTCGCGGCGGACTTCGTCCCAATGAACACGGTGTACTACGCCCCGTTCGACGACCCGGCCGCCGCCGCTGGATTCGCGCGCTGGATGGCGTCGATCCCGGTGCGGGCCGTCGCATACGCGCTCGCCGAACGGGCCCGCGGGGGGTGGCGGCGCCACTTCGCATGGGTGGTGCGGATGCTACCGGTTCCCGATCTACGAGGCGGGTGGGCGAGCTTCCACGGCTGGCGTGAGTTCGGCGTCAGTGCGCGTGACGAAGCGGCGCTCGAGGCGTGGCTGGGACACGACGGCGTGGCGGTCGCGGCATGACGACGGCGCAACAGTGGGCCGTCGGCGTGGCGCGCGAGGTCGCGTCCCCGGCCGTCGTGGCATCGACCGCGTTGCCGTTGGCCGAGTTTCAGGCCGATGCCGCGCGACGGCTGTCGGCGATGATTCGCCAGTGGGGTGGGGCGTTGCTGGCTGACGCCGTGGGACTGGGGAAGACGCGCGTGGCGATCACGGTCGCGCTGACGATCGCGCGCGAGCAGCGCATCGCAGGCGCACGCGGCGAGGTCTGGTTGTGCGTCCCCGCGCGGCTCGCCGCGGCATGGCATGAGGCGGCCCGTGTCGTCGGGCTGCAGGGATACGCGGTGGTCACCCACGCGGCGTTGAGCCGCGGAAACACCCCGGCGTCGGCCCCGATCGCGATCGTGGTCGACGAGGCCCACCGGTTTCGCAACGCCGACACCGCGCGCCGCCGTACCCTCGAGGCGCATGCGAATGTGCCGCTGCTTCTGCTCACGGCGACGCCGATCGCGAACTCGATCGACGACCTGTGGCGACTGCTCGCGCTGTTCCTCGATGACGACGACGTGCGCCGCTGCTTCGGCTGGGATCTCGCGACGGCGCGCCGGCTCGCGCACGATGGCGTCTGGGACGCGATGGAACTCGTGCGCGAGGTGACCGTACGCCGAACCGAGCCGCCAGAAGACGGCTTTGGGCGCCGTCCCAGCGTCGAACTCGAGGTCGTTCCGTACGCACCATCGGCCGACGAGGCGTGGCTCTGGGCGCATCTCGAGTCTCGGTTGCGCGCCCTGACGCTGTTTGACGACGGCGACGACTGGCCGACCGGACTGTTCGTCGAGCACGTGCTTCGACGCTGGGAGAGCGGGGCGCACGCGCTGCGCGAGACCACCACCGACCTGCTCGCCTACGCACGGCGCCGTCTTGACGCGGCGCGGTCGGGCCGTTCGCTGGACCGCAGCGACTTTCGCGCCCTGTTCGGCGTGCAGCCTGACCAGGAGGTCTTCGCGTTTCTGTACCCTCTCGAGCGCTCCGAATCGCCGTCTGTCGAGGGCTTGCTCGCCGACGTCGAGCGCCTGCGGGAGCTGCACGAGCACGTCAGCGCGGTGTGCCGTGAGGGCGTGGGTCGCGATGACGTACTCGTGGAGCTGGCGCAGACCGGGGAACCGCTATTGGTCTTCACCTCGTATCGGTCTGCAGCACGTGGGCTGTACGATCGGCTCGTCGACGGTTTGGGCGTCGGGGGCCGCGTGGGGCTGATTACGGGGACGTCGGCGCGAGCGACGGGCCTCGGCCGAGTGCCGGCGGCCGAGATCTTGCGGCGCTTCTCGCCGCGCTCTCACGGGGCCACGCTGCGGGCCCACGAACAGATCCAGGTGCTCGTGGCCACGGACTGCATCAGCGAAGGCGTCAACCTGCAAGACTGTGGGCGCATCGTGCTCGCCGATCTGCCGTACAGTCCGCTCGGGATCGAACAGCGGGTCGGTCGGCTCGTCCGTCCCGGCGGTCCCCACGACACCGTCCGCGTGCTGCTGCTGCGGCCCGTGAACTGGAATGACAGCCTCGGCATGCGGCGCCGTCTGCAGGCCAAGATGCAGGCGGCGCGCGAGGTTGGGTTCGCCGATACCCAGTGTGGTCCGCTCGCTGGGCTGACGGCGATTGAGCGCGTCGCGTTACGCGACATCACACCGCCGCCCCTGCCACCCGCAGCGGCGATCGTGGAGGAGCCGACGACCTGGCTCGTGTTGGCGCGCGTCTCGGGACGGCCATGGTTCTTCGTCGTGGGCGGCGAGCAATCATTTGCGTCGCGGTTGGCGGAGCTCGCCTGGGATGAGTCGGCGATCGTGGAGTGCGCGGTGCCGGAGGTCGTGACGAGCGTGCTGGCCAACCGCGAGCGGTTCCTCGTTGCGGCCCACGCAGCCCCCCCGGCGTTGGCGCTCGACGCGCCGGAGGCTGCCGCGTGGCGGGTGATCACGGGCGCCGCCGAATCGCTCAAGATCGAGCGATCGGAATTGCTCGAGTTGCGCTCGCGCCTGATTCGAGGACAACGTCTGGGTGTCCGGCGTCAGCTCTTGCGCCTGGCCCACGGTGGTTCGCCCAGTCGGCTGCTGCGCTACGTGCGTTCGCTCGATGCTCCGGAGAACTCTCCCAGCGTCGAGCTCGTGAGCGCCCTCGGCATTTGAGCCGTCCATCGATTGCGTCTAGACTCCGAGCTCAGACGAAAAACACCCGTGTGAGAGATGATGCGCCGGTACGTGATGAGCGTGATCTTGGCTGTCGGGGTTTTGGCCTGCGGAAATACTCCCCCGAGTAAGCGCGGCGCCGACGCGCAGGGCATGGACAGCGATGTCGCGGATGTGGGGCATGACGCCGGCTGCCTGACCTGCTGCCCGGCGGGCTTCGAGTCCGATGGCGCGACATGTGTTGATGTCGACGAGTGCGCGCGTGGGATGTCGGACTGTGCCGCAGAGGCGACGTGCACCAACGAAGTGGGCCGTTTCACGTGCGTCTGCAACGCCGGATTTTTCGGCGATGGAACGATCTGCGGGCGCACGGTGAGCTGTATCGAGGGTCCCACGATATGCGCAGCAAACGCCTCCTGTGACATGGTCGACGGCGGACTGTTTTGCGTCTGTGGGCCCGGTCTGATCGGCGACGGAGCGACGTGCGCAGAGGTGGACGGATGTGCGCCCGCACCCTGTCATCAGGGAGTCGCGTGCACCGATGTTTCCGCGCCAGGAGTGGGCTTCACGTGTGGCCCCTGTCCTGCAGGAATGGTCGGGGACGGGCTAACCTGTGCCGACGAAGACGGATGCGCAGCGGCGCCGTGCGCCGCCGGCGTGACGTGCAACGACGTGCCGGCGCCGGGCACGGGATTCAGCTGCGGCGTGTGCCCGCCCGGCACTCAAGGCGACGGCGAGATCTGTACCGAGATCGATGGGTGCGCCGGCGACCCGTGCTATCCGGGCGTGGCGTGCGCCGACGTCCCGGCGCCCGGAATGGGCTTCACCTGTGACGCGTGCCCGACGGGGTTCGCCGGCGACGGCGAGGCGTGCGCCGACGACTGCCTCGGACGGGTGTGCGGCGCGTCACCGACGATCAGTTTCGATTGCGGAACCTGCTCGGGGGCCACCGACGTGTGCGATCCGGCCGGCCAGTGTGTCGACGACTGTTCGGGCCGCGTCTGCGGAGACTCGCCCGTCGGGGCCTACGATTGCGGGGCGTGCAGCGGGAACAACGAGTACTGCGATGCCGCGGGACAGTGCGTTAACGATTGCCTCGGCCGGCAATGTGGTCCATCTCCGGTGCTCGGCGATGACTGTGGAACCTGCGCGGGGGCCAGCACCTACTGCGAGGGGAGTGGCCGATGCATCAACGATTGCGCGGGCGTGGCCTGCGGACCCTCACCAGTACTGGGCGTCGATTGCGGCACCTGCGCGGGCTCCGGCACGTGCAACGCGGGTCAGTGTCAGTACGAAGGCTGCGTCGGTACGCTATGCTGGTACACGGTGGAGCGCCCCGCAGCCCTGTTCACCAGCGCTCAGTCGCACTGCAACGGCTCGACGCGGGATGGCTTCACGGACTGGCGTTTGCCCACGATCGACGAGCTGAAATCGCTCATCGTTGGGTGCGGCACGAAGACGACGTGCCCGGTATCGACGAGTTGTACCGAGGTGGGTCGCTGCCATACCTCGGGTTGTTTGGGATGCACTCCCCGAATGGGGTCGGGCGTGAATGGCTGCTATTGGAGTGCGACGCTTGGGGACTGTGTAGCGAGCGGTCTGTACTCGTCGACGTCGGTGGAGGGGGGGCCGAACTTCAAGTGGGTCGTGGAGTTCGCCAGCGCAGGGATCGGTTATGTCGATGGCACCTACTCGTCGCCGTACCGCTGCGTGCGGCCGCGCTAGCGGTGCCCTCGATGTTTTAACCACTCGATTTGACGTTGGGGTCACATGAGCGTAGCCCTAAGATAGCATGCGGGGGCCAATCAACGGCGACCCAACCGGTGCCTGTGGGGCGCCGTCGACGATGAAGCGATCGAACGCGCCTCAACTCTGTGAACCCACGTTTCTCGTCTACAACGTCGATCATGAGGTCCAGTCCGAAGACGACGAACCTCCCCTAGAATCCGACTCCAGCGTCGTCGATGTCGCCAACCAGGTCGCCGAAGCGCTCGAAGGGTGCGGGCGGAAGGTCGAGCGTCTGGAACTGCGCGACTCGACCCGGCCGCTGGCCGCGCTGTGTGGGCCGCGGCGCAACGCCGTGTTCTTCAACCTCGTGGAATCGCTGGGCCGCGACGCGAGTCGGGAGCGCGAAGTGCCAGCGCTGCTGGCGAGCCTCGGCGTCGCCTTCACGGGGAACGACGCGCCCACGCTGAGCCTCGCCCTGGACAAAGGCCGCGTTCGCCGCCGGCTCGAGGAACTCGACATCCCGGTTCCGCGGGGCCATGTCGTCCGTAACGCCCCTGATGCCGTGGCCTATGCGACCCGACGGATGCTGCGCTTCCCGCTGTTTGTGAAGCCCGCGCGGCTAGACGCTTCCATTGCGATCAGTCAGGCGTCCCTCGTGCACGACGTCGAACAGCTCGCCCACCAGGTCGATGCGCTGCATCGCGCGGACGTGACGCACATCGTGGTCGAGGAGTACATGCCCGGCGCGGAGTGTAACATCGCGTTCTGTCCGTCCCCCAAGGGCCCGATTACCGCGGCGAGCTGCATCGATTTCTCCGCCTTTGGCCCCGAGCTCGCGCCGATCGTGACGTACGATTGCAAGTGGGTGGAAGGGTCTGCGGAGTACAGCGCCCGCTCGGTGCCCGCCGAGGATCTGCTCGACGGGCCGACGATCGCGGCGGCGACGCGTGTCGCACGGGCCGCGGTCCGCGCGATCGGTGCCGTCGGTCCGGCGCGTGTCGATCTGCGGCTCGACGCCCATGGTCAGCCGCGCGTACTCGACGTCAATCCCAATCCTGACCTGTCTGCGGACGCTGGCTTTGCGCTGTCGTTGCGCCGGGCCGGTCTGGAGTACCCCGCGATCATCGAGGCGATCCTCGATGACGCGATCTTGAGGCACCGCCATGCTGATCCGCCCGTTCGAGCCCCGCGATCGCCCCGCCCTGCGGCAGGTACTCGATCAGACACCGGAATTCTCCCCCGATGAGACCGCGATCGCCCTCGAGCTCGCCGACGAGGTGATCGAGAAGCCCGCGACGACATACCGTGCCATCGCGGCCGTCGACGGGGAGCGATTCCTCGGATGGGCCTGTTTCGGGCACACGCCGATGACTGCGGCGACGTTCGATCTGTATTGGATCGTCGTCGCGAACGACGCACGCGGTCTCGGTGTCGGTCGCGCGCTGCACGCCGACATCCTCGCCCGCGTCGGCGCCGACGGTGGGCGGCGCCTACGCATCGAGACCTCGACCCGAGAAGGCTACGGCGCCACGCTCGGTTTCTACGATGCGCTGGGCTATGAGCGAGTGGGGCTCATCCGCGACTTCTACGGGCCCGCCGACGACCTCGTGACCAGCGTGATCGAGATCGACACGTCAGGCGCTCCGTAGGCCGCCTCATTTCGCTCATTTCGCTCATTTTGCTCATTTCGCCCGGGGCGCCAGCGGCGGCGCTTTCTCGAAGAAATCCCAGACGACCTTCGCGGTGGCGAACTTCGGGGGTGTGGCGTCGCAGTTCATGAGCCATGACGTCCGTTCGGGGCTGCCTGGCCAACCCTGCCCGCCGTCGAGTCGACAACTCGTGAAGGGCGCCTTGCAGGACCACCGCTGGCAGACGCTTTCACCTTCGGAGAACGTGACGCGCGGCTTGCCGCGACAGCCGTTTTGCTTGCGCCACTTCGCTTCGAACTTGTCGACGGAGTCCTTGAAGATCGGCGAGCACTTGCTCGCCCCTCCTTCGGGCACGTCCAGCCGGCTGGTCATGCCGGAGAACGCGATCTGGGCCACGGGCCGCGCCGGTTCACACAGGCGCTCGCCGATCAGGGTGCGGAACGAATTCGTCGCGACCGCCGTGACCCACGGTTGGCAGCCCAGCTCGGCGGCGACGCGCCCGCCTTCGCCCTGACCGACGATGTAGACGCGCCTCTCGTCGATGCAGAGCTGCTCTGTCGCGACGTCGAGCGCTTCACGGATCCGCCGGGCGTCTCGTTTCAGTTCGTTCCATGGCCGCAGCGTCTCGTCTGTCGGCGCGAGCAACACCGCGCCGGAGGCCTCCGCGATCTCGATGAACCCGCTGTAGGCGAGCATCAGCGCGCCATGCTCGGTCGCCTGGTGCAGCATCACGATGATCGGCGAGGCCTTCGTGGGATCGTAGCTCTTTGGAACGTAGGCCGGCCACCAGTCCGCGGCGACTGCGCCGTCCTCGCGCAGGGTGCCCATGCCGACAAAGGGCGGCCGGCGGTCGCACCCCGACCAGATCGAAACCACGTCGGTCGCTGCGTCCGGTTCGGGAACCCGCTTTGGGGCCACGTCCGTCGTGGTGGACCTCTTGACCAGTGGTGACGCGCGCCGCTGAGGTGGCGGAGTGGGTGGCGAGTCGGCCGGCGCTAGCCACAGAACCAGTCCGACGAGTCCCACCACCGCGAGCGCTAATCCGAGCACGAGCGCCTCGCGGGCGCCCCATCGTTTCGACGAGCTCGGACGCGCGCCGGCGACACGTGCCGGCTTGGGCGTCAACGCGGCGAGCACCGCGTCGGCGCTGCCGAATCGGTCCGTGGGCGCGGTCTTGATCATGGTCGACAGCACCATCCGGAGGTCCTCGGCAACCTCGAGTCCGTCGACGAGTCGCCGCAGCTGAACGCTGCCTTCCCCGCCGCTCAAGGCGTCCCGCCCCACGAGCATCTCGATCGCGACGATCCCGAGGCTGTAAATGTCCGACGCCGCGGTGAGGTTGGCATCCACAAGCTGCTCGGGGGACATGTACCGTAAGGTGCCGATTAGCTCCCCGGTCGCGGTGATCGAGGGATGGCTGCCATCGGCGTGGCGGGCGAGCCCAAAGTCGAGCAGTTTCACGGTGAACGGGTCATCGGCGTAGCGGAACACCCGGATGTTCTCAGGCTTGATGTCGCGATGTAGTAAGCCGGCGCGATGCGCCTCGCGCAGCGATTCCAACACTTGGAGCAAGATGTGGGTCATCGTGGGCGCGTCCAGCGGTCCTGCATGCAACAGCTCGGAGAGGTCCACCCCGGGGACCTGTTCGAACGCCATGTACAGGAGCCCGGCGGCGCTTTGGCCACAGTCGTACATCGAGACGGTGTGCGGGTTCGTGAGCTGGCCGATCACGCGCGTCTCCCGCACGAAGCGGGCGTGAGTTTCGGCCAGGTATCCGTGTTCGTGATCCGGCTTGAGCACCTTGAGCGCGACGGCGCGGCCTGCCTGAGCGTCCCGCGCACCGAAGACCGTGCCAAAGCCGCCCACGCCGAGGGTGGACTCGATCCAGTAGCGCCCCTCGAATCGCTCGCCGACCTGCGGCAGCCTCATGGCTTCGTGGGAAGGTCGAGGAGGGGCGTGTTGCTCAAGAAGCGCCACACTTGGTCGGTCGTCGGGAACTGGGAACTACTGTCGGGGGGGCATTTCAGACCGGTGGCCGGCGCCGTCCCGGGCCAATCGCGGCCGCCGTCGAGCAGGCAGCTGACATACGGAGTGTCGCAGGTCCACGTATGGCAGCGACTCTCGAGGTGCGAAAACCACGGCTGTTTCGGCCCCCGGCAGTGATTCTGCTGCTTCCAATGCTCGTCGATCTCTTGCGGCGTCAGCTTGATCTTGCCGCCGCAGTTGGGCCTGCCGTCGATCGGAATGTGCGGGCTTTTGGTCGGCGTGAGCCACATGATCGGCGTCGTCGGCTCACAGGTCGGCATGGGATCCACCGCGGTATGGCCGTGTCCATTCATCGCGACGGCGGTCACCCACGGCTCACACGCGAGCCACCACGCAATCCTCGCACCGTCGCCGTTTCCGACGACATACACGCGGCGCCGATCGATGCACGCGGAGTCCATCACGCGCATCGCCTCGTTTCTGACCCGTTGCATATCGGTCTCACCGCCGCGCCAAGACACGCCCAGTCGAAAATCATCGGGGGCCAGCAGCACCAAGGGCGTGGAGTCGACGAGCGCCTGGAAGCCGGTGTTTCGCGCGAAAGCGCGTGGCTCCTGATAGTCGCTGTGAAGCAAGATCAGCAGAGGATATGGGGTGTCGGGGTCGTAGTTCCGCGGCCGGAACACGTCGAGGCCGCTCATTGAGTGGGCCATCGCGCCGCACCCCAGGCTCTCCGGGCCGTCGTACCCCGCGTGACCGGTACCCGCGTCGGGCGAAGGCGCATCCCTGGTGTCGGTCGCATCGGCGAGTCCCGGCTGAGCGGCATCGACGTCGGCGGTCGTACTTTTGACCAGAGGGTTCGAGTTCAGACGTTGCGGTGGGGGGATCGCGGGCGGCACGTCGTCCGCCGCGGTGTAAAGCATCGCGAAGCACACGACGGCGAGGACCACCACGATGAGGGCGGCCGATCCCGCCACGAGCCGACGGCTGATCGGCGGAGTGTTTGAGGCCTCCGGCAGCACGACCACGGCTGTCTGCCCCACTAGATCGCGAAGGACCGCCGTCGTGGATGGGTACCGATCATCGACCTCGCGTTGAGTCATGCGTCGTACAATACGCATCAAGTCCGCGTCGATGTGCTCGGTGCCAGGGGCCGCGAACATGCCACTGCCCGCGACGCGATCGAGCTGCGCGCCCCACGTGTTTCCCGCGAGCGCTTGGGGCCCCAGCAGCAACTCGAACACGACCATCCCGAGGCTGTAGATGTCGGACGCCGCAGTCAGCGGCTTGCCGAGCAGCTGTTCGGGGGACATGTACCGTGGCGTGCCGACGAGTTCGCCCGTTTTCGTCAGGGACGGCGACCCGTGGTCACTGGAGCGCGCGATGCCGAAGTCGAGCAGTTTCACGAACCACGGATCGTTGTCGTACTCGAACACGCGGATGTTCTGCGGCTTGAGATCGCGGTGCAGCATCCCGGCCTGATGGGCTTCCCCCAGCGCGCCCAGCAACTGGACGAGGAGGTGCCGCACCACGAGCGAATCGAGCGCACCGTAGCGCTCGAGAATCGTGGACAAGTCCTCGCCGGGCACGTGTTCGAACACGATGTACGGCAGACCGGCGGCGGTCTCGCCGTGATCGAACAGTCGCACGCTGTGCGCGTCGCGCAGCGACGCCACGACTCGCACTTCGCGCAGAAAGCGCGCACGAGTGAGCGGCTCCACGGCTCCGGACTTCGGATCCGGCTTGAGCACCTTGAGGGCCACGCGACGGGACGACCCGTCGTCGACGGCAGCGTAAACGTTGGAGAAACCGCCTTCGCCGAGCAGCCCCTCGATGCGGTACCGCCCCTCGAACATGAATCCTGGTTGCATTTCGGCGGCCTCCCGTGGCGAGCGAGTCTACCGCTCGTCGGCAGGCG
>JBFIHF010000179.1:0-12531 GCA_041601915.1 Bradymonadaceae bacterium
CCGGTCCGCCGGCTTGCCCCCCGGCACCGTCCTCGTGACCTGCCACCGCCGCGAGAACCACCGCGACGAGTTCCTCGCCGCCACCGACATGATCCGCGCCCTCGCCGACGCCTTCCCGCACCGCAGCTTCGTGCTGCCCGTCCACCCAAGCCCACGGGTCCGCGAGCCGCTGCGCCGCGCCCTCAGCCAGCTCGCCAACCTGCACATCCGCGAGCCCCTCGACTACCCCGCGATGCTCGGCGCCATCGCCGACGCCCACGTCGTCCTCACCGATTCCGGTGGAGTCCAAGAAGAAGCCGCATGGTTCGGCACCCCCTGCCTCGTCGCCCGTCCAGAAACCGACCGCCCCGAGTCCGTCGACACCGGCCAAGCCTTCGTCGTCGGCCTGGACCCCGCCGCCGCCATCGACACCCTCGCGGCCCTCGACGACGACCTCACCTACGCCCGCGCCGCCGTCCCCACCACCGCGTTCGGCGACGGAACCGCGAGCACCCAAATCATACAGATCCTCGCCGCCCAATAGGGTGTCAGACCCCCTCATAACCCACTGTTTTGCATGTGGAATCACCGTCTCCATGCGCAGTAGGTGTAGCTCCCAAAAGAGTGCCAGACCCCCTTCTAACCTACTGTTTCGTAACGGGAAGACATCTCACATGGCACCCTACGGCCCCATCGTCGGGCCGCAGCTCCGCGCATCGAGGCACTGGTAGCAGCCGTTGATGACCGCCGCGACGTCGGTGTCGTTGCAAGTCGGCGGTAGCGCGTCACAGAGCACTTCGCTGCCGTCGTCGCAGTTCGGGTAGATGCACATGGCTTGCTCGCCGCGCTCGCAGTACCCGTTCTCGCACTCAAAGTCGTCGGAGCACTCGAGGCGACAGCCGCAGCCGCAGTCGTCGTAGAACGGCGTCCAGCCTTCGACACAGATGAAGTCGATCAGGGTGCATTCCTCCACGTCGCCCAGGCGATCGATGTCAGCCGTGGAGTCATCCAGGCATGCCACGGGGCCGACATCCCAAGGGTACAGGCAACCGCAGCCGCACTCGGCGTCAAAGAAGTACTCCGCCCCGGCCTCGGTATCACAGGTGAACCGCAGCGCGGCGCACGCGTCGGGGTCCTCGGACGCGAACTCTACGCTGCCGCGTTCGAACAGATGATCGCACGACGGACTGTTCTGAGCTTCCTCGCACCCGCAGCCACACTCGTCGTCGAAGTAGGTCCAGTCACTCGGACATGCGATAGACACCGAGAGACACTCGTCGCCGTACGCGATGTACTCCCGCGCCCAGCCCACGTCGTCGAGCTCACAACTCGGGGCCGGCGGATCGGTCGGAGGCCCCGGATCGGGGACCGGGGGCCGCCCCGGACTGATGTTGTTCGTCCCCATCGAACAGTCTGGATCGGGGCGATCGCAGATGTCGTCGCAGTGGCCGTCCGAGTACCACCCGAATCGTTCACAGTAGTCGACGGTGCCCGATTCCGAGCCGGGATCGGGGTCCGTGCCCTTCGACTCGCTGCCGCAACCGATCATCAAGAGTGTGACACCGACCACCATCCAAAACCGTTCCATTCTTGCTCCTCGAGGTTCGCAGGCGACGTGACTGAGCAAACGGCGTGCCGAAGCGTGTTGATCAGCGTGTCAGCCGCTCGACGCGCGCGCTGCGGGGATCCTGTGGCGCGACGGATCGTCAGATTTCTGCGACCTCACCATCTCCGGTGCTGAATATCCGTGCGCCGGGTCGCGAGACGGGCGAGAGTCCGGGGCCGAGGGGTCGTGGTGAAACCCGGCCGCCGCAACAATTGTTGAACACTTTCCTCGCGCTGGCGTGTCATTGGGTTATGGACGACGAGCTCGACGCCCTATACCGCCGCTTTGCCTTCACGGTGCATCGGCGATGCCTGTCTATGCTGGGCGACCCGCATGAGGCGCAGGACGTCACGCACGACGTCTTCGTGAAAGTGCTGGAGCTCGGAGCGGTCGATATTCACACACCGTCGAGCTACTTTTACGTCATCGCGACCAGGCTGTGCCTCAACAAACTCCGCGCGCGACGCACGAGGAAGACGACCGCGCAGTCCGAGATTCTCGACCAGATCGTCGGCTGGGGCAGTTCTCCGGAAGAACTGTCCGGGGTGCGGTTGGTCCTCGCCAAGCTCCTGCGCTCAAAGCCGGAGGAGACCCGAATCATCGCCGTGCTTCATCATCTCGACGGACTGACGCTGGAGGAGACGGCCGAACAGGTGCAGAGCTCGGTATCGACCGTGCGCCGTCGACTGCGCGCACTGAAGCTGGACCTGCAGCAATTGGAGGGATCGTGACCGTTCATAACCGCCAACTCGACCAGCTGCGACTGGGCGAACTTGACGCCGAGGAAGCCTCCGAGCTGCTGCGCCAGCTCGAGGAAGCCGGCGAGATGAGGCGCCTCGACGATCTGATCGTCGACGCGGATGCGTTCCTCGAACACTACCCCGCCGGTCCGGCCGTCCAAGAGATCCGCGCGAAGCTGCGGCGAATTCAACGGCGACCAGAGGAGACGAAGGCCGAACCAGGTTTCCGCCCCGGTATCCTGGTATCCGTCGGAGTGGTGCTGAGCGGCATGCTCGTGGTGTTCCTCGTCATGCCGATGCAGCCAGCCATGAGCCCCTCCCAAGCGACGCTCGCCGACACAGGCGATTCGTTCATCCGCTGGCAGGAGTCCGACCTCGACTGCGTCGGGACCGAGGGCTGCCGGGCCGCGGCCCTCGCGGCCTACGAGGTCGGCAAGCAACTCAGTGCACAACCGATCGACGACCCCGCCGGTCCGTACGAGGCCTACAAGCAGTTCGAGCGCGCCCAACTGTTGCTCGCGCGAGGCGACGTGGGCTCGCCTCCCGACTCGATGAAGGACTTGCTCACTCGCCAGGCGGCACTGAAGGCCGAACTCGACACGACGTTCCGCGAGGCGTCCTTGAACTTCCGAAACTTCCGCACCCGGAAGATGTATCGAGAAATGGCCCGTGAGCTCGAGGAACTCAGCCTGCGCTTTCCCGACCCTCGCTCCCAATACAATCAGTGGGTTACGGATCAGCGGCGGAAGATGAAAGACGATGGCGTGTATCCGGTCGGCGACTAATCCCGAGATTGTCTGAACACGTATCCGCCCCTCGCGTGTCTTCTTGATGCGGAGGGCAGCGGGACTCCGCGTCGGCTCGGCCCGAGCCACATCCAGACACCCGCACGAGGGAGTTCCACATGCTTTCCGGCAACCACGCAATCGCTGCCGCTGGGGTCACACTGGTCGTGCTACTTGCGGCTTCCATGGTCACGAGCACACCCCGAGACCCCACTCCGACGGCACCGGCTGTGGTTCCCGAGTCCGCCGAGTTCATCGCCTGGAGACCGAGCGAGCTTGACTGCGTGGGGCGAGCGAACTGCACGAGCGAGGCGATCGCGGCGTACCGCGTGGGAAAGAACCTGTCGGAGCATGCCCACGCTGACCTCGCAAACCAGTACGAAGCGTTCAAGCGCCTCGACCGTGCGCAACGACTGCTCGCCCTCGCCGACAATGCAACGGACCCGCAGGAACTCCAGGACTTGGCGGCGCTGAAAGCCGAGGTGAAAGTCGAACTCGATCGCCGCTTCCGGCAGGCACGCCTGAATCTGCGGGACCTTCACAAGCGCAACCACCACCGCGACGCTGTCCGCGAGCTCGACACACTCAAGGCGTACTTCCCCGACCCACGCTCGTTGCCGAACCGCTGGGCCACCGCGGAAGAACAACGGATGCGTGCCGCCGGCACGTACCCCTCCACGTTTGGGTACTAGACCCGCTCTAGGACAAGAGGGGAGCAGACGCCAGGACAAGAGGGGGTCGCCAGGACACGGGGGGGTCAGACGCCACTCTAAGCAACTGGTCTATTTGATTAATGAGCGGTCAGCGCCCAGACAAAAGGGGGGGTCAGACGCCACTCTAAGTGACTGGTTTGTTTGCTCAATGCGCGGTCACCAGTGCCCGAGGATCTCGATCGCATTGCCGGGCGCCCAGGCCTTGAGCATCTCCTCCCCAAGAGGGGCGCCCGGACAAGAGGGGGGTCAGACGCCACTCTAAGTGACTGGTTTGTTTGCTCAATGCGCGGTCACCAGTGCCCGAGGATCTCGATCGCATTGCCGAGCGCCCAGGCCTTGAGCATCTCCTCGCCGAAGATCTTGCCCACCACGCGGTATCGGCTGGACATGATGGGCTCGGAGGTCGCCGCGAGTTCATTGACGACAGTACCCGTCACATACGACGCGTGAATGAAGCGCACCGCGCCCGCCTCTACACGCAGAAAGCCGACGTGAAAGTCGAGCCCGATGATGTAGACGCCGTCGCCGGCGACAGCAACTTCGCTCACGAACTCCTGCACAGGGCGATTTCGAAACCGCAGGATCTCCTGCTTGGCCGTCAAGGACTTAATGATGAGCTCCGCTGGCTGACGTTGGAGCTTCTTGACGGGCACGCTGAAACCGAGGTCTCGCAGAATCGTACCGACGAACGTGCCGCAGTTGATCTTGCCTTCACCGGGCGTCTGCGTCTGCGGCACCCCCAATCCCCAGGTCGTCCCGAGCCAGTGGATGGTGAGCGTGTCGAACGCCCCGACGAGTCGACGATGGTGAGCGGCGGGATCTGTAGTGACGTCGACGCGGGACGCCGCGAGGTCACGGATGACGTCGTCATATGTCTGCGCGGCAGCGGGCCATGACGCCAACAACACGAACAACAGGGAGAGCATCTTCATGGGTCTTGCGAACGGGCTCGCCACCGGAAAGATCCATCGGACACTACTTGACCACAGTGATTTGATCGGTTGACGGCAATGGCTGGGTGACGAGGTCGAAGCCGTCTGACGCAGACGATGCCACCGTATCGTCGAGGACGGCGAAGAGATCGTCGGCCAGAACCGACGTCAACTAATCAAAATCACTGTGGCCAAGTACTACGACGAAACCGGTGCCGAGGCCTCACGGCACGCAGTCTCGACCACCGCTGCCCAGCCACTCCAGATTCGCGGCGGACAGCGTGAACGTCGGCATTTCTTGAACCACCGACGGCTCGAGGTCTCCCGATTCGACGACCTCACGCAGGATATCGATACCAATCGGCCGTAGATGGACCCGCACGGTTACCCGATCGACGAACGGCACGTCGGCGAACTCGCGCGTGACATGAGGGTCTCGATACCCCGCATCGAGGGGCGATCGTGCAGTGGGTGCCGGAAGGAGGTTCGACTCGTAGTCGGCGGCGTCCCAGAAGAAGTGCGTGGGCTGACCGCGGTCATCGAGCAGTCGATCGCCCAGCCACCAGATCCGTGGATCAGCGTCCACGGCGTCGCGAACCGCTTCGTCGGCGGCAATCACGCCGGATTCGTACACGACGTCTGCGCCCAGGTAGCCGATGAGTTCGACCCAGGCCCGCCGGTCGGGCGCCGAACCGCTGGGGAACGAATGGCCCGCCGCGACGTTTTCGAGGCTCACGACGATGCGCCCCATCTCGGGGAACACACACACTTCCGCCAACACGGTGGGGTTCAAGGCCTGCTGAACGAGCTCCCGCTGCCTGTCGCGTTCCGGCCATGCGGTCAACGCGACATCCACGCCAGGCATCGAGTGGTCGTGCACGCGGCGAAGGAACACGCCCTCGTACTCGGCGGCCACCCCGTCGCGCCCGCGCATGTGGCAGTTCGAACAACTCTGCGGCTCGCCGAGCTCCGGTTTCGCAAACAGCGAGCCCTGCCATTCGTCGAACGTGCGCTCGATGTGAGCGCCTTTGGGCGTCACGATGTCGTGGCACGAACCACAGAGGTTCGACGACTCGAGGGCGTTGCGATCGTGCAGCGGTGAGTACACCGACGCGTGGGCGTCGTTCGGCGCGGGGTCGCGGTACCCCCCCCGCATGACCCGGTCGTCGGCGAGCCGAAGTGGATTGTTGTGGTCGCCCTCGACGGCGTCGACGGAGTGGCAGAAATAGCAGGTGACCCCGAGCACCTCGGGCGGCAGCTCGTCGAGATTCAGCCCGTCCTCGGTGAGTCCGTCCCGCACCGCGACGGGGGCGTGGCAGTTCACGCAGAAGTCGCCCAGTTCGCCGTTCGTCTCGCGCTGCCCACGGGCGTTGAGCGCGCGAAACACCGGGTCTTCGGCAGCGTATGCATGCATGCTGCCCGACCACTCCCGGAGATGATCGGCGTGGCACTCGCCGCACGATTGCGGATCGCGGAGCTCGGCGTCGGTCAGCCGATGGGTCGGCGTCTCAGTCTTGGGGCTGCATCCCGCGACCCATAGGACCGCGACGAGGCGGATAATGGCGACACGAATCATCGCGGCGAGCCGGCTTCGATCCAGAGCAGAATTGCGCACTGTTCTCCTTCACTAAGCGGGCGTCCCGGCGGCATCTGAAACGCCGCGCTGGCCGATGTGATGCGGACGGCGAGCGCCCCACAGGACCCACCCTCGCTGAACTGGGCGAGGGCGCCAAATCCGTCGTCTGGATCGGCCAAGGAGAAGCCGCCGCTCGAGGTCTCACTCGCGTGGCACGACGCGCTGTTCGCGCAGCTCGGCGTCAACGTTCGCGCATGGATGTTCTCGAACGTCGCCTCGTACTGCGGAGTGCACGACGTGTCGATCGGCTCGCACGGTTCTTCGGCCGACGAGCAGCCGACCGCGAACAGGGCTACAACGATCAGCTCGCGCATGGCGGTGTGCTACGGGGGATCGTCGACGAGCGACGACGCAGCGATCGTCGCGGCTGTTTCCTCAGGCGCGCCATGCAAGAAACACCAGTCACTTAGCCTTCGAGCTCAAAGGCGAACATCACTGAGTCTTTCACCTCTCCTTCGACCTTCACGGTGGTCTCCCACACGCCCGGCATGAAAAGGTCGAAAGGCCCGACCTGGTAGGTCCCGTCTTCGCCAAACGTGGCCGTGTAGTCGGCGGGGCTCGTTCCGTGTCCGTGCAGCGGCATGTACGGCGTGACGGTCACCTTCGCGCCGTCGATCGGGTTTTGCTCGGTGTCCATCACCCGCAACGTCCAGGTGTTGTCCCCCACATCGGGCGGCGCCGGATCGGCGCCCATCAGCATCACGTGGAAGTTGCCCATGTGGCCCATCTTCATGAGGCCATCGGCATAGACGTCCGCCGCGCCCGCCGTCGTCGCGTTGTTGTGAACGTGGTTGTGGTGCGTATTCGCCGGCTCATCGCTCGAACCGCACGCGCTCAGGCTCAGAATGACGAGGAATCCAAGCCTCTTCATCTTCAACTCCATTTGAGGTGGTCCGACCCTAGCGATCTGGGCGGTGCGTCGCAAACCAGCCCGTCAATCAAAGTGAGATAGCGCGGCATCAAGATGAGCAGACGCAGGGCCCGAATGCGAGCCGTGGACGACGGCGACAGCGGGCCCGGGGTCGGCCAGTCCGTCGCCGAACGCGTGGCGTACCAAGGTGATGGGAGATCATCGACTCCGCGGCAATGGAGCTGGCTCATATCTTGCGATGAGTCGACGTCGGCGGGTCGCTCGGATCCGAACCACCGCGTATGCCTGCTCGATCTGAAGCACCACCGAAGGGAGACTCACACTATGAAAATCCGAACATTTCGAGGCCGCGCGTGGATATCCACGCTGGTCGCCCTCACGTTTTCGAGCAGTACCGTCTTTGCACAATCCCGTCCCGTGCCCGCTCCGACGGCCGCACCGGAGGTCTCGTCCGTGACGTTCGTCGTGGAACACGCACGCCGCGAGGACGTGGCCACGCTCACCGAGCAGTACGAAAAGCACACCGGCGCGACCGTCGTCTCGATCGTGGTCACGCAAGACCAGGCCAACACCATGGGGCTCACAGGTTCCGCCAACCGGTCCCAAATGGACGACACCGAAACGGGGCAATACGCCCAACGCGAACTCGCCGCTTCGACCCTCGGGAGTTTCGAAGGCGGGGACGTGGTCGTGGTCGTCTCGTTGGGAACCGTCCTGCTCGTCGTGCTCATCGTGATCCTGATCGTGATCCTGCTCTAACACGCGTGGAAAACCAATGAACGCCGCATCCCGTCTTGTTCTCGCAGTACTGAGCGTCGTGTTACTGACGGGATGCGGCGTGTTCACCAATCACAGCCGCGCCTTTCAGCCACGACAGCTCGAACGCGACGAAGGCTGGATTGCGGTTCGAGACGTCACCTTCGTAAACCAGGAAACACCGACGCAGTGCGGGTACGCAGTCAGCGCGATGACCCGCGGGTACTGGGACCAGCGTCCCGTGAGCATCGCCGAAGTCGAGCGAGTGATGCCGAAGGCGAGCACGCGCGGCATCACCGCCGCGATGATGCGGGCATACTTTCGATCGGAGGGATTCAGCGCGTTCGTCATCAAAGGCAAGGTTCAGGATCTCGTTCACGAGCTGTCCAACGGCCGGCCGGTCATCGTCGGTACCGTATATCGCGAGAAGGACCACTTCATCGCCCACTATGAGGTTGTCTCCGGGATCAACCTGCGAACCGAGCAGGTCGTGACTCTCGATCCACGCTACGGCTGGAGGGTCTCCTCGATGACCGACTTCTTCCGAAGCTGGGCGTTGGCCAAGCACGTCACGCTGGTCGTCTCCAGCCGCGGCTTCGTAGCCGGCTCAGAAAAGCGTTCGCCGGCCGAGAAACCGGTCACCGCGGCTCGGTAGCTGCCCTCCCTCAGCGCCCTCCCTCAGAAACGGGTCAGACGCCCGGTTGGTTTCTTTGGCCACCGCGGCTCAGTAGCCGCCCTCCCTCAGCGTCCCTCAGAAGAGGGTCAAACGCCCATCTAAGGGGTTGGTTTGCCGCCCTCCCTCAGCGCCCTCCCTCAGAAGAGGGTCAGACGCCCATCTAAATGTTTGGTTCCCTCCCTCAGAAGAGGGTCAGACGTCCATCTAAATAGTTGGTTTCTTTGCTGAACCGAACTTTTTTTGAGTTTCTACGCAACGGACGTGGTGAGCGGCCGAATACGTGGGTGCCAATTTGGAGGTACTCATGCGACGAATTCGAATCTGGGATCCTGACGTCATCTACCACGTGTCGAACCGTACGCAGGAGGCGAAGTACCTGTTTGTGCCCGATGACGCGTTCAACGAGCTAGTGCATCGGTGGCTGACGCGGGCGGTGCGGATCTTCGGTGTGGAGCTGTATGCCGTGGTGATCATGGGGAATCACTTTCATCTGATCGTTCGGGCGCCGCGGCTGAACCTGAGCAAGTTCATGCAGTACTTTCAGACCAATCTGTCGCGGGCGGTCAATGTGCTGCGCGGGCGTTTCGACGCCTCGGTGTTCCCACGTCGGTTCGAGGCGGAAGCGATCCTCGACGAGGCCTCGCTGGAACGGATGCTCGCCTATGTGCTGTGCAATCCGGTGGCGGCGAACCTCGTGGAGCGGCCGGGGCAGTACCCGGGCTTGACGTCGTACCGCCAGAGCGCGGGGCGAGGGGACGAGGGCCTCGTGTTGACCGTACCGCCGATGTGGCGTGGGCTGGGCGAGGCGGAGGTCTACGAGAAGTTTCGCCAGTTGGTGGCCCCCACGATCCGTGATTGCGCGCGAGAGCGCCGGTATCGTGTGATGGGTCCGGCGAAGGTGCGGTCGGTGAAGTGGTGGACGCGCCCGAAGCGCCCGAAGCGCGGTCGACGGGCATTCTGCCACGGCGCGACGCGCCAGGCGCGCCTGCAGTACGTGACGCAGGCGAACATGACGCAGACCCTGTACCAGATCGCGGCGCGGGCCTGGCGGGAGGGGGAGATCAAACCGTTTCCGTACGGGACGATCCCGCCCGGATGGATCGACTGCAACTGCGCGGGGCGGCGGCGGATGCCGCAACCACTACGGCTCGCCGCCTGAGGTAAATGACCGCGGTCAGTCGTCGGTCGTGCTCAGCTCTCGGGTCATCGCCGCCAGCACCTGTTTGGGCTTTCGCGTGCCATCGACGACGACGATTCGTTCGCCCTCCGCACGGAGCGTGTCGACGACTTGATGGTAGCGCTCCCGAAGTCGTTCGAGCTTCTCGCGGGTCTCGTAGATATCTCGGTGACCGCGGTCACCGAGACGCGCGATGGAGACATCCACGGGCACGTCGACGAAGAACGTCACGTCGGGCCGGAGTGCGCGGGCATTGAGTGATCGGACCCACTCGATGTCGAAGCGCTCTTCGCCATCGACATCGCCCTGGTAGACGAAGCTCGAGTGATAGTAGCGGTCGCTGATCACGACGTGGCCGGCGGCGAGGGCCGGCGCGATTTCGTTGTGGCAGTGGTGGGTGCGATCGGCGGCGAAGAGCAGCGCGAGCGTCTCGCGATCGACGGCGGCGCCGTCATGGCTCGTGAGTCGCTTGGCGAGCATCTCGCGGGCCAGTGCCCCCAAGGGACCGGTCGATGGTTCGGCGGTGACGTGCACCGACTGACCGCGGTCACTGAAGTAGCCGGCCAGGAGTCGCGCCTGGGTCGTGGTGCCCGCGCCATCGAGTCCTTCGAGCACGACGAACATCAGGGCTCCAAGGGAGCGAAGTCCACGGTGCGGACGGCGTGGCCCGGGGCGAGCTTCACGTGAACGGGCTTGTCGACCCACGAGGCGATGTTGTCGAACGCGATCGCATCGGGCGGCACGAACTGCTTGGGGACTACGCGCGCTTCGACGCATCGCTGTTCGAACAGGTCACCAGGCTCGAGAGCGCAAGTCGTCAGCACGACCTCGACGTTGTCGACTTCACGCGGTTGCTCCTGCTGGACGCGCGACGCGTACTGGAACAGCGCGATCGACAACGGCAGACCGATCAAGGCACCGGTGCCGAACAGTCGCAGTCGTCGTTTCATGTCGGTGTCCACGCGCTAGACCTTGGGGGGAGCATGCGTGTTTGCGAAATCCGGGATCACGGGCGGCGAGGCTTTCAACTGCTCCATCGCGATGCCGATCGCGGTATCCAATTGCGGGTCTTCGCCGCGCGCCACGGCGCCCGGGGGAAGGTCGACATCGACATCGGGCTCGGTGCCCCAGTTCTCGACGCCGAAACCGACGTCTTCGAACCAGAAGGCGAACTCGGGCTGCGTCGTCATGCTGCGGTCGACGAGGACATGCCGCGGCCAGATGCCGACGACGCCGCCCCATGTGCGTTTGCCGACCAGGGGCCCGAGCTTCATGAGCTTGAAGCAGTGGCTGAAGATGTCGCCGTCCGAACCCGCGTTCTCGTCGGTGACCGCCACGATCGGACCGGGTACGGACTCCTCGGGGTACGGCATCGGCTTCGTCCAGCGACCCACATCGTAGCCGATGCGCCGGCGGGCGAGCTTCTCGAGGATCAGTTGGCTGACGTGCCCGCCACCGTTGTTGCGGATGTCGACGACGAGTCCCTCACGGCCCTGCTCGGCGAGAAACCCGCGATGGAACTCCGCAAAGCCGTGCGCGGACATGTCCGGGATGTGCACGTAGCCGAGCTTTCCGCTGCTCGCAGCATGCACGCGTGTGCGGTTCACCGACACCCAATCTCGGTAGCGAGGGCCGAACTCCGAGCTGATCGTCTTGACGGTGTGTTTGCGGGTCTCGCCGTCGAGCCCGCGCAGCGTCACTTCGATCTCTCGGCCAGCCAGCAAGACCGTCGACTCGTTCACGGACGTATTGGCGGTGAGCCTGCGCCCGTTGATCGCGACGAGGTGTTCGCCGACCCGGGCGTTGACACCGGGCGCCGCGAGCGGCGACGACTGGTCCTTCTCCCAGGTCAGACCGCGCGCGATGTGCTCGATGCGATACGCTCGGACCTCACCATCCCACACGAAATCCGCGGCGAGCAGTCCCGGGGCGTAGCGCGGGGGCTCGCGGTAGTCACCGCCGTATTCGTAGGCGTGGCTCGTCCCGAGCTCCCCCTGCATCGTCCAGACGAGGTCGGAGAACTCACTGCGTGACGCGACGCGGTCGACCATCGGCGAGTAGCGGTCCCAGACACTGTCCCAGTCGACGCCGCACAGATCGGCGCTCCAGAACTGGTCGCGCATCAGGCGCCAGCTCTCGCGAAGCATCTGACGCCACTCTGCGACCGGCTCGACGGACACCGGCAGACGGCTGAGGTCGATCCAGCCGGACTTGCGTGTCGTGGTCTCCGGTTCGTCGTCGTTGGGTCCGTCACCCGCCGCCGACACGACGCGCAGGCCATCGGCGCATTCGTACGCGACGGTCTTGCGGTCCGTGCTCAGCTCGAAGTCGCTGATCTCGCGCGCAAACGTGCTGACCTTTCGCTTGTCGAGGTCGAAGGACTGCAGCATGCCGGGCGAGCCCTGCGTCTCGGAGTCCGATTCGGGGTCGAGGTAGACGGCCCAGAAGACGTTCTCCGCCGTCGCGCGAATCGTCCCGTAATGGCCCACGGGCACCGGAAACGCCTCGACACGGTCCGCGATCCCGTCGAAGTCGATCTCGACGGGCTCCGGCGGCTCGTCCTCGTCCTTCTTGTCGTCCTTGGCGTCCACCTTCTTGTCGTCCTTCGCCTCGGCCTCGGACTTCTCGCTGTCCTTGTCGTCGCCATCGTCGTCGTCACC
>JBFIHF010000180.1:0-12440 GCA_041601915.1 Bradymonadaceae bacterium
CGAGATCCCGGCTTGGAAGGCGAAGAATCCCCCCGGCGCCTGTGGAATCGCGACGTCGATGCGCTCATCCAGGAATCCGGCGCGGAACACCTCCTCCACGCCTTCGCGGTCCAGCATCTGGCACTCCGATGGGCGATTCGGTACCGCGCACGCAGCGACGAACGCGTCGACCGCGAAATCGGCCCCCGCGACGGCAAGCGTTGTAAACCCACCGAACGAGTGCCCGGACAGCACCACATCGTCTGAAATCTTGCCGGCCAGCGGGTCCGGGGCCTGCAGCCCGTACACCGCGTCGAGGGCGGCGCTGATGTCTTGCGGTCGGACCGGCGCCGACTCCAGACTCAGCCCGCCGCCGTCGCCGACGTTAAAGACCGTGTTTCCCGTGTGGTAGGGCGCCACGACCACCCAACCGTGCGAGGCCCAGAACTCCGTCATGAAGTAGCTCTGCTCCGCGAGAGACCCGTTGCCATGCGAGAACACGAGAAGCGGGGCGCGTCCATCGATCGCGACCGACGCATCGCGGAAGACCTCCGGGCGTTGCAGATTGATCACGTACAGCCCCGGACGGCCCGTGACATCGTGGGTGGGGTACCAGACCGAGAGCTTGATCGTGCGACCCGGCTCCAGCTCGGCGTCGTACGTGATGTCGAACCGACGATGCCCCACGTTGTACGGGCCACGCTCGAACACCGACGCCTCCGGTGCAGTGGTCTGGTCCGCCGCGTCTTGATCGGGGAGCCCCAGATCAACCGCAGCGTCGGCGTCGGCGAAATCTGTCGCATCAGGACGATCGCCCGGCACCGCCGACTCCTCGGGCGACGAACAGGCAGTGAGCAATACGACAAGAGAGAGCATCCACTTCATGGAACACCTGGCACAGGAGGCGAGCGCGAAGTCTTAGCGACGCCAGTCCCCGTGCGCAAACGACGGGTGACACTCGCGATGCGCGGTGCGCTCCGCTACCATCGGTGGCGAACTCTTCAGCGTCACGGACCTCCTATGCGTGTCTTGCTTTGCCTGGTTGCCGCCGCGCTTGTCGCCGGCATGGGGTGTCGCGGAAAGGTCGGCATCGATACGACCGATCCCGCCAACAACGACACCACGATCAACAACGGGACCGTCCTCAACAACGAGATCCTGCCCGATGACGTCTTTCCGGACGTCGCGTGTGAGGGGATCGCTTGTGACCCCGCCCTGCCGAGTGTCAGCGCGCGAGTCACTCGCCTGACTCACCATCAGTGGGAGAATGCGGTTCGCGACCTCCTTCGACTTCCGGATCGCCCCGGCCTCAGCGCCTCGTTCTTGCCCGACCCGCTCAGCACCAGTCGCTTTGACCGGTTCGCATCGCAGATGGAGGTGACCCCCGATCTGTGGGAGGACTACCGAGAGGCCGCGGAGTCGCTGGCCGAACAGGTGAGCGGCGATCCCGCGGCGTTGGCGAGGCTCGAGGGAGCGAACCCGCCGACCGACGCCTCCGAACGGATCCGTGCGTTTGCGACGACCGTCGGTCGGCGTGCCTATCGCCGTCCGTTGACCACCGAAGAGGTCGACACCTACGTCGCCGTGATGGACCGAGCGCAGGAGTTGTTCGACGACGGCTCGTTTCCGCGCGCCGCGGAGCTCGCGCTGCGCGCCTTCCTGCAATCACCGCACTTTCTGTACCGCCTGGAGACGCACGACGATGCGGCGGCGCGGGTCGTCGCGCTGTCGCCGTACGAGCGGGCCTCGAAGTTGTCGTTCGCACTCTGGAACACGATCCCCGACGACACGTTGCTCGCCGCCGCTGCCGACGGTGAACTCAGCGACCCAGCTCTGCTGGTCGGGCACGTGCGACGGATGCTGGACGACGACCGCGCGCGCGACGTGATCACTGACTTTCACGCGCAGCTGTTGGACTTCGAACACTTCTCGGACATGTCGAAGGCCCCGGAACGCTTTCCGGATTTCACCGCCGAGACCCCCGCAAAAATGCAGCGTGAACTCGAGATGTTCATCGACGACGTGCTCTTCGAGACCGACGGCACCTATCGCCAATTGATGACCGCCCAACACAGCTTTGTCGACGACGAGCTGGCCGCGATCTACGGCGTCGGCGCTCCGGATGGCGCGACCTTCGCGCGCGTCACGCTCGACGCGACGAGACCGGGCGTCCTGACCCGTTCGGGGTTTCTCGCCGTGAACGGGACCGCCTACGACCCGAACCCCATCCATCGTGGCGTCTTCGTCGATCGGCAAATCCTCTGCCTGACCGTGCCGGCGCCACCCGACAACTTCTCGATTCCCGACGGCATCGAAGGCGCGACGAACCGCGAGCGGATCCAGAATGCCACCGGCGCGTGTGGCGGTGCTTGCCACACGCCGCTCATCAACCCGCCTGGCTTCGCGTTCGAGAACTATGATGCCGTCGGTGCGTGGCGCGATCAGGATGGCGGTGTCACGGTCGACGCCAGCGGCACGCTCTCCTTCGGCGGCGAGGACCACAGCTGGACGACAGGGGCGGAGCTCATCGGGCTCATCGCCGAGAGCGACGCCGGACATACCTGTTACGCGCGGAACTGGTTCGAGTACATCAACGGACGTGCGCCCACCGCCGGCGACGAGCCGCTGATCGCGCGCGTCGCCCAGGCCAGTCAGCGGGCCGACGTCAGCGTTAAGGACATGCTGCTCGCGATGGTCACCAGCGCGGTGTTCCTACAGCGTGATACCGGGAGGACCCAGTGATGCGGAAGAAGACAGGGTACACGCGCCGCGTGTTTTTGAAGGGCGCGTTCGGCGTGTCGATGGCGCTGCCGTTCCTCGATGCATTCGCCGCCCGCGACGTCCTCGCCGCCGGCAACGATCAGATCCGGCCGCGATTCTTCGTCGCGGTTCGCGCCGGCAACGGCGTACGTCAGGCCGCGGGCGGCGAGAACGAGAAGTTTTGGCCCATGCAACGCGGTCCGCTGACC
Source organism: Bradymonadaceae bacterium (assembly GCA_041601915.1). Taxonomy (GTDB): domain Bacteria; phylum Myxococcota_A; class Bradymonadia; order Bradymonadales; family Bradymonadaceae; genus JBFIHF01. Next base: position 2,949 of record JBFIHF010000180.1, read on the forward strand.
GCCGGAATGATGACCCAGGTCGACGCCGAAGGAGACATGCGTGTGCTCGGCGAACTCGCCGACCACGCGTCAAAACTGCTGATTGTCGACGGGACCCGGTACATGTTTCCCGGCAACGGCTGTGGGCACTCCGGCGGTGGCAATCAGGTGCTGACCGCCACCCCGCCCTCCGCGGTGCCGGACGGCAATCGCTCGTTGGGCACCGGGGAGTCCATCGACAACCGGATTCAACGCGTGCTGTGCCCGACGGACCCCGAACCACTCACGCTGGCCGCCGGCCGGTCGTCCAGTTACCTCAACGAGGTCCTGTCCTACCGTCGTCCGCCCGCCGGTGAGACAAACGGCGTGCTGCGTGCCGCGCAGCGCAATCCGTGGGATGTCTACAAGTCGATCTTCGGGCTTCCCGATCAGACGTCGTCCACTGTGCTCGACCAACAGATCGCCGCCCAGCGGCTCAGCGTCAACGATCTGCTGCGCGAACAGCTCACCGCGCTGCGGTCGAGCCCCGCGCTGAGTCGGGAGGACGGCCAGCGGCTCGATCTGCACCAGCAGAGCATTCGCGATCTCGAGATCCGCATGATGGACTGCCATTTGCCCACCCAGCGCTGGGGAGAGCTCGAGGACGCCGACATGAACGACCTCCAGAACGACCCGGTCAATACGGAGGCGATCACGTACATGATGATGGATGTCGTGGCGCTCGCTTTCGCCTGCGACCTCAAGCGCGCGGCGACGCTCCAGATTGGGAACGGCAACGACCAGACGGTCTACAGCATCAACGGGCCGGACTATCCGTTCCACTGGATTAGCCACCGCATCGAGGGCGACGGCGCGTCGGGTTCGGCGCCGACGATCAACAACGCCGCCGATCTGCACTACCAGATCGACCGCGTGCAGATGCGGCTCTTCAAGTACCTGCTCGACCAGCTGGACCAGTACACGACGCCGACCGGCACGCTGCTCGACGACTGTGTCGCGCTGTGGACCAACGATCTGGCGACCGGCATTGGCCACGGCTACAACAACCTGCCGATCATCATCGGCGGCGGCGGCGGCGGCTACTTGCGTCAGGGCATCTACGTGGACGCCCGCGATACGGGGACCGCGTCCGGAGGCTTCGTGAACCACGGGCAGGTGTTCAACACGATCCTCAACGCGGTCGGAGTCGGGGAGGCCGAAGGGGCCCCCGTGGTCGACTTCGGCCACAAGGGCTCCACGACATTCGACGCCCCGCCGGGAGGCGAACTCGGCGGCATGAAGGCCTGAACATGCTCAGGCCCAATGGGGTAGCGTCTGGTGGGCCTTGCTGACCCATTGGGGCTTGAGGGTCTGGAAATCGCTTATGGTGTAGCGGTTTGCGCGGCCATCTTCCATGCTACCTCGCCACTGTCGGCGCGATCGGCCAGCAGTCGAGGGCGTTTCGAGACCTCCGCGAGGGACGCGCCGAGGCACGCGGACGCGAAGGTCGCGCGTCGTTTGGCCTCCCCGATCACCACCGCTTTGCCTTGCGCGGTCGTGAACGACCACCGAACCGTCTCGCGCCGATGTTTGAACGCCAGCACACCCTCCATTTCGGGGCAGCGCCCCGCTCCCACATTCCGCGCGTCGTCGATCGCCACCCGCTCGCCAGCCGCCGCCATCAGGCCCGCCGGCAGGGGATGGGACCGAGTGGTCGTTGTTCGACTCTCTTCCTGATCGGCCCCACGTGCGCCGAATCGAAAGTCGGTCTCGAGGACGAGTAGAGGTGCGCTCGACCCGGTGTACGCCCATACCAACGTGTGGTCGCGACCCGTCGCCGAGTCGCCCCGAGCACTCTCGCGTTCCGACGAGATCGTCAGCCGTGCCCAGCGGTAGTCATCCAGCGCACGCAAGGAGAACGTCGACTCCCCGCCGAAGTGTGTGACGTCGATCCACGGCGTGGCGCCATCCAGCAGACGCGTCGTGTTCCCCAGGTGCTCCATCGCGACGTCCGCCGCCTCGCGCGCGTCGTCGGGAGCTACCGTTGCCGCGGCAAAGATCGGGTCTTCCGGATCGTCGGCGCGCGTGCCGAGCAGCGCAGCCGTCATGTCCGCGGTGCGCAGGCATCCGTCGTGAATCGCGAGGTGCGCGCCACGCGTCGACAGCCGCAGTGAGGCCGCCCCGTTGTCTCCGATTAACTGGAGCCAGACGGGCTCGTCCACGATCTTGCTGAGTGGCATCTGCGCGGGTCCGGGGGGTTCTGGCAACTGATCCACGCACTCGCCGAGCGCCTGGGCGGCGATCTCGATCACGACGTCGCCGCGGGAGAGTGTCCACCGGCTGGGCGTGCGCGCGAGTTCGTACCGCAGCCCTGCGGCACGCGGGGGCGTCCCCGACCATCTCGACAGGGGTTCGGGCTCCAGCGCGGGCTCCGGAACCGGAACCGGCGCGATAGGCGCTGTCCTCACGGCTGGCATCGTACGCACGACGGGCGGCGCGGCTTCCGGCCTGCAGGCAGTCAGGTAGAATGACGTGGCGATGATGAGAAAAAAGTGTGTCATGGCAGTTCGTCGGCAGGCGAACGATCTACTTGCAACGCCGCGATCCTGCAAACGGCGGCGACGGTGTGGCGAACTCGAAGCCGCGTTCGCGGTCTGAGGCGAGTTTGAGTACGATGGCAACGTCCCCCGTGCGGAATTTCGACATGCGTCGGCGCAGAGAAGCGACGTGTTGGCTCCACCTGATGGGTTGTCTCATCGGGGCGTCCAGCCTCTGTGCGTGCGACAGCCCCACGAAGCAGCCGGTCGTCGTGCCCGACCCGTTGGAACATTCGACCCGGTTCGACGAGATGGGCGACCGCGGAACAGCGCGGCAACGTGTTTCGGCCGACGCCCTGGACAGCGCGATGGTCGAGGCGCGTCACGACCTGCATGCTGTGTTTGATCGGGCGTTCGCGGGTGCGACGACCGTCGTGCTGGGGCAAGATCCACGCGACATGCAGAGTGCCGAAGCGCTCGGCGAACTCGTCGGAACCGCGGAGATCTCGGGCCCGACGGTGACCTTGCGATTGGCCGATGGAAAGAAGTTCGCGGCGTTCCCGCAGCCGCGGCTCGAGACCCAGCCGTGTTGGTCGACGCTGTGGCAGCCCGATTGGTCGCCCGTCGCTGCCGGGGGGCCGGGCGTCGGGGTCGAGGCGGAGGCGAGCTACATCTGGTGGCGATTCGAACCGGGGAAGAAGAAGGCTCCGTTCCTGGTGCGCTTTGACCCGGACGGGATCATGGTGTGGCGGCCCCACGAACGCGACGCCTGTTACCGGGGCGAGTCGTTGCTGGGCCTCGTCGGCGGCGGTCTGCGGACCGTGGACTACTTGTCCCCCGTGGGAGCCACGGAGGGCGCCTCGCCCGATGAGACGGAGGAGACGCAGGGTTCCAAGCCGCTACGAATCGACATCTTGTCCCCGCGCGGCAAGGAGATGATCACCGCGCGCGATGGCGTCGTGGAGTTGCGCAGTGCCCGGAAGCAGCTCCTCAAGCGCTGGAAGACGACGCTACCGCGCGGGTCTGCCGCGTGCACTCAGGCTGCGTACCATCGCTTCGAGAGTGAGCCGGTGATCTTGTTCTTCGAGATCGAGTTCACCGACGACGCAACGTGTGACGAGGGCTGGGGCCGCCGCGAAGTTCAACAGACGGTGTTCGAGATCCGCGGCACCGAGTTGGTGCCGATCGTGTTCGGTGGCACCAGCGCCAGCGGCACCGATGATGGCGAAATCGGGACGACCGTGACGCTCGATGTGCGGATCCCGACGGGCGACGGGACCTTGCGATACGTTGGTTCCGGCAAGACGCTGCTCAACGAGGTCGGCGGCGATGAGTACTTCGACTGTTCGGCCTGGGCCTCCGACCTCGGCGTCGACGCGGCCGACACCGGGTTCTCCGACGAGCGCCATAGCGGTACATGGAGCTTCGAGGTCGATGGAGTGCCGCAGGCGATCGGCCCCGTCTCCGCCACCGCACGCACCTATCAGTGCACCGAAGCGCAGTGAGGAACAAACCCCGCCGCGGGACCGGTTGACCGAGTATGTGGCGCCTCTTCCTCGTCGTTTTCGTTACCGCGTGCCCGGCGCGCGAGCCCGCCGTCCCCACCGCCACGGCGGGTGGGGTGGCCGTCGCGCCAGCCTCCGTGTCGTCGGAAGAGGCGACTCCGTCCGCGGCCCCGCAGCCCGCCCGCGCCTACAGCGGGGCGCGAACTCCTGATCGCGGCATCTATTCTGAGTCTGACGCACAGGTCGAGCTCAGCGGTGCGCCCTGGCTCGACCGATCGGCAGGGCTCGTGATCGCGAACCAACACGGTGATGGCTTTCTCTTCGTGGGTGGACAGGCCGTGGCATTCGTAGGCGATGCGCCCGCCGAGATCGTCGTCACCGAGTTCGCGGGGGCCGATCAGGACGGTGATCAGATCCCGGACCAACTCGACATCCTCATCGGTGCGAAGAAAGCCGCGATCAACCGCGCTGCGTACGGCAGTCCGTACCGAGAGATGGAGTATCCAGGTGGCGACGTGCCGCGCGAGGAGGGCGTGTGCACCGACACGGTCGTGCGCGCGGTACGCAACGCGGGCGTGGACCTTCAACAGACCCTTCATGAGGACATTCACCGCGACCGACGAGCCTTCCCGATGGTCAAGACGGTCAACGCAAACATCGACCATCGTCGGGTGAAGACCTTGCTGCCCCACTTCCAGCGCCAGTGGACCGAGCTCCGCCCAAACGTCGACGACCTGATCGCGCCGTGGCTCCCCGGTGACGTGATCTTCATGCAGACGATGGGCGATGCGCGTCCCGACCACATCGGCATCGTGTCCGACTCGCTGGGCATCTCTCGCGCGCCCGTGGTGATCAACAACTGGACCGACGGTTACTCCACGGCCCCGCTGGACATCGCTCGCCTCGTCCCGATCACACACCGATTTCGGCTGCGCTCCGCGCTCACGTTGCCGGCGCCGCACGGTGGGGTCGAGGGCCTCCTGCACCGCCAAGCGATCGAGGTTCCCGCATCCAGTGACCAGCTGGTCGTGGTCGTGGCAAGTGGATGGAACACCGTCGGTGCGGCACTCCGGCGGTACGACCGACGCGGCGACCAGTGGGTCGAGTTCAGTACGCCGATGGACGTTACGGTGGGCGCCGCCGGACTCGGCGGCGGTCGGGGACTCGCCACGATCCGCGATGCACCGACACTCAAGCGCGAGGGCGATCGTCGCGCTCCCGCCGGCGTGTTCACATTGGGCACCGCTTTTGGTCGGGACGCGAAGCCGTACTCCGGGGGGTGGCCGTACCGCGTCGTCACGCCCCAGGATCGCTTTGTCGATGACCCCCAGTCGCCCGCGTACAACACGTGGCAGGTCAGCGGCGTCCGGGACGATTGGGCGTCGGCGGAACGGCTCGAGATGTACGAACTCGGCCTCGTTGTGAACCACAACACGCCCGCGGAGCCAGGCGCCGGCAGCGCGATTTTTCTGCACACATGGCAGGGCGCTCCGTCTGCGACGCTGGGCTGCACCGCGATGTCGTCGTCGGACCTGCGGGCGCTGCTGAAGTGGCTCGACCCCGGAAAGCGTCCGGTCTTGATCCAGACCGCGGGTCAGATTTTCGCGGAGCGTTCGCCGTGAAGTTCGGGCAGATCGCGGGCCGCCTGGTCGTTCTGTCGCTCCTCGCCGCGCTGCTCTGGGCGATGGCAACGGCGGGGCTGTTTGCGATGTGGCTCAGCCTCGCCGTGGGCGCTCTCACGGCCGCCTACGTGGTCGCCGACCGCGCACACCCGTGGCGCATGACGCTCGCGGGCGCGCTCCTGGCGCCGTTGGTGCTCGTTCAATGGGCGCTCCCCGAGTTTGCCGCCCAACTCGATGAGATCTCGTGCGAGGTACGCGGCGCTCACGGGCAGGGGCCCTGCCGCGAGCAGGACCTCGACCGTGTCGGGCCGATCCTCAGCTCCCGACAACACCTCGCCGTGCGTTGGTTGAACCTGCACATGGCGGCGGGCGGCTGGCTCCTGGGATTCGAGGAAGTCGCGTGGGAAACGATGATGCTCGATCGGCTCTCCACACGAGCGACGCGGGTGGCGGTCCAGTCTCAGAGTCTCCGGTCTCGCGCGGCACTCTGCCGCGAGGGTGCCGCCGCCACCGGGCCCACCATCGAGGCGGACTCGGACTTCGCGCTCGATTCCGACTACGCAGCGCGAGTCGCGGCGAAGCTCGCCAAACGCACCCGTGACGGGCAGCACCGCTGGGCCGACCTGCGCTTTCCAGGGCAGTTCGGTGACCACCCCTGGCACGTCGTGCTCGCACTCTGGGTTCCCGACGGTCGCCTTCACGCGACGCGAGATGGGGATCATGTGCGGATGCAGTGGCGCGGCGGCATTCAGTACCCACCGCATGTGATTGCGACGTTTCCGATTCCTCGTCTCGTCGGTCCACCGACCGTGGTCACTCTCGATGAGGCGGCGTTCTGCGGACTGCAGATGGACGGGGTGTGGGTACCGTACACCCTGACATGGTCGTGGGACGCCAGGCCTGCGAGCGGCGACAAACGACGCGCTGTCGAGAAGGTTGCGCGCTCGCTTGATGACCGGGGTCACTAAGAGGACTGACGCGGGTGACCGTGGTCATCGAGCGCCGGGCGCTATTTCGTCTTGAGCAGCTCGACGACCGCGTCGCGGTCGCGATCCGTCACGCCGCCCATGCGAATGCACCGCGTCGTACGGGACGCGTCCACGAAGATGTGAACCGGCAGCGACGGTGAGCCGTCCAGTCCGAGGTCGTTCAGCCACGGCTGCAGGTCCGCGGCCTCGGACATGCGCACCGAGTCCGGCACCTCGGGATGCTCGGCGCGGAACGTCGACACGATCTCGTCGCTGTCGTCCGCGCTCAGGAACACCACGTCGGCCAGACCAAACTCGGCGAGTTCCGTCTTCCAGGTCGCGAGGCGTGGCATCTCTTCGATGCATGGCTTGCACCACGTGGCCCAGACATTCACCCACTGCCAGCCGGCGGCCGCCGGCGCCGGCGGATCCGCGCTGAGCGGCGGATAGCCAAAGGGTTCTCCGCCCGCCGACGGCGAGCGGTAGACGTCACAGAAGTCTTCCGGCTTTTCGACGGCTTGCTTCGTCACCGCGACCGCGTTCACGCGAGACGGCGTCGCGGCCGCGGCGTTCGCTTTGCCGCCGTCGCACCCCATCGCGCAGACGAGGGCGGCCGCGATTATAATGTGCAGTCGATCCATGCGATGAACGCACTCCGGTTGAGGTCTTCGGGCTTACATTCTTCATCGCTGCGGCTGCGTTTCCACGAGCAAAACTCGTCGGAAAGTTGGGCGAACTCTTCGCCCAGCCACAACAGCCCGACCTCTTTCTCGAGGTTCGGGTCGTCGAATTTCTGTTTCAGATGGGTCATCACCGCTTCCGCTCGACCTTTGGAGAGCTCGCGGTTCGTCTCCGTCGAACCGTCCGTCGAGGCACGCGAGACCACGAAGAAATAGCTCGCCCCGCGCTGATCGGCGAACACGCTGTCGACGAGTTTCACAGCGTTCGCGTCCAGTGACGTCTCGGACTTCGTGAACTGAATGATGCCGCCGCGTCCTTTCATCGGACGGAACAGGGCGTTGAAGTCGTCGCCGGTCATCGTCGCCACGGTCATCGCGTCCGCGGGCTGGCAGCCCCGAACGGCGCCCGAGGTGAGCAAACCGCAGCTCTGCAGCACCCGGCGCAGCACTTTCTTCAGATCGCCGGTACAGTACTGCTCGTTGGCCGCGCTCGCCGTCGCGACGGCTGGCTCCGCTGCCCTCGCTTCGTCGTGATCTTCGAGCCGTGTCGCCGCGGAACCCGTCCAGACCAGCGCGAAAAAGGCCGGTAACATCCCAAACAGGACGAGGGTTACAATTCGAAGCGCGTTGATCATGGCCTACTCCTTCAACATGCGAGACATGGCGAACTCGAGCCCGAGATCGACGTCCTCGTCACACAGCCGAACCCCGCCCACGTAGACCTGCGGGGTCAGGATCTTCAGATTGTTGTCGACGGCCCACCGCAGGGACCGGTTCACCTTCTGCTTCGCCTTGGGCGAACCGACGCACTTGTCGAGGTCCGGAAACTGATTCGTCACCATCCGGCGCGCGGCGCCCGAATCCGCTTTCGTCGCCGCGAGGATCTTCTCTTGGTTCTCGAACGCCCAGCTGATGACGTCGTCCGCGCGCCCGTCCGCGCACACGATCGCTTCGCTGATCGCACACGCGCCGTGATGCACGGATTCGCCGAGCATCCAGTTGCACTCCGCGTCGAGCGGGAACAGCACCGCTTTGCGGGCGAGCTTGTCGTGGTACGGCGTCAACGCCAGATGCTCCTCGAACCCACGACACGCCGGGCACAGCGGATCGAAGATCTCCAGAGCCGGTGTTCCGTGCTGAGGCCCGATCGCGATGAGCAGGTCCGCCTCGGGCTCCTTCTCTAGCGTCCCGCACTTGCCGATGAACGTGCTGTGGTCCGGCGCATTGACGACATACGCCAGAATCGGAACCCCGACGAACCCGCAACCGATGAAGAACGCCCCAATCAGCAGCGCCGCGCTGGCCGGAGGTGCCGCGATCGAGGTCCGCCGCGGCGCGATCAGCGGCTCGTCGAGCTCCGCGCCATCGCCCATGCTCCACCCATCGTCACTCGCGTCGAGGTCGTCCGAGGACCGCGTCGCCGCAAGTCGCGCAAACTTCGAGGAGCGCATCGCGGAGACGAACAGACCGGTCGACCCGATGAGCCCCAGCGTGCTGCCCGTATAGATCCCGATGCACAGCTTGCACGCGGCGTCCAACTCACTCAGCGAGATGAACCCCATCACCGCCGAGGTCCCCGTCGGCAGCAGCGCCGCCAGCGCATAGAAACCGGTCGCGTTGCGATCCTGTTGGCGGCGCCCGAACCAGATCTCGAAACCGAAGAACAGCAGGAACGCAAACACCCCCATCGCCGCCAGCGAGATCGGAATCCCGCCCCACACCGTCGTCCGCGAGATCGATGAGTACGGGCTCATCAACGTGACTTCGCAGTCCGACCCCGTCGTCTCGCCCTCGCCGAGGCCAGGCACGAAGCTGCAGTGCAAGCCGTGCACCTCACGGTCGAGGTGCTGCGCAAAGTCGAACGTCGAGACACTGGCGAAGGTGAAGCCGATGAGCGCACCGACCAACGCCAGAATGAGAAATGGGTGAGGTCGCATACCCGGATTGTCCCACGCCAGTTCGACGGGGGCAAATAGCCGAATTCGACCGCCCGGGGCGGTCTGGGACGGCGGGTCGAATGTGTGGCTTGAGCGATGAATGTTCCGTTGTCGTTCGGTTTGGGCGAATCGATTGTGCCGCTCGCGGGCGTTCTTCTGCCGAGTGGGGTCGTTTTCGGGTCTAAGTTTGGTGGGGTGGGCGTTGGCGGACGCAGCGATGCGGCCCATCAGGGGATGGTCCGCGGGGTGAGTGGGTTGTGGGTGGGGTTAGGGGGCGCGGGGGAA
>JBFIHF010000181.1:0-12337 GCA_041601915.1 Bradymonadaceae bacterium
ACGGGTCGAGTCGCGAAGAGCCTCAATGCGTTCGGCGGCACGGTGTCCGCGGACGCGGCGGCCGCCGTCGTGGAAGTCATCTGCCGGTCTCGCGCCCCCGACGAGGGTCCGGGCTACGCTTTCCGCACGAGTCGTGAGCGCAGTGCATTGCTCGACGCCGCGTTGCGCGCGGGTCACGACGATCGACCGCGCCTGTTCTTGTTCGATGACGTGCAGTGGGGTCGGGAGTCGCTGGAGTTCGTGCGCGATCGGGTCGAGGCCGACGCTGAGGCGGTGTTCGTGCTGACCGTGCGCGACGAGGCGCAGGCCAACTCGTTCTCCGACGCCGTGCTGAGCCAGCTCGCCGCGTCACCGAACGCGTGCGTGATCTCGCTGAGCCCGCCCACCAACGCGGAGGTGCGGCGCTTCGTCTCCTCGCTGCTGGAGTTTGCGCCCGCGGCGACGAAGGCGATCGCGGACGCCGCGGGGGACGAGTTTCGGCTCGCGCGCCAGATCGTCGGCCTCCTTTTGGAGACCGACGCGCTCAAGCTGACGCCGGCCGGCTTCGCGCTCGCCGTCGAGCCCAGCTCGCTGCCCGACGGTTGGCCCGAGCTCTGGGAGCGTCGCTTCGACGTGATCCTCGACCGATGCGGCCTCGAACCCGAGGCGTGGTATGGCTTCGAAGTCGCCGCCGAGCTCGGCCATTACCCCGAACCCGGCGAGCTGGTCGACGCGCTCGAGTACGCCGGTGTGGGGCTCGACGCGAGGCTTCTGGAGGCGCTGGCAGGCCGTGGGTTGATCGATTCGCATGGCGACGGGTGGTCCTTCGCCGAGGAGTCATTGGTCTGGCACCTGCGCGCACGCGTTCGCGAGTCGGGTCGAATCGCCGCGTGGAGCCGGGCGTGTGGGGATGCGATCAGCGAGCGCGCGCCAACTCGTGATCGCGCGTCGCGGATCGCGTGGCACCGCATGGAAGGGGCCGACTACGCCGCGGCGTTTGGGCCGATGCGGTTCGCGATTCGGAACTTTACGACCGTCGACCCGGATCGTGCCGATGAACTGCTCGATTGGTGGGGCGCGGCGTGCACGGCGCTAGCGCTGCCCAAGGAGTCCCGCCAACGCATCGACGGCGTGTTGATGAAGGCGCATGTCGCGCAGACCCGCGGACAGTCCGAAACGCAGCGGCGACTGATCGACAAGGCGCTGCGCCGTGCTCGGCATGCCGGATACGACGAAGGCGAGGCCTGGGCGCTGCTCAGAATCGGGCAGGTCGCGCTCGATGATGGCTCGCTCGACTTCGCGCTGGACCGCTTTCGACGCGCCGAATCGAAGTTCCGCGTCGCCGGCGAACACGAAGGGCGGGCCCACGCGCTCTTCGGCGCGGCGTTCGCGTCGATGCGGCTCGGCGCGGTCAACGCCTCGATCGGCGACTACCGCGCCGCGATCGAGATCTTCGAGACCCTCGGCAATCTCGATCGCGCGCTCGCGGTGATGAGCTACCTCGCGTATTCGCACCTCGTGCGCGGCGAGTTTGAGGCCGCGGAGAACTACTGCCGCCGCGCGATCGACGATGCTCGCCGGCTCGGCGACCGCGCGATCGAGTTTGAATCGACGAGCACCCTCGGCGAGATCGCGCGCTTCCGCGGGGAGTACGATGTGGCGCGCTCCTACCTTGAGGAGGTCGTGCTGTGGCGAAAGACGCTCGGCCTGCGCGACGCGATCTTGGCCGAGTTCAACCTCGCGCTCGTGGAGCTCGGCGCGGGGGAGTTCGACGTCGCGACGCGAATCCTGCTGCGCTGCGAGGAGGGGTTCGTCGCCCGCGGCGTGGAGGGGCGCCTGCCCCTCGTGTTGGTCGCGTTGGCGATCGCGAGCATCGGCCGCGGGGACCGCACCGCGTTCGATCACTACTGGCAGCGCGTGCAGCCCGTCTTCAACAGCGGGGAGTTCTTGCACATCGACGCGATGTGGTGCGCAGAACTCGGCGCGGCGCTCGCGTCGGCCTCCGCTCCGGATCTGGCGGAGATGCTCGCCGCGCTCGCCGCCGATCAAAGGGCGCGGCTCAACCGCAGCTGAGGGCTTCAGAGCTTCCGCACAAATTCACGCGAGCGCCTCGGCGGCTCGCCGGTTCGATCTCTTCGCCGCCTTCGCTCGATGATGCCGAATGCCCGGTTGGCTTTGGCGAACGGCCACCGGTCGGGCATGATGCAGCACCTGCGGTCGGCGTGTCGTGATCAACCCGCTCAAAAAGCTCGAAATCAACCGGTTCATCCTGCGGCATCCCAAGATCGCGGCCGAGCATGCCGGTCTGCGCGTGGCGCAGATCACGGACATCCACTTTGGTCCGTGGATCAAGACGCGCCACCTCGACGAGCTCGTCGCATTCGTGAACGCCGACGGTCCCGATGTTGTCGCGCTTACGGGCGACTACATCGGCTACAACAAGCGCACGATGAAGCCCTGCGCGCAGTCGTTGGGTCGTCTGAAGGGGCACGTCTTTGCGGTGCTCGGCAACCACGACCACTGGGCGAGCACCGAGTACTGCGTGGAGTGCTTCGCGGATGCGCAGATCCCGCTGCTCAGCAATGAGTGGCTTCATCTGTCGATCAACGACACGATGTTGCAGATCGTGGGCGTCGACGATGAGGTCACGAAGCACGCCGATGTCGGTGCTGCGTTTCGGGATGCCCGGACCGATCTGTTCAACCTCACGCTGAACCACGTACCGTCCATCGCGTGGCAGTGCGCCGACGCCGGCGCCGACTTCATCCTCAGCGGCCACACCCACGGCTTTCAGTTCAACGTGCCGCGGCTGACGAACGCGATCGCGGAGCGCATGGGCACGGAATTGTTTGCGGGACCGTACCGGCTCAACGACGCGATCTTGTACATCTCCCGTGGTCTCGGCTCGGCGTCGTGGCCGCGCCGCTTTCGGGCCCACCCGGAGCTGGCGTTCTTCGAGTTGCAGCCTGCCGATCGGCCGGAACTCGAACTCGTCTCGTCCGAACCCGAGGCCACGATGGGTCGCTGACCCCGCGCCGGGAATCGGATGGGAGGTGGAACGACGGTAGCGGAAAGGTGTAATCAGGAGACGGCTGATGTGATCTCAGCTGAGTGCTCATCTCGGAAAAGCGTCATCTGCGAAGTGCTAGCAATGAGCTTTGCCAATGGCACGGTGATCGCCGTCACGATCGGCACACAGACGCTGTTCCCGAACTGTTTGTAAGCCTGAGTATCGCTTACCGGCTGATTCGCAGAGTCGCGGTCGAACATCAGTTCGAATTCAATCGGGAAACCTTGTAGCCGCGCACACTCCCGGGGAGTCAGCCGGCGAGGCCGACCCTCCCCACGTGAAATGAGGGCCTCGGAACCATCCTTGTAGTAGCGCGCGCTGATCGTGCGGGTGTTGCGGTCACCAGGCTTGACAAGTCCGAACCCAAAACCGTTGCCTGCGGCTTGGTGTTTCGCCTTGTAGGCTTGCAGGTACTGCCAGAGCTTCGGCGTGAGCACGTACTTCGGATCCACCGCATCATGCGGCTCCAAGATCGAGTCAACGACAGGCCAATGATCCGCCGGCGCAACGCCATACCGCTGTCGTTCTCGCTGTGCTCCCATTTCGATTTCGGATTCAACCTCAGACCAGAAAGCCGTCCAATCGATCCCTGAGCTGAAGTCGCGATGGATTCCGACGATAAAGATCCTCTCACGGTGCTGGGGGACAATTCTCGCGGCGTCCAAGATGCGGTCGCTGAAGTCATACCCAATCTCGGCGAGTGAGCGCTCAACCACTGTCCAAGTGCGTCCGCGGTCGTGACCACGAAGGTTCTTGACGTTCTCTAGGATGAAGGCCGGCGGCCGTTTCACCCTTAGGATCTCCTTCACGTTGAAGAACAACGTGCCCTTGGTCGGATCGCTGAACCCATGTGCGCGGCCGAGCGAGTTCTTCTTCGATACGCCAGCGATCGAGAACGGTTGGCAAGGAAACCCTCCTGCCAGAATATCGTGATCGGGGATGTCACGCGGCAAAAGCGCCGTGATGTCCTCGTTGATTGGGTGTGCGGCATCATCGCGAAAGTACGATTCGTAGGTCTGACGAGCGAACTTATCGATCTCAGAGGTCATGACGCACGTTCCCCCAGCTGTTTCGAGGGCGATTCGGATACCACCGATCCCTGCGAAGAGATCCACAAAGGTAAAGGCGTGCGCTTTCGTACTCACGGTCTTCCTAGAATGACTTGGCCGCATCATGGCGACGGACGATGATGTACCATAACCGATTGCGGGACCGAATCGCGACCACTCTGTGGCGAGGAACGAGATGAGCAGTGAAGAGCCCCGAGTTGCGAACTTCTTTGCCGGCGTTGCATGGACTCACTTGGCTCCGGTCGATCTACCAGGTTTCAGAAGTAATCAACACGAAATCGGTGGGCTTGAGGAACTTCGTAGAATTATTGGGGAAACGGACCGAAAGCGAAAGGAGGGAAACGGTATCAAGACCTTGTGGCGTTTCTTCGACGAGGACGGCGAGGACATCGGCGCGAAGGCTTGGGACGTGTCGTACTATGACACTCGGCGGAACGACCCGAAACGCACCGCGGAGTGGCGGATGTACTACCCGTCTCAGCGGGGCGTGAGCGCGCTTGACGACGCCATGCCGGGGGACCTCTTGCTTGTCGTGGCCCCGACAGATGAACTCTTGGCCAAGCTTGAAGGCGATGTGGAACTGGCCATCTACGTCGTGTCGAATCAGTCCCAGTTTTATCACGAGGTGCTCCACGCAGTTGGCGTCGTCTCGGCGGAGGGCTGGAGTGAGAGCAGCGATCTCCAGTCGAAACTATCACTACAAAGACGGGAGGTACTGGAGCGGCTAGAACCCAGTATTCAGCGGATTGAAACTACGGCTGCGACCCAACAGGACGGGCTACGCAAGCGGTTTCGCACCTTCCTCGCACATCCCGCGACAGCGAAGTTTCCCAGCACCGAAGCACTGGCGAGTTACGCTCAAAGTCTGCTGACGGCAGATCCAACGGCAAATCCTGACGAGGCGCTGATTGAGTTGCTTGAGCACGAAACCCGTGCTTTCTATTACCTTGAACAAGCACAGTTGGCGGAGCGACTTGCGCGGCAGATGGCGTTCGCCGACACCGACGAGTTTATCTCGTTCTCACTTAGTGTGCAGAACCGTCGAAAGTCCCGTCGAGGCAGGTCGCTCGAGCGGCACCTTGAGTTCATCTTTCAAGCTAACGGCCTCACGTTCGAGTCCCAAGTCTGGATCGGCGGTCGCAGCGTCGATTTTCTGTTTCCTGGTATCGAATCCTATCGGCTGTTGGAACAGGGTCGTCCCCGTAATGTCGTCATGTTGGCGTCGAAATCTTCGTGCAAGGAGCGTTGGACCCAGGTCCTGCAAGAGGCCCCGGCACTGTCTCAGCGATACTTGTTCACGCTCGACACGGCTATTCCATATGTTCAGACCGCGCTAATGGGTCGTGACAGCGTTTCCCTGGTAGTGCCCAACAACATCATCGATAGCTTCGTACAGCCGCACTGGGCGCAGCCAACACAGTGCGGTACTGACGTATTCGTCTTGAAACAGTTTATCGCGCTCGCAAAGTCGACCACATGATCTCGATCCACTGGCGTGCGCTCCAGCACGCGATTCTGAACGACTGGGATTCCGATTCGCGCGCGTTCCCTTGGCGCAACGGTGCGAAACCCGAGTGGACATCGCTAGTGACCGAGGTGCTGCTGCAACGTACGCGCGCGGAGGCCGTACACAGCGTTTACGATCGTTTCTTTTGTCGTTTTCAGACGACTGAATCGCTCGGTGCGGCCACAACCGATGAAATCCAGCATGAGATTTACTCCCTCGGGTTGCATTGGCGTGCGGAGCAACTCCGATTGCTAGGCCGAGCACTAAGTGCGTTGGATGATGAGGTCCCCGCCGATCGGGAGGATCTGCTGGCGTTGCCTGGAGTCGGACCCTACGCATCCGCTGCTTTCTTAACACTTCATCGCAATCGTCCTCGAATGCCGTTTGTGGACGCCAACGTCGTTCGATTGCTCGGCCGGGTCGGCGGCTTCGCGTGGGATGGGGAAACGCGGCGAAAATCGTGGTTCCTCGCTCTTGTTGAGCAGCTGTTTGATCATGAGTACGAGCCCCGGGCATTCGGTTATGCCCTGCTAGATTTCACCCACGACGTCTGTGGACGTACTCCTGATTGCGATACGTGTGCGATTGGGCGCGCATCATGTGCCTTCGGTGCCGGCGGTGCGCGGGAGTAATCGCTTCTCGATACGTTTCTCGCACTCGCCGCGAGGAGCACTCGGGGAACATTGAGGAATGGGTTGACGCCCGCCATGCTTTAGGTTGAGCGCTCGATCCCTGACTGATACACCCGTGCCATGCGAACGCTCCTCACGACACCCCTGCTGCTGTTGTTCCTGCTGGCCGGTTGCTCCGAGCCCACCGTCGATCCGGGGTTCGTGGTGCTCATGGACGCCGCACCCAAAGGACTCGATCCGCGGTTTGCGACCAGCGACTGGAGCGCCAAAATCGTGGGGTTGCTGCACGCCGGTCTCGTCGAGACGGACACCGCCGACGGCGTGTGGGAGTACGAGCTCGCCGAATCCATCGAGCAGACGCCGCCGTTGGAGTATCGCGTCACGTTGCGTGACGACATCTTCTTCCACGACGGCTCCAAGGTGACGAGCGCCGATGTCGAGTACACCTACATGGAGCTCGGCTCCGAGATCGTGAAGAGCCCGTACGCCGGCATGTCCGCGCGGATCGCCTCGTTCGTGGTGCAGGACGACCGCCACTTCACGATCACGCTGAAGGAAGCACACGCACCGTTTCTGACGGAGCTGTCGTTCGGCATCGTGCCCAAGGCGTTGTGCGCCGGGCACAAGGAGTGCCCCGGGGACCCGATCGGGGCCGGACCGTTCGCGTTCGAGTCGGCGGAGTCGACCCAGCAGGTCACACTGAAGTCGTTCGACAAGTACTTCGCCGGCAAGCCGAAGCTCGACCGACTGACGTTCAAACTCGTGAAGGACGACAATACGCGCCTTCTCGCGCTGCTCGGCAACACGGCGGACCTCGTGCAAAACGCCGTGGCTCCACTGATGTTGCCGGTCGTGCAGAAGGACGATCGACTCGAGATCGTGAACGCACCGTCGTTCAAGTACACGTACATCGCCTTCAACCTGAAGCACGAGATCCTGGACGATGTCCGCGTGCGACAGGCGATTGCGATGGGCATCGATCGCGACGCGATCATCAAATACAAGTTTCGAGGGCTGGCGACGAAGGCGACCGGCTTGTTGGCGCCCAAACACTGGGCGTACGAGCCGAACGTCACGACGTTCGACTACGACCCCAAGCGGGCGATGGAGCTGCTCGACGAGGCCGGCTTCCCTGATCCGGACGGACCCGAAGGTCCGAAGATGCGCTTCGAGCTCGAGTTCAAGGTGTCGGCGAGCAAGTTTCGAAAGTCGATGGCCGAGCTGATGGCCCACCAACTGGCCCGCATCGGGATCGGGATCACCGTCCGGGCCTACGAGTGGGGCACGTTCTTCTCCGACGTGAAGAGCGGCAACTTCGCGCTGACCTCGTTGCAGTGGCCGTCGGTCTCCGAGCCGAGCCTGTATCGCTGGATCTTCCACAGCGAGAACATCCCGTCCGAGACGAATCGGTCGGCCGGAGCCAACCGTGGCGCCTATCGCAACGCCCGCGTCGACGAGTTGCTCGACGCCGGCAACCTCGAAACGAATCAGGCCAAGCGCGTGAGCATCTACCAGGAGGTGCAGCGCATCCTCGCCGATGATGTGCCGTACGTTTCGCTTTGGCACGAGGACAACATCGCGATTCTGCGCAAGGGCACCAAAGGGTATTGGGTGACGCCCAACGCGCGGCTCGAGGCGCTCAAGGTCACCGAACGGGCCGTGCGCAAGGAAAGACGTGACTGAGCAAATCCCCGGCGCCGCACGTGCACGGATGATCGACGGCGCGATCTTGGCCGCGATCGTGGGGTTGGTGCTGTGGATCGTCGTCGGTAACAGCGGGTCCCGCCTGGACCAACTCGTCGGCCAGCCGGCGCCGCAGTTCAAGCTGCGGACGCTGTCCGGGGCTGTCACCGGCACCCCCGATCACGCCGGGAAGGTCGTCGTGCTCGATTTCTGGGCCACGTGGTGCCAGCCGTGCTTCAAGCAGATGCCGATCATTCAGAACGTCGTCCGAGACCGCAACGACGTGGTGCTGCTCCCCGTCAACGTTGACGACCCCAGTGCGACGCGGCGCCACGCGATGGACCGGTTCGTTCGCGACGCAGGTTTGACCGCCGATTCGCTCGTCGACGATGGCGTGGTCCAGCAGATGTACGGCGTGAAAACGATCCCCGCGATCGTGATTGTCGACGCGAGCGGCAAGATCACGTACGCCTCGTCGGGCGTGCACAGCGCGCGACAACTGAACAAAGAGCTCGATGCCGCGACCCGGGCGTCCCGATGAAGTCGACTGCGAAATGGATGTGGACCGCGGTTCTGTTGCTCGCGCTCGGGGCGTCGTCCTGCGACAAGTCCGCGGACGCCAAGGAAGACGAGAAGCAGAGCGCGCCTAAGAAGGTCCCCGTCGAAACCGTGCTCGCCGCCCGAGCCGACCTTCGTGAAACGATCGTCTCGACGAGCACCGTCGACAGCCGCAATGCCGTCGACGTCGTGGCCGAGATTCCGGGAACCGTGGTGGAGCTGTCCGTCGAACAGGGCGATACGGTCACGAAACGCCAACAACTCGCGCGGGTGAACCGCGAAGAGCTGGGCCTCGGCGTCGAGACCGCCAAGTCGGCGGTCGCACGGCTGGAGCGTGAGGTCGAGCGGCTGCGCCCGCTGTACGAGAAAGGGATTCTGCCAAGGCAGCAGTTCGACGAGGCGACCTACCGGCTCGACGAGGCGAAGACCGAGCAACGCCGCGCGAATATGTCCGCCAGCGACCGGCGAGTCACGGCTCCGACGACCGGTGTCGTCGCGATCCGATACGTCAATCTCGGGCAACAGGTCGCGACGGGCACCCCCCTGTTCCGTATCGTGCAACCGAACGACCTCGTCGTGCATGTGAACCTGCCCGAGTCGAGTCTCGGCAAGATCTTCGAGGGCCAGCTCGCGTACTTGCGAAGCGACGCGATCGGAGCCGACGAGTTCGCGAGCTCCGTCGAGAAGATCAGTCCGGTCGTCGATCCCCGCACCGGCACGGTGCGCGTGACCCTGGACCTCACCGACATCGCGGCGGAGACGGCCGCGAAGCTTCGTCCCGGCATGTTCGTCAAGGCGTTCATCGTCACCGACGCGCGGACCAATGTGCTGGCGATCCCTCGCCGCGCGGTGGCCCGCTCGGACGATGGAGCCTTCGTGTTCGTCGTCTCCGACGGCACGGCGACCCGTCGCGCGGTGAAGCTCGGCGTCGCCGAAGGGAACCGGGTCGAGGTCACCGAGGGAATCGCCGAGGGCGAGGCGGTCGTCGTGCTCGGTCAGGATGGTCTCAAGGACGGCACGGCCGTCGACGAGCAACCGCGGGGCGCGGCCGAACCGGCGGGCGACGGTAGCTGATGGCGGACATCGGCGACGACCAGACCAGCGAACCTGACGTCGCGGGGCCCGGCATCGCGGCCTGGACCGTCTTTCGGCCTGTCGCGACGCTGATGATCGTCGTGGCCGTCGCCGTGTTTGGCTACATCTCCTACCGACAACTGCCCGTCAGCCTGATGCCGGAGCTGTCGTACCCGACGCTCACCGTGCGCACCGAGCTCCTCGGCGCTGCGCCGCAGGAGGTCGAGGAGAACGTCACCCGCCCCATCGAGGAGATCGTGCGCACCGTGGAAGGCGTCGTGGGTCTCGAGTCGACGAGCCGCGCCGGTCAGTCCGACGTGGTGCTCCGCTTCGTGTGGAACACCGACATGGACTACGCGATGCAGAAGGTGCGCGAGCGGGTGGAGCTCGTCCCGCTGCCCCAGGAGGCCGAGACGCCCCTGATTCTGCGCTACGATCCGGCGCTCGACCCGATCATGCGGCTCGGCCTGTGGGGCGACGCGGATCTGACGGAGTTGCGCCGCCTCGCTGAGGACGACGTTCAGCGGAGCCTCGAAAAGGTCGACGGCCTGGCGATGGTGCGCGTGCGCGGTGGTGAGGAGGAGGTTGTCCGCGTCGATCTCGATCCCGGGCGGATGGCGTTTCTGGGCGTCACGACCGCGGACGTCGCCCAGCGTCTCGCGTCGGAGAACGTCAACCTCGCCGGCGGCGCGCTCGCCGAAGGGGACATCACCTACCTTGTGCGCACCCTGAACGCGTTCCAGAACGTCGACGAGATCCGCGAGCTCATCGTCGCGTACCCCGACGGCACTCCGGTTCGCCTCGGGCAGATCGCTCGCGTGCATCGCGATGTCCGCGACCCGGAAGTCATCACCCGGATGGGCGAGCCTGGCGGCGTGCACGACAGCGTCGTGATCGAGATCTTCAAGGAGGCCGATGCGAACCTCGTCGAGGTCTCCGAGCGCGTGCGCGACGCGCTGTACGGCTCGCCGTCGGCGCTGGCGTCTCGGGCGACCAGCCTCGCCGAAGACCGCGCTGCGCGCATCGCCGATCAAGCCCGGTTGGTCGCCGAGGGCGCCGGGGGCGTCGCGTTCGGCCGACCGACCGTTCGCGCCGAGATCATCGAGCAGCGGCTTCCGCCGGGGGTCAAAGTCGACATCCTCAGCGACCAATCGATCTTCATTCAGAACAGCATCGACGAGGTCGTCAGCACGGCGCTGTGGGGCGGCCTCTTCGCGATCCTGGTGCTCGTTCTGTTTCTGCGAAACATCTGGTCGACGGTCATCATCGCGATCGCGATTCCACTCAGCGTCGTCTCGGCTTTCGGCGCGCTGCGCCTCGCGGGCGTGTCGCTCAACGTCATGAGCCTCGGCGGGATCGCCCTCGGCGTCGGGATGCTCGTCGACAACAGTATCGTCGTGCTGGAGAGCATCTTTCGCTGCCGCGAAGAAGGTGACTCGGCGGTCGGCGCGGCGCTGCGGGGAACCCGCGAAGTGGCCGGTGCGGTCGTTGCGTCCACGTTGACGACGATCGCGGTGTTCTTTCCGATCGTGTTCGTGGAAGGGATCGCAGGGCAGATCTTCGGCGATCTCGCGCTGGCAGTCGTCTTTGCGCTACTGGCGAGCCTCGCCGTCGCACTGTTCTTCGTCCCAATGCTCGCGAGCCGCCCGCCCGTTGCGGTGATCGACGCACAGTCGGCGTGGACGGCGCTCGGCCTGCTGAGGCCGCTGCAATCGCTCGCCGCCTTTGTGGAGGACGGGCGGGCGTGGAAGTCAGGCCTCTCCGCGTCGGCCGGGGCAGGGCGGGCGCTACGAACCGTGCTCACGCCGCTCGTCGTCGCGTTCCTGATCGTGCGGGTGGCGGCCATGTTCGTACTCGAGATCGTGGTCGCGCGCGTCATCGCCGCGCTTGCCGCGGCGGTGATCGCGATCGTGATGGTGGCGCTACGTGCGCTGAGATTCGTCGCATCGCGCGTGAGCAAGGTCCTGTTCGCCGTGTTCGATGTGGCCTGGAATCGCGTGGTCGATGCCTATCCACCGGTGTTGCGCGGGGCGATGCGGATCCCGGTCCTCATCGTCGGCGTCGCGATCGGGGCGTTTTCGTGGAGCGCGTGGCAGTTCGAGAACCTCGGTACCGAGCTGCTCCCCGCCATGCACCAGGGCGAGTTCACCGTCCGCATCGCGATGCCCGTCGGCACGCGGCTTCAGGAGACGAGCGAAGCGATTCGCCGCCTCGAGACCGACCTCGCCGGTGTCGCGGACATCGAGCGGTTCGCGACCACCGTCGGTGTCGAGCGCACGGATCTTCAAGCCAGCGACGAAGGTGAACACACGGCGCGCATTGCGATCCGTCTCGCGCGGACTGATGACCCCGAGGGCGCGGAGCGCCGGGCGATGGCGCGGGTGCGGAATGCTGCGTCTCGCCTCGCGGGCGCGACGACCGAGATCGATCGGCCCGAGCTGTTCACGCTGCAGACGCCGCTCGAGGTGCACGTGTTTTCCGATGATCTGCGCCTGCTGCGCGAGTCGTCGGACGCCGTGGCCGCTCAGCTCAGCACGATCGAGACCCTCGCCGATGTCCGCAACGACCTCGGGCGCGGCTTTCCCGAGGTGCAGGTCACATTCGATCGGGATCGGCTCGCCACATTCGGCCTCACGGCGCGCCAGGTTGGGGAGGTCATTCGCGACCAGGTGCGCGGCGTCGAGCCGACGGACATCCACGAAGAAGAGGACTCGATCAGCATTGTGGTCCGCACCGATCCCGGCGAGATCCCCGATGTGCAAGC
>JBFIHF010000182.1:0-12274 GCA_041601915.1 Bradymonadaceae bacterium
CAGCAGCTTGTCGCCGTACGACGCAATCGCGGACGCGAAGCGGGCGCGATCTCCGGTGCGCTTGTCGTCCTGCAGCGCATCGATCAGCGCCGGAATCGCGCTGGTGCTCTTGACCGCCGCGAGCCCGCGGGCGGCGACGTACGTACCGCTGGGCCCCCCGGACTCCACGCAACGCACCAGCTCGGCCTCGAGTCCGCCGGCTTTCGATTCGATGAACAGCGCGAGCGCCGATACCTCCGGCGCGGTCATCTGCTCCGTCGCTTCGATCGCACGGGACGTCGCACTGGCGCCGAAGCGCTCGATGAGCATCTGCGCCGCCTCGAGGCGGCCGTTTGCATCGTTCAGCAGCAGTTCGAGGTCCGTCCGTGACATCTGCGCGAGGTCGTCGAACGTGTCGAGCACCGCGTCGTTCGGCAGGAAGTAGGTAATTCCGGTCGACTCCGATCGTTTCGCAACGACCAGCGATTCGCGCGGGTCTGCCGCGCGCGGATCCTCCACCGTGCGCAGCGCGTCGGGTCCGCCATGCCGATCGGCGAGCTCTTCGGCCTCCTGGGCGTGCTTCAAGCTGACTTCGGCCAGCTCGACGACGTCCTGATCGGGAGGGATGCCCAGCTCTTCGCCGAGTCCCAGCAGCGCGTCCCAGTTGTCCCACTGCTCGGCGGGCTCCAGATCGTTCTCACGGATCGAGATCGCGGCCTCCGCGAAGTTCGCGATCAGCAACTCGACCAGCGAGCGCTCGTCGGACGCCACGCCGGTCGTCAGCGCGACCTGTCGCAGCGGGCGGTTGATGAAGATACCGACCTCGGCGGCGCGGCGCGCGACGCGCCGTTGAATCCCCTGAAAGTGCTCCAGCGGGAAACAGCGGTTCGCGATCAGATACTGGAAGGTGTCCGATTTCGACCAGTAGCCGACGATCCCGGCCGCGAGCTTGACCTCCGACGGGCTCATCGGCCCCGTGAACGAGGTCGTCGTGAAGCTGTGTCGCATCGACCCGAGCTTGGGGAAGTCTCCCAGGAACGTGTCGCGCGCCTCCGGATACTTGATCCGACCCGGCAGCCCCAGCAGCTCGTTGGAGCGCGCCAGGATCCACTCCACGTTCGCCGAGTACGGTGCTGCGATTTCGACCGCGTGCAGTCGGCTGCCCGTCGGCCCATAGAATGCAGCCCGGAGTTTCGTCCGCTCCCGCAGCCGGTCCAGCACGAGCCGATCGCCATCGGGCGCCGGATCGAGCGGCCACGCGAACCCTTCGATGACCTGTTCGCGCTCGTCGAGCCGAGCCAGCAGCAGCGAGACCACCGGGTAGCCGCCGATCTCGTGGAGCTGGACGAAGAACGTCGGCTCGCTCTCGAACAGCGCCTTCACCCGATGCGGCTCCATCTGCGCCATCGCGAGGACGCGCTCGTTGATCAGCTTCACGGCCGACTGACGAGCCGACGACACCAGCTCCGTCATGTCCGCCGGGACGTCGGCGTGAATCGGGGCGATCACGACTTGATCAATGTCGACGTGAACCACCGATTCGGCGTCCGCGAGCTGGAGATCTTCGACTTCCACGACCTCGATGAACTGGTCATCGGTCACGACCTGCGTCGCTTCGGGGTTCGTCTCCGAGGTGCCCGACTGCGCGCGCATCGCCGCGGCCTCGCGATTGAGTGCCTCCAGCTGAAGCTGCTGCCGCGCCGAGGCGTACTCCGAACGCTCCGCCTCCAACTCCGCGCGAGCGGCCTTCACTTCCATCTTGATCGCGTCTAACTGCTCGCGTTCACGGTCGAAGCGCTCCCGAATCTCGTCGAGCTGCTCGCGCTCCATTTCGACGCGCGCCGATTCGGCCTCCACCTCCGCCCGCTTGCGCGCGAGGTCTTTGCTCTGGTGCAGGTCCTCTTCGGGCTTCGACGCGATCTGCGTGACCTCTTCGGTGAGCACCGAGCTCGCGCCCTGCAGCGCGTCAAACCCCTCCGCACTGACGAGGACGTGAAAATGTCGTGCGTACGCGGGCAGTGGAACCGCCGCCGCTTCCATCTGATCCAGCAGCTCCTTGCGAAGCCGGAACTCGTCCCACCGCAGCGCCGGGGGGATGATCAGCGCCAGCACGCGTCGTTCGCGATCGTGGCACACGACGGGGACCGCGAGGTCGTACATCTGCCCGTTCCCCCCCGGGACCTGATGCAGCGTGCCGTCGGCGAGTTGTCCCAACAGCCCCGGATCCGCCGCCACGTCGATCGAGCGCACGACCTCGCGCGGCGTCGACTGGCCGGTATCACTCAAGATCAGATGTTTGACGCGGGTCGTCGTGGCGTACGGACCACCGTAGCTGCCCTCGTCGGAGTTCTCAGTCATCGGATACCTCGGCGAGTTCGAAGTGCTTTTCGGTCAGCGTAAACGGCGGAAGTTTGCTTACCACTTGGCCCACACCCCTTCAAGCTCGCGCCGCTCGACATCGTCGTCCTTGTGGTCGTTCGCCAGCGCAGTGTGGTAATCTCGCTGGCTGTGACCGACCCCCGAAACACGCTGGCGCCCGACACGCTTGTCGAGGGCAAGTATCGCATCAAGCGGCTCCTCGCCGAAGGCGGGATGGGGGCGGTGTACCATGCGATCCAGGAGCCGCTGGGCCGCGACGTCGCGTTCAAGGTCCTCAAGCCGCAGGACGATACGCCGCAAAAGCGCGCCCAGCGCGAAAAGCGCTTCCTGCGTGAAGCCGCGGTCTCCGGAAAGCTCAACCACCCCAACACGATCGTGATCCTCGACTACGGGAAGCTGCCCAACGCGGAGGGCTTTTTCCTCGCGATGGAGTTTCTGGAAGGCAAGTCGCTGCGCGAGGTCCTCATCGAACGCGGCTCATTGGGCACCCGCGTGACCCTGCACATCGCGATGCAGATGGCCAGTTCGCTCGCCGATGCCCATCGGCAGGGCGCCGTGCACCGCGATCTGAAGCCGCCGAACGTGATGCTCGTCCTGCGTGGCGAAGATCCGTACTTCGTCAAAGTCGTCGACTTCGGACTCGTCAAGGAGCTCGAACCCGAGGAGGGCGAGGAGGAGCTGACCGCCGAGAACCACCTCGTCGGCAGCCCGATGTACATGGCGCCCGAGCGGTTCCTGTCATCGACGGCCGATTCGCCCGCCGTCGATGTCTACTCGCTGGGCATCATGATGTACGAGATGCTCGTCGGCCGCCCTCCGTTCATTCGCGAAGGCGACTCGACGCTGCAGGCCATCATGATGCAGCACATCCAGGAGGATGTCCCTCCGATGCGCCAGCTGCGCCCCGACCTCGAGCTGGCGCCAGGCGTCGAACAGCTCGTCATGCGATGCCTGGCCAAGCACCCCGACGATCGCGTGCAGTCGATGGATGCCTTACTGACGCTGCTCAAAGCGTGCGCCGCGGGTGCGGGGATGGCCGTCGCCTCGCCGGTGGAGGATACCGGCGCCTTTGCGCCGCCCCCGGGACTGTCCCGGATCAGTGGGCCGCTCACGGCAGCGACGATCGAAGACCCCGGGCCGCCGGCTGAGGTCCAGACCGAGCAGCACCCCCGCCGCGCGATCTCGCCGATCGTCGTCGCCGCCGCCCTCGCGGGATTGCTGGTCGCGATCGCTCTCGCCGCCCTGTTGCTCGTGCCGACGGCCCAGCTGCCCACCCATCTCGTCGTGAACTCGAATCCGTCCGGCGCCACCGTCTCGTTCGCCGGCACGCCCGTGGGCTCCACGCCCTATGACGCCCCGATGGAGCTCGCCGGACCCGTCACGATCACGATCCACAAGGAAGGCTTTCAGCCGTTTGAGCATCGCGTACTGCCGAAGCCCGGCGAAGAAGTGGCCGTGACCGCAGAACTGCGTGCCATCGCGGTCGAAGCCGCCGGTACCACCGACGCCGCGGCGCCCGAGGTCCCCCTCGAAGTGGCGCCGACCGAGGAGAAGACGGTGAAACCGAAGGTCGAGCGCCCGCCCAAGAGAGACAATCTCGACATCAAGCTCGCACGTTGATGTGGCTCCGACTGGCGCTTGTCGCACTGTGTGTAGCGGCATGTCTGGGGGCCTCGCCGGCCATCGCACAGCCCGCGGACGTCGCGCCAGCGGTCGCCGATGAGGCCGACGTCGAGTTTCGGCTCGGCAACGACGCCTACGCCCGCGGGGACTACCAGCGCGCCCTCGGCCACTACTTCGCGTCCTACCGACTCGTCCCCAACCGCAACGTCCTCTTCAACGTCGCCAAGTGTTACGAAAGTGGCGGTCAGCTCGTGGAGGCGCACCGGTACTACTCGATGTACCTGCAGGGGCTGGACGGCACCGAGCAAAAGGCGGTCTCGACGGCCCTCGAGCGCATCGGGCGGAAGCTGGGCACCGTCTCCATCACCTCCACCCCGCCGGGCGCCGCGATCTACCTCGATCGAAAGAATCTCGGCGAGTATGCCCGCACCCCGGCTCAAATCGTCCTCAAGCCCGGCGCCTACGATGTCATCGTGGAGCGCGAAGGCTGGCTGCCGCACATCCTCAAGGACGTGCAGGTCGTGGCCGGCGGGCAGTCGAACCACGTCGTGGCGCTCACGCGTCGCGACGGAAATGTCCGCGCCCAGGGCAAGCCCGCCCGCGCACAACTTCAGCTCCTGCCCGACGGCGATCCTCAAGCGATCGACGGAGATACGCTCGTATCGCTGCCGCTCGGCAAGCAACGCGTGCGGATCTGGGCCGACGACTTCGTCGCCGCCGTGATCGATGTCGATGTCTCCCCCAGTCAGACCAGCATCATCAAGTACTCCCTCGCGGCACAGTCGGGCAGCCTTGCGGTCCGAACCACCGAGCCGGGCGCCTCGATCTACGTCGACGGCGACCTCGTCGGTTTCGCCCCCGCCGTGATCCCGATTCCCGTCGGACCGCACAATGTCGTCGTGCGGGCCGAAGGCTTTGAGCCGTTTCAACAACAGGTCGACGTGCCGCTCGATGGGCGCGTCGACATCGACGCCGCCTTGACGGGCGTCGACGAGGTCGCCGCCGCGTCCCGCGCCTCGGAGTCGCTGCGCGACGCGCCCGCCTCGGTGTCCTTGATCGGGTCCCGCGAGATCGCAGCGTTCGGGTACACCGGAACCGCCGATGCGCTGCAGGGCACACGAGGCATCTACTTCACCAACGACCTGACCTATCACGTCGTCGGGATGCGCGGGTACGCGCCGTTCTCGCAGTTCGGCAACCGCACGCTGGTGCTCGTGGATGGCCACGCGATCAACGACAGCTGGGCCGAGGCGTCGTTCCACGAGTTCGAGCTGAGCTCCGACCTGTTCGGCTACGATCGCATCGAGCTCGTCCGCGGTCCCACCTCCGTGGTCTACGGTTCCGGCGCGTTTCAGGGCGTCGTCAGCCTCGTCTCGCCCGAGATCAAAGACACCTTCGCCACGAGCCGGGTCGGCATGGGCGCCGCCGACGATGGGGTCGTTCGCGGGTACGCACACGTCCGCCAGGCGACCGAAAACGGCGGAGTCCAAGCGTCGGTGGCCTCCGTCCAAGGCCAGCCACGCACCTTCGTATCACCGATTCGAGAGGCGGCCGGGGACGAGTCCGTCGCGCGCCGCGTCGGCGCCACGGAAGCCTACACCGCGCGCCTCAACGCCGTGTGGCACGACTTCACCTGGTACTCGCTCTTCCACAGCCGCGATCGCCAGACGCCGACTGCGGCCTACGAGACGATCTTTGGCGATCCACGGACCCACGAGTCAGATACGCGCGCATTCGGTGACTTGCGCCATCGTCTGGCCCTCGGGGAGACCGCGGCGCTCGAAAACCGGGTGTTCGTCGACTACTACGGCTTTCTCGGTCAGTTCGCCTACCCGAGGGCGGATGGAGGAGTATCCACCGACCGATTCGACGGCGTCTGGACCGGCTTTGAGTCGCGACTCGAACTGCAGCTCTTCGATGGGGCCACCTGGACGACCGGCATCGAGGCGGTCCGCCACGTGCTGCACCGCACGCGCGGCGAAGACGAAGATGGGCCCACGACGAATATCGACGCGCCGTTCTGGAAGACCGCTCTCAGCACCTCATTGCGCTACGACCTGAATCCGCGCATCAGTTTTTGGGCCGGAGCGCGCTACGATCTCTGGTCGTTCGATTCGTTGCCGGACCCCGACGGAGTGCCCGCCGACGGTGCCGTGATTCAGAACGCCAATCCGCGCGTCGTCGCCTTGCTGCGCCCGATCGAGTCGGGGACCCTCAAGGTCATCGGCGCTCGCGGGTTCCGTGCCCCCTCCGTCTACGAACTCACGTACAACGATGCCGGGCGGACACAGATCCCGAGCCCAGCACTCACGCCGGAGTCGATCTGGTCTGCCGAGTTGGAGTACTCCCAGCGCCTCTTCGAGCAGTTTGATGGGATCGTGGCGACGTACGCCCAGCAGATTCGAAATCGCATCGAAGCACAGGGCGCGGGCGACATGGTCGATCCGCTGCACTACGAGAACCTCGACGAGAAGCTGTGGAGTGGGGGGCTCGACTTCGAGCTACGACGACCGTTCTTTCACGGCTGGATGGCATCCGCCGTGTTTTCGTACCAGCGCACACGTCCAGGGACGGTGGGCTCGCTCTTCGAGGCCGGCGCCAACGTGCCGAACTCGCCCCGTACCGGCGCGGCACTCAAGCTCGTCGTGCCGATTATCGCGCGATCACTTCGGCTCGCGAACCGCGTCGTCTTCGAGGGGCCGCGCATCGATCGCGACGGACAACAAACCACGTCGGCCGTGAAGTGGGATCTCGTCTTCTCCGGGGAGGCGACACCGCTCGCGCTGCGCTGGTCGTTTGGGGTTCGCAATCTGCTCGATTGGCAGATCGAGCACCCGGTGGGCGACGAAATTCTCGACCCGCGGATCGCTCAGGCCGGCCGCACCTTTGCCGCCGACATCGCCTTCATTTTTTGAGGACGATGCGGTCCGCGATGAACATGTTCACGAGGCCGTTTCGGACCGGGTACAGATAGCGATCGTCGGCGGTGATGAGCCCGTCGTCCACGGGGCTCGTCACGTGCTCGCCTTTCTGCGTCTGAAGCTCACCGGCGGCGATCTGTTTGTTCAGCCGCTGAACCCACTTGCCGGTCACCGGCAGCAGGCGTTCGTGCGATTCAGGGCAACGAAGCAGATCGTGCAGGACCGGTTCCTTCATTTCTGGAACATCCGCTCGAGCTGGTCCAGCATCGCCTGCTCCTTGCTCGACACCTTGCTGAATCCCAGCAGGCCCAGCACTCCGCCCGATGCGCGGGCCACGGCGCGCGCTTTCGCCAACAGATCCTCGGACTGTCGCCCCGTCGAATCACCGGCCAACACGTGCGAAATGACCTCGTTCGTGCGCTCGAAGAACAGGTCCGACGGGCGTTGATCGAGCAGCAGCTCCAAAAACTCCAGCGCGCCTCCCGTGATCCCCGCCGATGCTGCCATCGCCAGAATCTGAGAGCGTTCGTCGTCCTGAATCGTCTCGTCAGCCCACGCGATCTGGACGATCGGCACCAGGTGCAGGATGCGCGCAGTCTCGCGATCAAAGCCCAACTCCAGCGCCTCGGCTGCTACGTCTTCCGAGGTGTGCAGCACACTGGCGATCCCCTCGCGTTCTTCCTTCCGAAGCGCCGCGAGCTGTCGTTCGCGGCGGATTCGGGAGATCTGATCGCTCTCCGTCTGCTTGATGTACTTTTCTTCTTCGTCGGCCATCGGTTGTCTCGCGTCGAGTTCACCCGCTGTATAGGCCATCCGAGGCGGGTCGTCTAGCCAGCAGCGGAGATTGAGGCGGCGCGCGCCGTGGCCGTGGCTCGCGCCTCAGAAATCTGATGAGCACGTGAAAATCCGCGGGCGTCGGCACCGAGGCCCACCTCGCAGCTCCACATCGAAACCCGGCGGACTGACACGGGTTTCGGCAACAACGACCGACCGGAGCGCCCGTGGATCGCAGCTTGCACTAGCTTCGCCCGTACCGAGCAACTGTGCTCCGCCCCTGGATGGACGATGACCTTCTCACTCAAACACCTGCTCTTCGCGCTGCTGATTGCGGCGAGCGTGGGCGTGTCGAGTGACGGGGCCGCGCTTCAGAACAGCGATATGTCCACCGCGCAGCGCCAGGTCGACGAGGTCACGCAGGAGCGTGTCCGCCTCCTGGAGCGGCTCCAGGGCCTCGAGGATCAGTACCGGGCCCTCGTCCTCAAGATCGAGAAGGTGAAGAGCGAAGGCGCGCTGCGCACGATCGGTGGTCGGCTCGAGCTTCAGAATCTGCTCACGAAATCCAAAGCGATCGCCGACGAGCTCGACGGGCTGCAGTCCCGCGCTCGGGCGCTCGATAACCAGCTCGCCGGGCATCGGTCGACGCTGGTCGGTGGCATCGACCAGCGCCTCAGCCAGCTCGAGCGGTCACTGTCCAGCGCGTCGCCGACGTCACGTCGCGCGATCGTCGCCGAGCTCAACGACCTGCGCAAGCGACGCGCGGCCTACACCAAACCGCTGCCCCAGGCACCGAGTTCACGCGACGTCGACTCGGCGTTACGCCTCGCTGAAGATGCCGCGCACCCCGATGAACTGATGGCCGCCGCCGACGAGATTCAAGACACCGAGGATCAGCTCCGCAAGCGGCTCGCCGCGATCGAGGGCAAGCTGGCCGAGCTGCACGAAGCGCGCGCCCTCGCTCGCCGGGCGCGCTCGTTCTCGCGGGAGGAGAAGTTCTTCGAGGAGACCGATCGGGACCGCGTCATCGCTCGCTACGAGCGTGTCACGGTCACGGGCACCAAGACGACGAGCCCCGATCCGGTCGACACCTCCAACTCCGGTGGGCAGGCGACCAACAGCCCACCGTCCTCCGTCGCCAACGAAAGCGGCAACAACGCCACCGATGACTTCGCCGGCGCCCCGGCAATGGACGCCGATGGCATGACCGCCGAACCGGCCGCGGGGCGCTCCGAATCACCGATCAGCGACGCGCCCGGCACGCCGCCCGTCGCCTCCGGTGGCTCCAGCGATCCGTTCGAGACCTCACGGGAGACGATCGTCATCGACGCCGGCACCGACCCCTCCCGCGCCGTGGGCGCCATCGGGACGTCGGGCAACCAGCTCGAAGGCCAGATCAAGCAGCTCGAAGGCGAACAGCAGAAGCTGAAAAAGCAGGCCAACACGCTGCGCAAGCGCGCCACCGAGCTGCGCAAGCGCGCCGCTGCTGAGTACTAGACTCATTGGTAGGATATTAAGGCGTACTCAACACAAGTGGGCCGCTCCGCTGCTCCGCTGGTCCGCTGGTCTGCTGGTCAGTTTCAAACTAAGGCGCACACACCAACTATAGAACCACCACGCGAAGCGCCGAGGCACTCGCGCTTCGCGGGTGAGGCCGCCGGTTCACCAGCAGGCGCGAGGTTGCTCGACGCTTCGCGTGGTGGCTCCATGAACCGAGTGTGGGTCTTAGTTTGAGTTTGACCGGCGACCAGCAGACCAGCGGACCAGCGGACCAGCGGACCACCGAGCAGACCAGCGGACCAGCGGATTCGTTGGCCCCTTAAGTGATCACCGATGAGACTCGACTAGACAGACAGAAACGATAGCGCGGCGAACGGCAGAAACACCGCCGCGATCGAGCGCCAGATCCCCAGCGGCTCGAAGAACCGACGGACTCCGATGAGCTCCAGGTTCACGAGCACCACGATCGCCAGCACGTAACCGAGCGGGAATTGACCGATGGGCGGGATCAGCTGAAGCAGGTGCGCCGCACCCGCATATCCCGCGATGCGCACCACCGTGCGCCACGGTGCCTGCGCGCCGAAGAGGCGCAGCGAGATCCCGAGCAACAGCGCGTGCAGCGCGAACACCAGCGGCGCGGCGAACGGAACCGCCACGAAGAGCAGCGCCGTCGCGTGGCCCGGCGACAGCTGAGTCGCCGCGCTGTGTTCGACGATCAACTCCCCGAACTCGGGCAGGAACAGCCAGCTCCAGCCGAACTGCGCGCACATCCCGATCCCATACGCCAGAACGCCAAAGACGGCCGGGCGCACCCAGCCGCCCTGCGCAGGCATCTTGGCGTAGAACGTCCGGGCCGACGTCAGGACCTTGATCGCCGACGCGCCAAAGCCCGCCGCCCACTGCGCTGGCGAACGCGCGGACTCCCAGTCCGTCTCGAACGTCGCGCGGATCTTGCGCTCACAGGAGGTACACAGCGCATACCCCGTCAGGGTGACCCGATGACAGCGGGCGCACATGTCCTCCCCACACGCCGAGCAGATCGCGATTGCCGGCTGGGTCTCATGGTAAAAGCAGAGGCGAGTGCTCACTTCTTCTTGCGCGCCTTCTTCGCAGCCTGGCGCTTCCGCTTGCGCTTGCTACGGTTCATCGACTTCGAGCGCGTCCCCGCCATTTGTCCGCCCGGCGGGGTGTAACCGGGGGGCAGATTGAGGTTCCCGAATCCGGGGAGACCACCGCCGCCTGGCGCACCGCCGCCACCGCCCATCAGGTCACCGAGCAGCGACCCGATGTCCATGTCCTTCATCTGGCGCAGCGAGTTGAGCTGCTTGAATCCAGGGATCTTGTCGAGGAAGCCGCCACCGAAGCTCGAGAACTGCTGCATCATCTGGCGCATCATGTTGAACTGCTGCAGCACTTGCTCGACCTTCTCGAGCTCCTGCGCCGAACCCGCCGCGATCCGGCGCACGCGACTCGGTTGCCGGGTCAGCAGATCGGGGTTGGAACGCTCCTTGGGCGTCATCGATTGGATGATCGCCCGCACCCGCACCAGCTCGTGGTCATCGATCTGCACGTTCTGCGGCAGACCGCCGCCGAAGAACGGCATCATCTCCATCAACTCGTTCATCGAACCGAGCTTCGAGATCTGCTCCAGCTGCTTGTAGAAGTCGTTGAAGTCGAAGTCGCCCGACAGCATCCGCATCGCGTCTTCTTCGGCGCGGCCGGCCTCTTCGACCGAGAGCGTCTTCTCGAACTTCTGCATTAAGCCCATCACGTCGCCGAACCCCAGAATGCGGTTCGCGAATCCTTCGGGCCGGAACGGTTCGAGATCGTCGAGCTTCTCGCCGACGCCGACGTACTTGATCGGCTTGCCGGTGACCTCTTTGATCGACAGCGCCGCGCCGCCGCGGGCGTCGCCGTCGAGCTTCGTCATGATGAAGCCGTCGATCTCCAGGCGGTTGTTGAACTCCGCCGCGGTGTTGACGGCGTCTTGGCCGATCATGGCGTCGACAACGAGGAAGATGTTCTCGGGCCGCGTCAAACCGACGATGCTCTCGAGCTCCTCCATCAACACATCATCGACCGCGAGGCGGCCGGCGGTGTCGAAGATCACGACATCGCACTTGTTCTCTTTGGCGACCTTGAGGGCCTCGGTACACACCGCGACCGGGTCACCGCCTTCCTGGGCGTGAACCATCACGCCGAGTTGCTCGCCGAGCACACGCAGCTGCTCGATAGCGGCCGGACGGTACACGTCGGCGCCGACCAGCAACGGGGTCTTGCCCTCGTTCATCACGAGCCGCGCAAGCTTCGCGCTCGTGGTCGTCTTACCGGAGCCCTGCAGGCCGACCATCATGATCTTCGTCGGCCCCAGGCGATCCGGAGCGTAGACGATCTTGGTGTCGACGGGGCCCATCAGGGCTTCGAGTTCGTCGTGGCAGATCCGAATGAAGTGATCGCCGGGCGTGACGTCGACCCGCTCGCCGGACGCCTGGGCCTTGACCTTGACGATCTCGCCCAGCGCCTTGTCCTTCACGCGTCCAACGAACTGCTTCGTGATGCGGAAGTTTACATCCGCTTCGAGCATGCTCATCCGGATGTCCTTCAGGGCATCCTCGACATTCTCTTCGGTGAGTTCGCGCTTGCCTTCCAAACGCATTCGAACATCGCGAAAGCCCTTCGCGACCACATCAAACATCGCCATGACGTATCCTCGTCAGTCGTAGGATTCTTCGATTGAACCGCGGGGAGGGAGGGGCCCCGATGGTTCGGTAGTTGGAGGGAGCGTCGCGCGGAGCGCCACGTCAGGCTCGCGAAAGCTAGACGCCAGCCCGCGCGCTGTCAATGGCCCCAGAGCCCGTCGCGCGGTCGGGATCCGATCCCGGTCAGGTAACTCGGACGATCCCCGAAGATGCCGGGCACGGCGCCCCAGGTCCGCCATGGCAGCGCGCCGCAGCGCGAGCGGGAGCCGGCGGTGCCGGGGTCCCGCGGAGCGAATCAGGAGGCCACGAGACGCGGCCAGTGGCCGCGTTTCGTGGCCGAGTAATGAGCGGAGCGGGTCCCGGCACCGCCGAGCGACCGCGTCCGCCAGCCTGCGAAGC
>JBFIHF010000183.1:0-12230 GCA_041601915.1 Bradymonadaceae bacterium
GGTCATGAGTAGGATGGGGCGATCGCGTGGTGCGAGTTGCCCGGGTACTCAAAATGCGCCGACTGAAACGAAGGGACTCAAAAAGCCCGGGATTTCCTTCCAGCGGACACCAGGCCCGAAGCACCGGGCCCGTCCCGGTGCCGCGTTGTGTCCGCCGCGAGATGGTAGAGGCCGGTTCTGTCGCTCGCGGTCCTACAGGGTGGTCCGTATTTTCGGGGCGGTGCCGTCGATGACATCGAACTTTTGGTAGCCGAGGACCGGGCCGTCTTTGAGCGCGGTTTCGACCTTCCATTCCCCGGGGGTGGCGTGGCGCTTGCGGGACCAGAAGCGCCAACCGTCCTTGCGGCCGCCGCGCATCGGAAACTCCATCG
This sequence comes from Bradymonadaceae bacterium, assembly GCA_041601915.1. GTDB lineage: Bacteria > Myxococcota_A > Bradymonadia > Bradymonadales > Bradymonadaceae > JBFIHF01. The sequence goes on from JBFIHF010000183.1 coordinate 372, forward strand.
TGTCGACCGCCTTCCACTTGCCGTCGGTGTAGTGCCACCAACGATGTTCCATCGTGACGTCGACCTTGTCCGGTGCGAAGACGGCGGTCAGGCAGTAGACCGCGTTGTCCGTGGTGACCGTGGGGTTCGTGATTCCAAACGATTGAAAGATCGTCTGTTCGTCGCTCTGGCAGGAGTAGGTGGGCTTGTCGAAGTCGGTGCACACGAGGTTGTTCTTGTAGACCAGCGGCACCGGCGGGACGAAGCCGAGCATCCACAGGACCGTGAGGAGCGCGGCGGCCGGCAGTGCGAAACGCAGGTCGCGCCACGGGAAGCGAAACAGGAACTTCAGCACGACGAGGGCGCCGACGCTGGCTGCGACGCTTGCATAGAACCAGATCGCGGAGACGCTGTTGACGAAATGCGGCACGACGAAGTTCGCGAGCATCGACGCGGCCACGACCCACAGCGCGAGGGCATACTCACGGCGCGGCGCCTCATTTCGGTGCACGAACTCGTTGCCGACCATCGTGACGAAAAGTCCGAGGATGAGCAGGAACGACAGCGGGTTGCCGGTGCTCTTGAAGTAGAGCACCACGAGCGCGCTGAGCGCGCCGCCCAGGCAGAACTGCATCAGGATCGTGGCGCCGCGCGTGCCCCAGCTCGGCAGGGTGAGTTCGCGGAGCAGCACGCCGAACAGGGCCAGCAGGCCGTAGGCCGACACGAGGTAGAGGTCCAGCACGTTGACGCTGCGGCCCAGCGTGATGGAGTCGAAGACGAAGCCTCCGCCGAACGCCGCGAACGGCGCATAGGCGCGCACGCGCCTCCACTTCTGCTTCACGACTTCTTGCGGCTCGACTTCCATCGCCTGAGACTATGCGCCGAGTCGACAGATTGCGCTACAGTTCGATTGGCACCCGCAACGAGAGGACCGATGGCGCACTACCTGTTCAAGTCCGAACCCGAGGACTACTCGCTCGAAGACCTGCAGCGCGCCGGCAGCGTCCGCTGGGATTCGATCCGCAACTATGGCGCGCGCAATCGCCTCAAGGAGTGTGTCCCCGGCGATCTCGTGCTGTTCTACCACTCCGGTCGTCAGCCCGCCGTCGTCGGCCTCGCCCGCGTCACGAGCACGCCGTACCCCGATCCGACGCAGTTCGACGAATCGAGCGACTACTACGACGCGAAGGCCAAGCGCGACTCGCCGCGATGGTGGAGCGTCGACATCGAGTACGTCGAGACCTTCGCCAACCCGACCACGCTGGCAGACATGAAGGTCGCGCCGGAGCTCGAGGACCTCGAAGTCCTGCAACGCCAGCGCCTGTCCGTCTCGCTGGTCTCCGAGGCGCACTTCGTGTGGATCTGCGAGCGCAGCCGGGCCTCCTGAGTGGCGAGCCGGGGGCCGCCGATGTAAGGTCGCTGCGCGATGAGCACTTCCGTCAACATCCCACAGGCAAACTCCGTCGAGACGCTGGTCTACGTCGTGGACGCGATCCACGATGGCGTCGATACGCTGGACCAGCTGGTCGTCGAGTTCGAGGTGCGCGACCGCACGATCCACTACTACCTGGAGCTCGCGGAATGGCTGGGTTTCTTGCGCGATCGCAAGGCGACCCAGTTTCATCTGACGCCGACCGGCGTCGACTTCGCCACCAATGTTTCGAATCGCGCGAGCCTGTACGAACACGGCGTCATGCAGCACGACATCGTGCGCACGACCCTCGATCGCGCCGAGAGCCAGGACTTCGAGGAGCTGCGCCAGGTTTTCACCGACGTCATCGTGGAGCTCGGCGTACTCGCTGACGCTACGGCCAAGCGACGCGCGGGCGCGCTGGCGACGCTGGTGCAGGCCGCGACGATGGAAGATGTCGAATGGGAGACGGGGCGCATTGGCCAACCCACCCGGATGCGACGCACCTACAAAGCCAAGGACCAGCCGCGCATCGACGACATCGCTGACACCGTCTCCTGGGAGCGCCCGCGCGACCCCGTGGCGCTGGTCGGCGAGCACCGCTTCGGCACGCTCGGCGCTCAGATTCGGGAGGTCTTGCAGGCGATTACGTCCGGGACCTCGTCGGTGATTCGGGACGAGCTCGCCGAGCGGTTTGCAGTGTCGCTCACCGACCCCTCGGTCTTTGTGGTGCTGCGTGCGGGATTGGAAGCCGGAGAATGGCGCGCCGACCAACACGGAAAATACTCACTTTCCTGATGGAACACTGGCCTCGGGGCGTTGTCGGAAACTTGTTCACCCCTGAGGGCTGTGTTATCCGAATGGAGTTAGATCTTTCCATGATGAGTTCGATGACATGAAGCGATCCCCCGCGCTGGCAGCCTTGCTGGCCCTCTCCATTGCGATGATGCCATCCGTGACTTTTGCACAGGGCTTCGAGTTTGGAGAGGACGAGCCTGAGGAGAAGTCCGGCGGAGAAGATGGCGAGCCCGAGGTCGATACGCAGGACCCCGCCGGCCTCGAATTCACCGAAGACGACGCCAAGAAGACCACCTACAGCGACACCGCGGAGAAGCAGGTCGCAGTCGTCGCCGTCGGCGGCGAGCAGATGGACGCCGATCGGCGCCAGAAGGTGCAGGCGGAGCTCGAGCGCGTCGCCGGAACGATCTCCGCCATCACCGTGCTCGGCGGGTCGTCGGTCCTCGGAGCACTGGAGTCCGCCGGTGGCGACGCCTGCGTGCAAGAGCCGCTCTGCCTCGCTGATGTCGGCGAGCAGGCCAACGTGGAGCGCATCCTCGTCGCGCGCGTGACCGAGGGTTCGCGGGGTCTCGAACTCAAGATCGACTACTTCGACGTCGACGATAAGCTGTTCCTTCGCTACGAGAACACGCCGGGGCTCGGCGGCACGGGCGCGATCGTCAGTGCGATCCAGCCGGCGCTGTACAAGATCTTCGACGTGCGCGAGTTCGGGAAGCGTGGCGATCTGCAGGGCGAGGAAGATTCGAGCGTCGTGCAGTCCGTGATCGCTTACGGCACCGCGGGCCTCGCCGTCGGTTCGCTCGTCGCCGGCATCATCTTCGGCAGCAAGGCGAAGTCGATCGAGAAAGAGGTCACCGCCAGTCCGAAGAACGGCGAGATCTACCGCTACACCCAGGTCGAAGCGCGCGAAGCGATTCGACCCGCTGAATCCAAGGCGACGACCGCCAACGTGTTCTACGGCCTCGCCGTGGGCCTCGCCGGCGTCAGCGCACTATTCTTCATCATCCGCGGCGGCTCCGACGTAGGGGCCGACGAGAAACCACAGGCGAGCAAGGGCGCGATCCGCGACCTGCAGATTGCCCCGGCCGTCACCGCAGACGGTTTTGGCCTCGGCGCCGGCTTCCGCTTTTGAAATTGCTTGAGAAACGACCCATGAAAACTGTCCGCATTCTTGTCGCCGTCGCTGCCTTGGCCTTTGTTTCTGGCTTCTGGGCAGCATGCTCGATTGGTTTCGACGTCACCGATGACGCGAACAAGTTCTCCTGCAACGTCGACCAGGACTGCATCGCTCCCTACCGTTGCCTCGGCAGCGTGTGCACGCGAGGTTCGGTCGCCAACTGCACGGACAAGGACGAGGACGGCTACGGCGTCGGCGAGACCGGCGAGTGCCCGAAGTGCGTGAGCGAAGGTCGCTGCGAGGAAGACTGCAACGACAACGATGAAGCGATCAACCCGGGCCTGCTCGACAATTGCGACGGCAAGGACAACAACTGCGACGAGCAGATCGACGAAGCGATCCCTTGCGAAGATAGCTTTGATTGCCCCGACGAGCAGCCCTACCTGCCATCCTGTGACGCAGGCAGCTGCGTCTACCGCGTGCCGCTTCAGCAGGGCGCCGAGTGCTCAGGCAGCAACGCAATCGTCGGATGTGTCGGCGCCAAGCGCGAAGATCGTCCAGATTCCTGCTTCTAACATCGGTCGCTCCGCCGCAGCCTGATCATCATCGCGATGAGCTCACTGATGGCGTGTGTCGACGGTCACCGCGAAGCTCGACCCAACGCCTGCTTCTGAGTCTGTCCGCGCGGAGTCGCTGCAGCCATCGTTGGCTTTTGCTCGCACCACCGATACCGGCTATCATCAGGTATCCACCCCCGCTTGGACATGTCGATGTTCCGACCCAGCCTGATCATCGTTGCTGCGACTTCGCTCATGGCGTGCTCGAACAACAACACCACGGATCCGAACAACATCAGGTTCGATCCGGACTCGACGATGGCCAACAACACGACGCCCGATGCGACGGTGCCCGTCGACATGCCGACTCCCCCGGACATGGGAACGCCGACCGATGCGGGCGACGAGTTTGACTTCGCCGTGGAAGCGGCGGGGTTCATGCACGGTGATTGGACAGTGACCCGCGTCGAGGGTGGCGGCGAGATCGCCGTGCTCCGCCTGCGTCACGAAGCCGGCGAAACGCGGGCAACGGGCACCTATCGAATGACGGAACCACCGGCGTTCGGCCTGCTTGGCGGGTCAAACTGGATGGTCGACGAGTTCACGACCTCGTGGACCGTCGCCATCGACGGGACCGACCAGCGCTTTGGTCTGGCCAGCTGCGCGCGCGACGGGGGCGATGACCAGCTCGCCTGCCGCCATTCCGACCCGATCTCCGGCGACGTCGTCGACGCACTGATGACGCGCAACTAAGAGCTTACGGGCAGACGCCAGTCGTCGGATGCGGCGTGCAGCACTTGCCGGTCCTGCAGACGCTGGAGCCACAGCATTCACCATCACCCCCACACGTCGTTCCGTTGACGCCGCAACAGGCCGTCATATCGGGCCGGCAGTAGCCGTACTCGGTGATGAGGCCGTCCTGCGGCGCGCACGTCTGTGCGGTCGTGCAGCCCTCGCCGGTGTCCAGTCGGCAATGCCGTCGGCAGATGTTGCTCACGCAGACGTGTCCGAACTTGCACTGCGTCATCGAGCTCGGCGAGCACGCCGCGCCCTCGTCGAGGGTGTACACGTGGGTCACGTCGGCGACCGCGCATGATTTGGCGAGTCGCTTCGGGACGAACGGCGGGGTCGGCGTGAAGAATTCGGTCACCACGATGCGGCAGGTCTCGCAGTCCGGGCAGTCCTGACGCACCGGGTCGCATGCGCCCTGCATGTCCGTCGCTTGCAGCGTGCAGACCGCGCCAAACCCGGGGTCGCAGACGTCGCCCTCGCCGTCGCCGTCGGCGTCGGCCTGCAGCGGGTTGGCGTCGCGCGGGCAGTTGTCGAGCGCGTTGGCGATCCCGTCCCCGTCGATGTCGTCATCGCACGGGTCGCCCATCCCATCGTTGTCTTTGTCCCACTGGCACTTGTTCACGATCAGTGGGCAGTTGTCCGAGACGTCGAGCAACATGTCGTTGTCGTCGTCGTCGTCACAGGCATCGCCCTGGCCGTCGCCATCCGTGTTCAGTTGTTGGGCGTTGAAGTCGTTCGGGCAGTTGTCGTTGGCGTCGACGATGCCGTCTCCGTCGCTGTCCTCGCAGGCGTCGCCGATGCCGTCCATGTCGGCGTCGGCCTGGTTGGCGTTGCGCACCAGCGGACAGTTGTCGTCCACGTCGAGCACGGTGTCGTTGTCGTCGTCATCGTCGCAGGCGTCGCCCTGCGCGTCGGTGTCGCTGTTCGTCTGATCGGCGTTCGACACGAACCGGCAGTTGTCGGAGGTGTTGTTGATGCCGTCGCCGTCGAGGTCGGCGTCGCACACGTCACCGAGGCCGTCGCCGTCGAGGTCCTCCTGGCCGGCGTTCGCCAGCATCGGGCAGTTGTCGTCGACGTCCAGCACGCCATCACCGTCCACGTCACCCTCGCAGGCGTCGCCGGTGCCGTCCATGTTGCCGTCGGCCTGGTCGGCATTGGCCACCAGCGGGCAGTTGTCGACCGCATTGGCGATCAGGTCGCCGTCGATGTCGAGATCGCACGCGTCGCCCTCGTCGTCGCCGTCAGTGTCCTGCTGGTCGGCGTTCGCCGTGAGCCGGCAGTTGTCGACCTCATCGAGGACGCCGTCGTTATCGTCGTCGGGGTCGCACGCGTCCCCCATCATATCGAGGTCCGAATCGAGTTGCGTCGCGTTCCCGACCAGCGGGCAGTTGTCCACCTCGTCGGCGACCCCATCGCCGTCGCTATCAGCGCGAACGGTGTCCATGTCCGCGTCGCTGGCATCGCGGGCGTCGGCCGCGTCGGGATCGACGTCGGGTGAGACATCGGTCGGCATGTCAGGCGGCGTGGGCATGTCGGGCATGTCGCCGACATCGGCCACGTCGGCGGTGTCACCGTCCGGCGCCGGCCGCTGGTTCTCGAACTGCACGGAGCCGAGATCGAAGTTGATCCCCTGGCACGCGCCCAGCAGCACAAGGGCAACTGAGGTGATCACGATACGGCGCATGAGCCTCTCTCGCCCGGAAGTTCTTAGAATCGCAGCATCGCGCTGACCATCGCTCCGCCACGGATCGGAGCGATCGCTGCCACGGGCACCTCTTCGGTCCCCGTAAGAAGATCGACGAGGAACAGTGCCGCGCCGATGCCCGCGGTGCCGATGCCGACGCCATACAGGATCTTACCCGTCGTTTGCTTCTTGCCGATGCGCTCGTTCAGGTCGTTGTACTCGCCGCGATCACCGCGGCGTGCCGCGTCCTCGTAGGTCTCGATGTCTCGGACGATCGAGCCGTTGGTCACGACGCCGCCGATGAGCAGGCCGCCGCCGACGGCGACGAGCGCCGCACCCGCCCAGCCCATGGTCGTGATCCCGTCGGACTGCGTCGTCGTCTTGACCACGACGTCGCCCTCGGAGCCCTTGATCTCCTCACCTCCGGCCTTCGCCTGGGCCGCCGCGCGCTGGCTCGCATCTTGGGTCGTCAGGATCGTCCGGAAGGCATGGATGCGCGCCGTGTTGCGGACCGCGACTTCCGGCGGCATGCCATCGTGCTGCTGCGCTCGGCGACTGGCGGCCAACGCGTCGTCGAGGTTCCCGAGGCGCTCGTAGCACAGCGAGACGTTGTACAGGAACATCGCGTTCGGCGTGATCGCGTGCCCGCTCATGAACTCGGCGACCGCCTTGGCGTACTCGCCGCCCGCGTACTTCTCGGCGCCGCGCGCGAAGTGCTGCTGCGCTTTCTCCATGTCCTCCGCGGACTGGGCGAACGCGGGGAACGACACGAGCATCAGCAGGAGCGCGAGGAGGACGCCAAGGCGAGTGGACATCAGTAATCCAGTGCGGGCAGGGTCAGAGTCGGCTTGGGGTCCGGCTTGGGGTCTGGCTTGGGGTCCGGTTTTCGGTCCGGCTTTCGGTCTGGCTTGCGGTCCGGTTTGGCCGGGATCGTCTCGGGCTTTGCCGCTTCCTGGGAGGCGAGCTCGCTCATGTCGATCTCGACGGCTTCGACCACCGAGTCGAGCACGACCAGTCGCTCGCCGCCGTTCTTCGCGACGGCTCGAATGCGGATCGGCAACGAAACTTCGGAGGCCTTGATGATGATCGGGCTGATTCCGCTCGGTTTGCCGTTCACGTAGATCTTCGCGGCTGGATCGTTGGCGGTGATTGTTAGATGCGTGATCGCCGGGGCTTCGACGAGCTTTCCGACATCCGGTGCCGCGACCGCGATCGGCTCGACCACGGGCAGCACCGCCGCGACCGGCGGTGTCTCCACCGCCTCGGCCTCCGGTTTCGGGCGTTTGATCAACACCGCCACGACGAGCACGAGCAGACTCAGCACGAGGAACAGTGCCGCGGCTCGGATCATTCGATGTGGGCTACCTTCAGCCGCCCGCGGTTCCTCCGCGGCGAACTCTTCGAGGTCCAGAACCTCAATCGAGTCCGAGAGGTCCGGAAAGTCGTCCATCGGGGTGAGGTTCGGTTGCCGCGATGCGAATTGCTGGGTGCCGGAGAAACTGCCCGACGTCAGCTGTTCGAGGTCCGCCATCACGGCTTCCGCCGTCGGGTAGCGCTCGCTGGTGTCCTTGGCGAGCATCCGGTTCACGATCATCCGCAGCCGCGGCGGAATCGTGGGCAGATTCGGGACCGCGAACGGCCGCGCCGTGAGCTGCTGACCGATGATCACGACGCTCGAGTTCGAGTCGATCGCCTTTTTGCCCATCAACATCTCGTAGGCCACGAGGCCGAGGCTGTAGATGTCGCTGGCCGGCCCGACGGTTTCCGCGCGGAGCTGTTCGGGCGACATGTACCGCGGAGTGCCGAGGATCGAGCCGGACCGCGTCAGATCTTCGTGGTCGTTGGCATCGCCGCGCTGCACGAACTTCGCGATCCCGAAGTCGAGCACCTTGACGTTATCGCCGCGTCCGAGGTGCTCGAACAGCATGATGTTCGCCGGCTTGACGTCTCGGTGCAGCAAGCCCAACAGGTGCGCCTCATGCAGCGATTCCAGCGTCTGGCGCAGAATGTTCGCCACGCGTCGTGGATCCAGCGCGCCTTGGGATCGGATGACTTGAGACAACGTCAGACCATCGACGTACTCGAGCACCATGAAAAAGTGGCCGTGACTGGTGCGCCCGTGATCGTGGACCGTCACGGTGTGTGGACCGCGAAGGTTCGAGACGACGCGCGCCTCCTGCAGAAAGCGCTCCGCCAACCCGTGGCTATCGGCGTCGGAATCGGCGCCGTTCAGCGAGTGCACCTTCTGGTCGGCCAACATCACCTTCAACGCGACGCGGCGACCCAGATCGGTCTGCGTCGCGAGGTACACCCGAGAGAATCCCCCTGATCCGATCAAGCGCTCAATGCGGTAGCGCGATTCGAATACTTCTCCCGGTGCCGGAAAGTTGGCGGTTTGCGTAGGCATTCGCTCGAGGTTGGATGGCTGCACAGTGGGTCCAGTTTACTGTTTGCCGGTGGACGCGGCAAGTTCACGAGCCCTGAACGCGCCGGCCGCCGCGACGATCTAACATTCCTACTGGCAGAACCGCAGTCCCCAAAGCCCGGCCGGAGGCTGACATGTGCCGCCCCCGCAGTCTGCGTCGCCCTGACAGGCCGACACGCACCGAAAGTCCGCGACCTGCACTTCGTAACAAATCAGATCTTCAGCACACGACGCGATCGCTCGACCGGGGCCGCAGGGATCACCTTCGGGCACCGTGTCCTCCGACTCCACGCACCGGAAGTGCGGCATGCAGGTCGAGACGGGGTAGTTGTAGTCGACGTTGCAGGTCTGTCCTGTGCCGCACGAACTCTTGTCGTAGGGATCGCACTGCGGCGTGCACCACCCGATCCCGGCCAGAGGCGGCTGCGACGACGCCGAGGTGCAGAACTCATTCGCCAGACACCCTCGTCCGGTGTCGATCTCGCAGTACCGAGCGCACCCTTTGGGACGCGGGTCCGCCTCCTGCAGTCCCCAGTCCACGCAGGTGCTTCCTTCCAGGCAGTCGAAGGCGCGAGTACACGGCTCGCCAACATCGACGGTCCCTTCCGATGCACGCTCCACGCAGAGCAGCTCCGGTGGCGGAGCGCCGGCCACCGCCAGCGCGCAAAACCCGTTCGCCGGGCAGACGCCCGTGACCGTCGGGTTGCAGCGATCGGTGTCGATGGCGTGCGGGATCTCGCAGCGCGGAGCGTTCATATCCGGCGCATCGGGTGCATCCGCATCCGGCGCATCGGGTGCATCCGCATCCGGGCGCCGTGTATCGGGAGCATCGGTGGGGTCCGTATCGCGCGCAGGCGCGTCGGGGGTGTCGGCCGAGTCCAGCATCGGCGTCGCATCGCCGCCCACGTCATTCCCAGCGAGCCCCACGCTATCGAGGTCGAAGGTGATGCCCTGGCATCCGAAGAGCAGCGCCACGCACAAAAGGGATCGTCGCATCACGCGAGGGTACTCCGCGAGCCTTGGGTGTCGCAACAACACCGGGGTTCTCAGGGAGCGAGTCCCTCGCCACACTGGCAGGTGTCCGCCGGGTCGCCGTAGAACTCGACCACGCCGGCCGGGCACGTGCAGACCTGCTGGCCGTTGCAGTCCGAGGGACCGCACAGCGCGCTGCCGTCCGCACACGGTCCGATCGTCTGCGTGTCGATGAGCCCGTCGCAGTCATTGTCGCGACCGTTACATTGCTCCATCGCTCCATAGTACGCGTTCGGATCGTAGTCGTCGCAGTCCGTGCCCATCGTGCAGAAGATCGGGTCGAACGAGATGTGGCCATCCGCATCGTTGTCCGCGCAGCCGGCGACGCAGTTGTCGTCGACACCGGGACCGCACACGATGCCGGTCGCGGTGCACATGTACGTGCCCACGCTGCAGCCTGCCGCCGACGGCGTATCGGTGATGCAGTAGGCCTCGGTCGGATCCTTGGCGCTCAGTCGGACCTCGAGACTCAGGGACGGGTTGAGCGCCAGATCGGTCGACGACGGCGCGTAACGACGCCACCGACGCTGGACCGTGTCGAGGATGTCACGTCGAACGCTGAGGTGAGTCGGTCGACCGTGTACGCCCTGCAACCATTGCGGCCTCAGTGCGACGGTATCCGACTCCAGCGTTCCCGAAGTGGTCGACAGATCGGACACCCACGTCATCGTTTGGAGCCCCGGATCCCAGGAACTCAGCACCTCGTCTGACGTCGGCCCGGGAGCTCGATCGTCGTACCAACACACCGGTGCTTCCCGGATCTCGGTCCCACCCACGCCCGTCACTCCCCAGCCCGCGCGCGACGCGATGGCTAGGGTGCTGAGCAATGACGCGTCACTGGTCGGAGAACCGACCATGATCGGCATCGAGAACGCGCCCGTCCGCAGATTGCGGTGCATCGCCATCATCACCTTGCTCGGATCTTGGACCGGCGTGCCGTCGACGCGCAGCGGAGCCGTCGAGCCCACGCGATCGTCGGCCGCGCTCAACGGGGTGTAGTTCAACCACCGACCCACGGGGCCCGGATCATCGACCGTCGGCCAGGGCCGCCAGCCCGCCGGAGCCTGCAACGACTCCACGATCGCGAATTGCAGCGACGAGTCGTCGGCGTCCGTGAATCCATCGCACGTGTTGTCGACGCGGTCACAGATCTCGAAGTTCCACGGGTACACGGTCTGATCGCACGTGAGCTGATAGTTCACGCAGGCGGTGACCGTGCCACGCTTGCAGATGCCGAGCTTGTCCGTCTCGCAGACGGTCCCGAACTCCGGCTGCAGCTCCTTGGAGTCCGCGAACGTTTTGGTGTCGAGCACGAACGTTTCGGCCGGAGACAGCTCCGCCATGACGCGTCCGTTCTCGCCATTCATCAACTCCCAGCGCTGGATGTCGCCACTGAAGTTCGCCGAGATCTGAATCTCCCAGTTGCCGTCGACCGGGAACTTGCCGATCGCGACGCCCCCGGTTTCCGTGGCACCCGTGGTGACATGGGCCTGGATATGCGTCCGACCGGAGAGCGGCGGCGAGATCTTGAACCCTTCGCCGTCCCGATCATCGGTCATCAGCACCGTGGGATCGACACCCCGGACCACGACGGAGTACGTCGCCTCGGCGCGGCCCTGCGCGGCGTTTTTGGAGCCGTGGACGAGGAACAGCTTGTATGTGTCGCCGTCCGTTTCGTCGTTGAAGATCACCACGCGAGCCGACCCACGGGCGTACAGCGCATCATTGTTGCTGGAGACGCCCGTGCCGTTCGCGACACTCGCCCAGTTGTCGAACGACGTCGGCGTCGGCGCGCGATACGCGCGCGGCCACACCACAGGGAGCAGAGAGAGTTGCACACCGTGCAGGCGCTTCTTGCCCTTATGGAACAGATGCGAGCTGTCGTAGGCGTCGATGAACGTCTGCGCCTGCGCTTCGCAGGCGCTTCCGGCACAGCGCATGTTGTCGTAGCAGATGTCCGCGGGGTCGTCGCAGGTGCCGTCGGAGCAGTCCTCGTAGCAGACGCCGTTGTAGCAAATCTCGTTGCTCTCGCAGCGCGTGCTGCCGCAGTCCGTGGGCAGACAC